>NZ_JBMGQS010000001.1:0-454439 GCF_049060005.1 Flavobacterium sp. PLA-1-15 | reverse complement strand
CTCTTTCGGATAATGGTGGACAATTTTCTGGATCGATGACAGCTACTGTCACACTACCTGATACAGCGCAATTTGCATTACTTGCTACAGCTGTAAAAGTATAAAAACCGGTGTCGGTGAACGGTCCGACAGTGTTGCCAGAAATGGCAGTTCCGTTAGCATCATACCAAATTATTGTTTCATCTGAAACAGCATCCAAAGTGACAGTTGTTCCTTGATTTGCAACGATATTTGAATTCGCAATGGTTAAGGTTGGATTCGGATTTACCGTAACCGTAACTTGGGCAACAGCAGATTCGCAACTTCCCGACAAACTCACGGCCTGAATAGAATAGACACCGCTGGTTGTTATTTCAGAAGCTGTTTCGGCAGAAATTGGACTATTGGAAGCATCCGTAAAATTATATTGAATATCGGCAGAACCATTGAAGTTGAGAATGGCATCCCTCAGATTCACACTTCCGCAACCTGAAATTGCATTCTGAACTTGCAATGTTAGCGCTGATGAATAATTGACCGTTACTAATTTCAAAGTATTAGCTTCGTTCTCGCAATTATTATTTACAATAGAAATATAATAGCTGTAAGGCGAATTTGCTTCTGATAATCCAGCGATGGTCAATGTGCCTGTAGTGTCGTTTTTGATATAAGTAACTCCAACATCTCCATTAAAACCTGTTGTAATTTCTTGTGTTTTCTGTTGATCCTTATAATATTTGAAACTGGCACCGCCTATTGATGAAGAAGGCGATAAAATAACACTTCCATTACAAGCGGTTACAGTATCTGGAATCAAAATATCAGTTGCGGTTGGCAGATTTGAAACGGCAACATTTATTCGAATCCGTGCTGATTCTTCTGGACAGCCAATACGCTTTGCGGCAACATAAAAAGCGATATTTTGGTTTAAAACAGGAGTAACAAAAGGAGCTCCTGAAGTAGTTGTAGCCAATATACTCCCTCCTTGTGGCTGACCATACCATCTCAATTCATTTCCTGCATCGGTTGTTGCAATCAAGGAAGCTGTAGATCCCGAACAAGCCGTTGCATTTTGAGTAGCGGGGTCGGTTATGATAGGCAAAGCTGGTGCACGGTTGATGCTGTATAAATCCAAACTTTGGGTAAGTTGTACATTCAACAAAGAATTATACCGTATCGTAATCCTGCTGACTGGAGCATTGGGTGAATACCGAATCGTAGCGACTTGGTTGCCTTGCAAAAGCGTTAGCAAATCTAAATTCAGCAATGAATTTAAATTGATGGTTTGCACCGTATTGGGTCCGTTCGAAGCAATAATTTGGATATTATTTGCAACTCCCAAAGCCAATAATGCTGGGTCAACTCTCATCTTTATATAAAAATCATCGGTTGTTTGCGACGAACTTCCAAAGTAAACTGTTTGCTGTACCGATGAAGCAACGGCTACAACACCAAGGCTTAATCTGGAAAAATTATTTTGATTGGCATCCAAAACATGATGCGGATTGCTAACTCCAGCCTGTCCTAAATTCAATAAGTCCAAATTTAGTCCGGCTCCATCAAATGAAGTGAAGGAAGCTCCTCCACAAGCATCGGGAGTTCCGATATAAAAAGCTTCAAAAACATCTAATCTCTTGGTGTTGAAAAGCCCCAATAGAGCCCCTACTCTGTTGGTCAATCTAACTCTATCGTAAGCTTGATTTGGTGTAATGGCAATAAAATATTCGTTATTAGCATTAGCAACTACACGGAGTCTAGGTCCGGAAAAATCATTAAATAGTTGACTATTTCCTTCCAAAACTACGGTGTTTTGATTTTTAGCCTGTACTGAAAATTCTTGATTCCCAATAAGCACAACACCCAAAACATCGGCAACTAAATTGCCTAAACTTCCACTAAGAAGTGCTGGCAAAAGATTGTCATCTGTCTGAATCTTGATGTAGGTTGTGGTATTGGCTGGAATCTGTGTGGGATACTGTAATTCCAAGTGCCCTGAATAATTCCCGATGTTTAATGCAATCCCAGAACTTGCCCTAATTCTTGCTCTGGTTGAAAGATTTCCATCGATGGAATTGTTTGAAAAGTCAGTATTGCTCTGACTTGAAATGGTGGTGGTGTAAACAGGCGAAAATTGAGCCCGAACATTTTGGAAGAATAGCGATAAAATAAAAACAATAAGATACCGCAAATCAACCCTCGGTTGAAGAGTAAAAATTTTCATAAGCAAAGGATTTTAAGTTATATATAAGGGGTAATTTATATACGTGTTTATAAGCTTCGCATGTATTGGTCGAAAGGAATATAGATTTACTAAAATTGAGCTTAGATTACAATAAACTAGGGGTTATTTATTGTTATAGTAAATTTAAAATCATTAACACTTGTTTATTTATAGTATTTCAATCAATGTTTACAAAATTCCCACAAAAATGAAGTTGATGTATTTTAATTATTATAAATTCGAAAATTGTATAACTATATTGCTAATTAATTGATTAATATTTATAATAAAAACCATTGTAACATTTAGTCAATCAAAAACAAAATAAACAAAATGCTTTTTATATTAATTTTTTGATCAAAAAAAATCGTCCAACTTGATTGTAAAATCAAGAGGGACGATTGTATAGCAATTACAAGCAATTTTAACTTGTATTCATCTACTTAAAAAATTTACTATCCACCATTCATAAGTCTTTTTAGCAATAATTCTAAATTTACACTGGCAAAACCAGAACTGTGATCAGAAAGTCCGTAAGGAATGATTAATTCTTCGTTGTGCACAATAGAACCACATGAATATACTACATTAGGTACATAACCTTCACGTTCATCAGGATTTGGCATAATGAGTGGTTCTTTTAATCGGCCAATCTCTTTTTCTGGATGTTCCAGATCCAATAAGGAAGCGCCAATACAGTAACGTCTCATTGGCCCTACCGCATGTGTCATTACTAGCCATCCGTGCTCTGTTTCAATTGGAGAACCACAGTTTCCAATTTGCACCAACTCCCAAGGATAAAGCGGACTTTGGATTTTGATAGGGTCGTCCCAAACATTTATATTGTCAGAAAACATCAGATAATTGTTCCAGCCATCAATGCGGGACATCATTACAAATTTACCATTTATTTTTCTTGGAAATAGAGCAAGGTTTTTGTTTTTAGCGCCTTCTCCGTTCAAAGGAGATGTCTTAAAATCATAGAAATCAGTAGTCTGTAAAAGCTTGGGCATGATATGAACACCGTCATAGGCGGTATAAGTCGCATAGTAAACAGTTTGCTCATTCTCTTTCGTGAATTTTACAAATCTGGCATCTTCAATACCTTTGCTTTCAAAATCCGATATCGGGAAGATTACCCTGTCGCTAATATCAGTATCTCTTGAAAAACTGATTTTTCTGTAACTATCAGACAGAGCTAATATCTGATTATACTGTTGAATTGTCCTTTCATCCTGTGTTTGATTCTTTGCTTCAAGCACTAATTTTTTCAAGCTTTCATAGTCAAACCTTTCCGGCAAATGGGAGTCAACATCTTTTAGAAAATCGGCATTGATATCAGCTTCTTCGCCTTTTTTGAGGAACAATTTCTTCTGATAGATTGTTGGATGCATTTTTTCAGCTTCATCGATGTAATTTCCAGCAGGAATAATAGTAATATTGTTATGCTTATCAATCATCGCCCGACGAAAAACTACTGATGAAATGTGGCCTTCACCGACAGCCCTAAAGCTAATCAGCAAACGTTGTTGGCCCTCTTCGAGATGGCTTTGATCTGGATCTAATATGATCGAAGGATTAAAAAAAGCCGCTGATTCAATCGAGTACTCGTGTGTAAAATAGGCACCAATAAGATACTTGGTATAATCAGGCATTTGGCTATAATCAGCTCCCGCTTTTTCAATAAAAGGTTTAACCTTTTCACAATGCTTCAATAATTTTTTGGTAATATTCCGATGCCTTTTGGAAAAGTCCTGCAATAAGGGTGAAATAATCGAGAACACTTGATCTTGATTCATTTCTAATATCTTACCAATTAAGAATAAGGCTCTTTCTTCTCCGTTGAAAAAATAACGAGCTATAACACGTCGGGGATCAGGGTATACTTTTACTGATTTACGTTCAATGGATAATCTCATATCAAAGTTTTTTTTTACATTAATTCATATATAAATGTATAGGTAGTTCTAAATTACAATTAAAAACTAACAAACTACAAAAGTGAATTGCTAAAAAAAACCTAATAAATTTCTCTTAACCACAATCTGATCATAAAAAAGACGTGAATTTAATTATCGGCTCTCAAGATAATGTTTAAAATACTTACGCATACCTTTTTGCTCTACTAATGATTTCAGCAATTACACCAATTTTCCAAGGAAAAATGTTTTCTTCCTCTTCATCATAAGGTAATTTAGAAAGATCAATCTCATTTTCCAAAGAACCTATTGCATGAATCGTTTCATTAATGAGCGTATTAACCGCATAGGCAGTAACAGTGCTTATTTTTTTTCTATTAACTAGAAATCCGTAAGAACTTTTATTTTTTGTTTTTGCTCCAAATGGATTCCAAAATGTTTGTATGATTATCTTTCGGTTAGTAGTCTTTAATATAGTTGCGATTTCTGGGGAAGATAATCTTGTGTTGCACATTTGGGGTAGCGATGCTATTTTTTCATAAAAAATGTCGCTTGCCAAGATTTCATTTGCTCTTTGAACAGCCTTCGATATTGAAGTGCTATGTCCTGAAAATATTAATGTAATCATAATGAACAGTTTATACATAAATAAGAACATAATTTATATTGTAAATTTACAAAAAAAGCATCTACTGAAAATCCTTATAAATAGGTATTTTGATATGTAGATATGAAAAATATTATACCCGTTAAAAATACACATTCTTCATTTTTACCCCACAAATAACAAAAATCATTAAAAATGATTCATAAAATTTTCTTTTATTTGCGTAAACAACATACAATATGGAATTCAATCCTGACGAGCTGGATCAAAAAGCCATTTACAAATTACTAACCGGGGCGGTCATTCCACGTCCAATTGGCTGGATATCTTCCATCAGTGAAGATGGAATACTCAACCTCGCTCCTTTTTCATTCTTTAATGCCGTTGGCGACGATCCGCCTCACGTGATGTTTTCAGCCTCTGGTTCGCCTAAAGCCAATCGTGATACTTTGAGCAACGTTTTGGCAACCAAACAATTTGTTGTGAACATGGTGACGGAGGAATTGACCGAACAAATGAACTTGACCTCCCATTCAATTCCATCCCTAGAAAGTGAATTTGATCATGCAGGCGTTACTCCAATTGCTTCTATAAAAGTAAAACCTCCGCGTGTTCAAGAATGTCTCATCACGATGGAATGCGAACTCGTACACCATTATACACTCGAAAACAGTCGCTTTGGCGGACAAACCATAATGGTCGGAAAGGTCGTGATGTTTCATTTTGACGAAAGTGTCCTTTTGGATGATTACAAAATCAATCTGGAAAACTATCAGCCTATTTCAAGGCTTGCAGGTTCGGGTTATTCTAAATTAGGAGAAATTTTCTCTGTCAAAAGAAATTAAAATGAAGATTACAGTTATAGGTGGAGGTCCCGGCGGACTTTACTTCTCCATACTTACCAAAAAAGCCCTACCCGATTGTCAGATTGATGTTTACGAACGTAATAAAGCCGATGACAGTTTTGGTTTTGGCGTTGTATTCTCTGATGAAACTCTGGGCGAATTCCTTACACGGGATACAAAATCGTATGATTTAATCCGAAGCAAATTTGCGTATTGGGATGATATTGTTGTAGCTCGAGATGGCGAAACCGTCAATGTTTCCGGAAACGGTTTTTGTGGCTGTTCCCGAAAAACGCTATTGCAGTTATTACAGCAAAGATGCCAGGAAGAAGGTGTAAATCTTCATTTTGAGCACAATGTTGATGATTTGAATCAGTTTAAAGACTCCGATTATATCTTGGGTTGTGACGGCATCAACAGTGTGATTAGAGATAAATTCGCATCCGATTTCGGCAACAAAAGCGAATTAAAGAAAAATAAATTCGTCTGGCTGGGCTCTACCCGACCATTAGATGCCTTTACCTATTTTTTCAGAACCACACCTTACGGAACCTTTGTGGCGCATTCTTATCAATATCAAGAAGGAATGAGTACTTGGATTTTCGAATGTGCTCCCGAAACTTGGGAAAAAGTGGGTTTTGAAACCACAAACGAGGAAGATACAATTGCCCGAATTTCTAAGATATTTGCAGAAGAATTAGACGGTCACGGCTTGATTTCAAATCGTTCCCATTGGCGTCAATTTCCTGCAATTACTAATGATGTTTGGCATAAAGACAATATCGTTCTTTTGGGAGATGCAAAAGCAACGGCGCATTATTCCATCGGTTCGGGAACAAAATTGGCTATGGAATGTGCTATTGCTTTGTCCGATTCCATCGTAGCTTTTGGTACGGATAAGGAAAAGGCTTTCGCTAAATACGAGCAGTTACGCCGAAACCGTGTCGAGATGATTCAGCATGCAGCCAATGTGTCGCTGGATTGGTTTGAAAACATGGACCGTCACATCAAACATGATTTCTATCAATTCGCATTTGGCGTAATGACGCGTGCTAAGAAAGTGACATTTGAAAATCTTGCACTTCGCGATAAATCGTTTCCTGAAAAAGTTTTGAATGAATTCAATTCAAAAAGAGGAATCGAAAATGTAAAAACTCCGGCCGCCTTCACTCCTTTTTCATTGCGAAAAATGGAACTTCAAAACAGGATTGTAATGGCTCCGATGGGACAATATTCTGCCGAAGACGGACTAATAAACGATTGGCATTTTACGCATTATACCAATCGTGCAATCGGAGGTTTGGGATTGATTCTGACCGAAATGACGGCTATTTCAGAAACAGGAAAAATCACTTTAGGTTGTGCAGGTATATACACTAAAGAACAAATAGTTGAATGGAAAAATTTAACTGAATTTATTCATAAAAACACCAAAACGAAAATTGGAATTCAATTAGGACATTCTGGCCGGAAAGGAAGCATCAAAAAACCTTGGGAAGGAACAAACGAGCCTTTGGAAAATAGCTGGGATTTGATTTCAGCTTCGCCAATTGCCTTCAATGAAAAGTTTTCCACACCAAAAGAAATGACGCTTTCCGATATGGATGAAATTGTTGCCCAATTTATCCAAGCTACAAAAAATGCAGACGAAGCTAGATTTGACATGATTGAATTGCAAGCACATCACGGTTATCTATTGGCTTCATTCCTATCGCCTCTGACAAATATTCGTATGGATGAATTTGGCGGAAGCATCAAAAACAGATTAAAGTTTCCGTTACGAGTTTTCACAGAAATCAGAAAGGTTTTCAATCAAGATAAACCGATGTCGGTAAGGATTTCAGCTTCCGACTGGGTTGAAAACGGAATTACCGAAGAAGATGTTTTTGCAATTGCCGAAGCCTTTAAAAATGCTGGAGCAGACATCATCAACGTTTCGACAGGAAATACCGTTTCGCATCAAAAACCAGCAATTGGAAGAATGTGGCAAACTCCTTTTTCCGAAGCCATTCGAAATACTATTGATATTCCAACAATTACAGCAGGATATATTCAAGACATCGACCAAATCAACACTATTTTATTAAACGGTCGAGCCGATTTGGTAGCATTAGGAAAGACATTGCTTTTGGAACCTAATTTCGTTCGAAATGCACAGGCTTATGAAAGTTTTGAGAGCAACGATGTTCCTAATCAATATAAGATTGCCCTACCCCATTTTTACCCGATGAAAGCCGGAGAACGAAAAATGGTCGAAGGAATGAAAAAAGCACTAAAACCTGAAAGTCACAAATAGAATTATGAAACATTATATTGACAATTTTGCTCATAATCACATTCCGTCAGAAGAACTACAGCCTGATTACATCTGGAATCATCCTGATTTTGAATTCCCTGAAAATCTTAATTGTGTCGATAAATTACTCGATGACCACATTAAAGAAGGTCGAGGAAACGCTATCGCCATTCAAACCTTTATAGAAAAATGGACGTTTCAGGATTTATATGAAAAATCCAATCAGATTGCCCATGTTCTGGTCGATGATTTGGGTTTTGTTTCAGGAAATCGTGTTTTGATTCGTTCTGCCAACAATCCAATGTTTGTTGCTTGTTGGTTTGCTATATTAAAAGCGGGCGGAATAGTTGTCGCAACAATGCCCCTTTTACGAGAAAAGGAATTATCGGTCATGATTGAAAGTGCCGAAATCTCTCATGTTTTTTGCGACATCAGATTATGCGATGAAATGAACTTGGTGAAATCTCCTTTTCTAAAAAAGGTCTGTACGTTTGACGGTTCAAATGAAAATACTTCTGATTTAGAACGCTTGATGGCTTCAAAACCGACAACTTTTCATAATTATCATACACTTTCAAACTCCATCTGCCTTATAGGATTTACATCTGGAACTACTGGAAAACCTAAGATGACTTCGCATTATCACAAGGATATCTTATTGATTTGTGAGGCATTTCCAAAATATTCATTACAACCAACCTCGGCTGATATTTTCACAGGAAGTCCACCTTTGGGATTCACTTTTGGATTGGGAGGTTTGGTGTTATTTCCGTTTTATTATGGAGCTTCGACCTTTTTAATCGAAAAACCATCGCCTGAACTTTTGTTAAAAGCGATTGAAGAATACAAGATAACCATCTGTTTTACAGCGCCAACTGCTTGGAGAGTCATTACCTCTAAAGTAAAAGAATTTGATATTTCGTCGTTACGGAAATGTGTTTCAGCCGGAGAAGCCCTGCCTCTAAAAGTCTGGGAAGATTGGTACGAAGCCACAGGTTTGAAAATCATTGACGGCATTGGTTCTACCGAAATACTTCATATTTTTATTTCATCCAACGAAGAAAACATGCGAAAAGGTTCAACAGGTTTGCCAATTCGCGGTTATGAAGCAAAAATCGTAGATAAAAAAGGAAATGAAGTTGCCGTAAACGAACCGGGAAGATTGGCTGTTCGAGGAATTACAGGTTGCAAATATTTGAATTCGGTTGACAAACAAAAGGAATACGTTCAAAACAAATGGAACATTACCGGTGATATTTTCCGCAAGGACGAAGACGGTTATTTCTGGTTTGTAGCCCGAGGCGACGATATGATTATTTCGTCAGGATATAACATTGCCGCAATTGAGGTTGAAAGCGTTTTGCTAACCCACGATGATATTGCAGAATGTGCTGTTGTAGGCTTACCAAATGAAGAAAGAGGAATGTTGGTTTGTGCCTACATTGTTTTGAAGGATCAAACAAAAGCCAATCCTGAATTTGCCAAGCACATCCAAGATTGGTTCAAGGAAGTCGCTGCACCTTATAAATATCCTAGAGAAATACATTTTATAGAAAGTCTCCCAAAAACAGAAACTGGCAAAATTCAACGCTTTAAATTGAAGAATAAAGCGTAATTTTAGCACATTTGTATTTTGTGATTCAAGAATAAGGAAATGAGAAAAGTATTTGTTGTTTTTAGCATAACATCACTGGCCATTATCGCCATTATGACGTATATCAATTGGAAATCTTTATTCCTCCTATTGATATTTCTTCCATTGATTGTAATGGGATTTTACGACATGTTCCAATCCAAGAAAACCATAAGGAGAAATTTCCCATTGGTTGGTAGAATGCGGTATTTGCTGGAATCACTTGGTCCTGGTGTTCGCCAATATTTTGTAGAAGGCGATTTGGATGGAAAACCTTTCAACCGATTGGAGCGAAGTCTGGTGTATCAGCGAAGCAAAAAAGAAACTGATTCAAATCCTTTTGGAACGCAATTGGACACCTACGATGTTGGCTACCAATGGATCAACCACAGTATAAAAGCAATTCCTTTCTCGGCTGTGAACAGCAATCCGAGAGTAAAGATTGGTTCATCCCAATGCGAAAAACCGTACGAAGCCAGTTTGTACAACATCAGTGCGATGAGTTACGGTTCGTTAAGCAAAAATGCAATTATAGCCTTAAATGAAGGTGCCAAGCAAGGCGGATTCTACCATAATACTGGAGAGGGCGGGCTTTCTCCGTATCATCTGCAAGGTGGCGATGTGGTTTGGAACATCGGAACTGGTTATTTCAGTTGCCGGGATGAAAATGGAAATTTCAGCTATGAAAATTATGCCAAAAGAGCCCAATACGAAAATGTAAAAATGATCGAAATAAAATTCTCACAAGGTGCAAAACCAGGCCATGGTGGAATTTTACCAAAAGAAAAAGTAACCGATGAAATTGCGGCAATCCGTTTGGTTGGCCGAGGACACGATATCATTTCGCCTCCCACCCATTCTGCTTTTAAGACGCCATTGGAACTTATGGATTTCATAAAAGTTTTGAGAAAAGGCTCTGGTGGAAAACCCATTGGTATTAAAATCTGTATCGGAAATAAATCAGAATTTATAGCCATTTGCAAGGCAATGGTGCAAACCGAAACCTATCTCGATTTTATTACCGTTGACGGTGGCGAAGGCGGTACAGGTGCAGCTCCACAGGAATATTCCGACCATGTTGGGATGCCTTTACGTGATGCTCTGGCCTTTGTTTATGATTGCCTAAAAGGTTTCGGAATTAAAGACCAAATCAAGATTATTTGCAGTGGTAAAATCATTACTGGATTTGACATCATCAAGACCCTTTCCACAGGAGCCGATTTATGCAATTCTGCACGAGGAATGATGTTCGCCTTGGGTTGCATTCAAGCGTTGGAATGCCACGCTAATACTTGCCCTACTGGTGTTGCCACACAAGATCCAAGATTAGTAAAAGGATTGGTACCACAAGAAAAAAGCATCCGAGTTGCAAGATTTCAGCATGAAACAGTGAAAAGTGCAATGGAATTGATGGCTTCGGCAGGAATATCACATCCTGATGATGTGGACAGACACGTGGTAAGTATGCGTGTCGATAGAACCAAAATCCAAACCTTTGCAGAAACTTATCCCGAATTGGACAGTGGCTGTTTGCTGGACCAAAATGCAATTCCGAAAACGTTTTTACACCATTGGAAAAAAGCCTCTGCAGAAAGTTTTTAATAAAAAATAAAAATATGAACCAACCCTTTATAAAAAAAGAAAAAATACGTTTCAAACACGTCGATTACGCTGGAATTGTTTTCTATCCAAGATTTTTGGAAATGCTGAACGATTTGGTGGAAGATTGGTTTGAAGAAGCCTTGGAACGTCCTTTCTCTAAAATCCACGAAACCAACGGAATTCCAACAGTTGATTTAAAAGTGCAATTCAAAAAAGCGGCGCGTTTAGGTGAAATCCTAACCAAATCGCTTTGGGTGAAAAATATTGGTGGTGCCTCACTACTATGCGGGTTTAAATTTGAAGATGAAGATGGAAACACCTGTTTGGAAGGTGAAGTGACTTTAGTTAATGTGGCTTTCAAAGATAATCGTGGTGGTATCAAAGCAGAATCATTTTCAGAAGAAATGAAAGAAAAAATATCGAAGTTCATTCTGTCTTAATACTTAATACTCCAACCTTAATACAATCCTATGGAATTTAAAAAATTCAAAGCTGCAACTGTTCAAACCTCGCCTGTTTTTTTAAACGTAGAAAAAACGATTGAAAAAGCAGTTGCATTTATAAAAGAGGCTTCAACCAATGGAGCAAATCTTATTGCTTTTCCTGAAGTATTTGTTGCCGGTTATCCGTATTGGAACTGGATTATGACACCGGTTCAAGGGAGCAAATGGTATGAAGAATTGTATAAAAGCTCAATAAAAGTCTGTGACGATGCTATGCAACCTTTGTACGAAGCCGCTAAAGAATTCAATTGCCATATAGTAATTGGAATCAATGAGCGTGGCGACAGTTATGGCGAAATCTATAATACCAATCTTATTATTGATAATCAAGGAAAAGTAATTGGAAAGCACCGAAAACTGGTGCCAACTTGGGCTGAAAAGCTAACTTGGACGAGTGGTGATGGTTCTTCTTTAAAAGTTTATGATACAGAAGTGGGTCCGATTGGAACCTTGGCTTGTGGCGAGAATACTAACACATTGGCACGTTTTACGTTATTGGCTCAAGGCGAATTGATTCATATTGCCAATTATATTTCGTTGCCTGTTGCACCACCTGATTACAATATGGCCGAAGCGATAAAGATTCGTGCAGCGGCACATTCCTTTGAAGGAAAATTATTCACCATCGTTTCGTGTTCGACTATTTCTCAGGAAATAAAAGATGCCTTGCGAGAAGATGTTGCAAATGTAGATGAATTGCTGACAAGGAAAAATTCTGCTTTCTCAGGATTTATTGGTCCGAATGGAGCTGTTATTGGTGAGCCCTTGATTGATGAAGAAGGAATTGTATATGCAGATATCGATTTAGAGAAATGCATCCAACCGAAGCAAATGCACGACATTTTGGGACATTATAACCGTTTTGATATCTTTGATTTGAGGGTAAATATTGCACCAACAAGGAAGATTACTTTTGTTGATAATCATGAGGATTTTAATAGAAAATAAAATTTGGCTAAAGCCAACAAAATTTTAATTAATGCACCTCTGGCTAAAGCCAGAGGCAATTCAAACAATAAATTATCAATAACAATAGGTTTCGACCCTTGATTGCAAATAAAAATATATGCCATTTATAAAAGTTTACATTCATTTTGTTTGGAGTACAAAAAATAGAATCCCTTTTCTTGAAACACCTGAAATTAGGAAAGAGATGTGGAAACACATCAAAGAAAATGGAGAGAAAAAAGGAATTTTTATTGATTTTGTTAATGGATACAATGATCATTGCCATTGTTTGGTTTCATTAGGAAATGAGCAAACTATTAGTAAAGTTGTACAATTAATAAAAGGGGAATCTGCATTTTGGTTCAATAATCAAAAACTTATTTTAGATAAATTTGAATGGCAAAATGAATATTTTGCAGTTTCTGTTTCTGAATCTGTGATCGAAAAAGTTAGGAACTATATCAAAAATCAAGAGTTACATCATAAAACTAAATCATTTCAGGATGAATATCAAGAATTGATTGATAAATTTGGTTTTCAAAAATTTTTAGATAATAAATAATTCTTATGTCACTTATCAATTGCAATGGGTTTTAACCCATTGTATAAAGAGGAAGCAATTAAAAAACAAGACAATGGAAGGAAAATACAACGACGACGTAATTGGAAGAGCCAGAGTGCAAGATACTCCGGAACTCGAAGCCTATTATAAAGAACTCGAAACCCTTGGTGCTGGTGCATTGTGGACGGTTGCCAACGATATTGAGCCATGGGAGCCGAGAACATCTTCGGTGCCGATGCTTTGGAAGTATGATGATTTGCGGGATTTGGTTTTGAAATCCTCTGAGTTGGTAACACCTGAAAAAGCAGGACGTCGCGTGGTGTATTTGGTTAACGATAAGCGAAAGGATGTATCGGCGGCTGTTGGTTGGTTGTATACTGGAATTCAGGTTACACGACCAGGGGAAAGCACTTCGGCTCATCGTCATAAGGCTTCGGCTTTGCGTTTTATCATGGAAGGCGAAGGCGGTTACACGGTTGTGGATGGTAATAAGATTACTTTTGAAGTCAATGATTTTGTGATTACCCCGAATTCTACCTGGCATGAGCATGGTGTTGCCGAAAATGGAAAAACATGCATTTGGCAGGACGGTTTGGATATTCCGTTGATTAATGCTTTGGAAGCAAACGATTATGCGGTATATGATGGTAAGCAACCTTTAGAAGTTCCAATCAACTATTCTCCAATAAATTATGGCGGTTCACCTGGACTATTACCTTCAGACCAAAAATGGAATAAAGACTATTCTCCTTTGTTTAAATATGCTTGGAAATCGGTTTATCCAGCTTTGGTTGAAGCTTCAAAAATCAATGAAACTTCTCCTTATGATGGAATTATTATGAAATATTCGAATCCATTGACGGGTGGTCATGTCATGCAAACCATGGGAGCTTCAATGCAATTATTACCGGCTGGTTTTAAAGGAAAAGCACACAAACACACAGGTTCATTTGTGTACCAATGTGCCAAAGGAAAAGGCTATTCTACTATTGATGGAAAGCGTTTCGATTGGAAAGAACGCGATATTTTTTGTGTTCCGTCTTGGGCTTGGCACGAGCATCACAATCTTTCGGAAACCGAAGATGCTTGCCTGTTTTCATTTAATGATTTGCCTGTAATTGAAAAACTGGGCTTATACCAAGAACAAAATTACACTGACAACAACGGTTTTCAGACTGTTTGAGAACGAAGATGAGAGCTTATCACGAAACCATTTTAACTAAATAAACGATTAAAAATAACGACTTTGAAACTACTTACCTACAAAACAACAACCTCAGAACCAAGATTAGGATTTTTGCATAACAATCAAGTGGTGGATATGGAAGATTTTGGTGAAACCGTAAATTTCCCTTTGCCTTCGGATATGCTTGAATTGATTGATATGGGACTCGAAGTGATTCCAGAAATCAATGAATTCTTGAGTGAAATTGATGCTGAAGCTTTAGCCGAAGTTTCGTATTCGATGGACGAAATTACCATCCTCGCTCCTATTCCAACGCCTCGAAAAAACATCATCGGAATTGGATTGAATTATACCGAACACGTTGCAGAAAGCGCCAGAACATTGGATACTACAGGAAAATTGCCTCAAAAACCAATCATCTTTTCGAAACCGCCAACAACTGTAACGGGAACAAATACCAATATCTTATTAAACAGAAAACTTACCCAGCAATTGGATTGGGAAGTTGAACTGGCTGTAGTTATTGGGAAGAAAGGAAAATACGTTACGAAAGAAGATGCAATGGAGTATGTTTTCGGTTATACCGTAATCAATGATATTTCGGCACGTGATTGCCGTCGCGAAGGACAATGGATTGTTTCGAAAGGGCAAGATACTTTTGCGCCAATGGGACCTTATTTGGTTACAGCAGACGAAGTTGAAAATCCACACAATTTAAATCTATCTTTAAAAGTGAATGGTGTCGAAAAACAAAATTCCAATACAAAATTTCTACTCTTCAATATCAATGCTTTGATTGAAGATTTAAGCACAGTCTTTACAATTGAATCTGGAGATATTATTGCTACTGGAACACCTTCGGGAGTTGGAGCCGGAAGAAGTCCACAAGAATGGATGTGGGATGGTGATGTTGTGGAAGCAACTGTTGAAGGAATTGGAACCATTATCAATACGGTAAAAGAGATTTAAAAGAAGAAAGAGAAAAGAATAAAGATTTCAAATAAGATGAAAAAATACAGAATAGGACAAATAGTTCCTTCCTCAAACGTAACAATGGAAACCGAAATCCCTGCTATTTTCAGGTCAAGGGAAACCATTTTACCAGAGCGTTTCACCTTCCATTCGAGTAGAATGCGAATGAAGAAAGTAACCAAGGAAGAACTTGAGGCCATGGATGCTATGAGTTTGAAATGTGCACAGGAACTTTCGGATGCTCATGTAGATGTTATGGGATATGCGTGCTTGGTTGCAATTATGAGCATGGGGCGCGGTTATCATTGCGTTTCGGAAGTGAATTTACATCAGGAAACGGTAGCCAACGACTTCCCTACTCCAATTGTTACTTCGGCGGGAGCCTTGATCAATGGATTAAAAGTTTTGGGAGCTAAAAAAATCTCCATCATTACACCTTATATGAGGCCTTTGACCGATATGGTTGTTGATTATATCGAGCATCAGGGCTTTGAAGTAAAGGAAAGTATCGCTCTCGAAATTCCAGATAATTTGGAAGTTGCCGCACAAGACCCAATGAATTTATTGGAAATTTACAAACGATTGGATTTGACAGGTATTGATGTATTGGTAGTTTCGGCTTGTGTACAGATGCCTTCATTGGAAGCAATCGATTTAATCGAAAAAGAAATTGGAATTCCGGTTACTTCTGCTGCGGTTTGTACCACTTACGAGATGATGAAAAAGCTCGGAATTGAAGCAAAATCAGCAATTGGCGGAAGTCTTTTGAGTGGTAAATATTAAATAATGTAAATCCTATAACTTTTAAAAAGAACTCTGTAAGCATTTTCAGCGATTGTTTGATGAAATTTGTAAAACAAACCTCAAAACATTGCACCTATGGAAACTATTTACACATCTTTTAAAGCTTTTCAAGAACTAGACACTGATATCAACAATATCATCAGCATTAATGATAATCATGACGATGATGAAATGGATTATGATTTGGATTACGACCATAATGAATATTTCTACGAATTGGAACGTTTGAACAGCTAAGTAGCGTTATCCACACTAACGTTATGGAGAAGAACCTATAAGATGCGTCTTATAGGTTTTTTTATGCAAATTTAATTGTGTAACATTTATGGAAAATTGCATAAAGGATTTGATAATGAGTAGGGTAACTTTATCATTATAATTAAAAAAATAAATACTATGGGAACTTTAAATAACGGTTCGGGCGGGAAAGGAAATCCTGCAGGACAAAACCACGACGGTCAGAAAAACTACCAACACTCTAACCAGCGTAATCCTGATAACATCAGAAATGCTACGAGAGACAAGGAATATAAGGAGCACGACGAAACGTTGACTAACGATGAAAACTACGATTTGGATTCAAAAGAAATCAAAGGAAATCCGGATTTTGACGACAAGAATCAAAACGTTGACAAAAATCAATAACCACAACCACTAAAACAAAACACTATGAACGGTTTTTTCAAAACAATAATTGCAGGATGGGGAGCTAAGAAATTAGGAGGTGGATGCATCGGTACCATCATCGTATTCATCATCATCTACTATCTTTTAGGCTACTTGTAACATTTAAATTCAAGCGTTATGGAAAATTTAGATATATTCTTTTTCAGTGATGATAGAGAAAAGAGAAAAATAGATGATCCGCTACTGAATCAGGATCATCCCTATGACCCGAATGAAGATTTTGACGATACGGATGATTTTCATAAATATGATGATACCGCAGAAGACGATACTTCAGAATCGGATAAAGAATAAATAAAAAAACTCCAGAAATTCTGGAGTTTTTTTATGTTGTAAATAGTATAAGACTATTTGATAAATTCAATTTTCTGGGCTTCTTCAGCATTTACGCTATCAAAGAAACCTTGCTCGTGCATCCATTCATCACTGAACACTTTGCTCATGTATCTTGAACCATGGTCAGGGAAAATAGCAATTACGTTACTTTCTGCTGTAAACTCTCCTTCTTCTGCATATTGTTTAATGGCTTGCAAAACTGCTCCTGAAGTGTAGCCTACGAATAAACCTTCTTTCTTAGCGATTTCTCTAGTTGCGTGAGCACTTTCTTCATCGGTTACTTTTGTAAATTTATCGATGATGTCGAAATCTGTGGCCGATGGAATCAAATTTTTCCCCAAACCTTCTATTCTGTAAGGATAAATTTCCTTGTTGTCGAATTCTCTTGTTTCGTGGTATTTTTTCAAAACCGAACCAAAAGCATCCACTCCTAAAATTCGGATGTTTGGATTTTGTTCTTTCAAGTATTTAGCCGTTCCGGAGATGGTTCCTCCAGTTCCGCTACAAGCAATTAAGTGGGTAATTTTTCCGTTGGTTTGTTCCCAAATTTCCGGACCAGTAGTGTTATAGTGTGCATCAATATTCAATTCATTAAAATATTGATTGATGTAAACTGAGCCTTTGGTTTCCTCATGAAGACGTTTTGCTACATTGTAATAGGAACGTTCATCATCTGCCGAAACGTGTGCGGGACAAACATAAACCTTTGCTCCTAGACTACGCAACATATCAATTTTGTCTTTTGATGATTTTGAACTAACCGCCAAAATACAGTTGTAACCTTTTATAATACTTACCATTGCTAGACTGAATCCTGTGTTACCAGAAGTAGTTTCGATGATGGTATCGCCTGGAGTTAGAATTCCTCTTTTTTCGGCTTCTTCAATAATATAGAGTGCAATTCTGTCTTTCGTAGAATGTCCAGGATTGAAGGCTTCTACTTTTGCGTAGAAATTACCTTCTAGACCTTCGGTAACCTTCTTAATTTTGATAAGGGGCGTGTTACCTATTAATTCCAAGACATTATTGTAAGCTTTTATTTCTTCTTTCATAAAAAAATAGTTAATCAAGGTGCTTCATTGAATTTTTGACGACCTCAAATCCTTGCAAATTTAACAAAAAAAATCGAATTACTTTTCAATTCCCTCTAAATCTAATAAAAAAGTAAACTCCTTAGCCAATTCTTTCAGGGCTTCAAACCTTCCAGAAGCGCCACCGTGTCCGGCATCCATATTGGTATCGAGGAATAAAAGTTTTTTATCAGTTTTTACAGCTCTTAATTTTGCCACCCATTTAGCTGGTTCCCAGTATTGTACCTGAGAATCGTGCAGTCCAGTTGAAACGTACATATTTGGATAGGCTTTAGCGGTAACATTATCATAAGGCGAATAGGACTTCATATAATCGTAGTATTCTTTGTCGTTTGGATTTCCCCATTCGTCGTATTCTCCCGTTGTTAATGGGATAGAATCGTCTAGCATTGTCGTTACAACATCCACAAAAGGCACTTGAGCGATGACTCCGTTGTATAATTCTGGGGCCATATTCACAACAGCTCCCATCAATAATCCACCTGCCGAACCACCTTCTGCATACAAATGTTCTGGTGAAGTATATTTTTGTTCGATTACAAATTTGGAACAATCGATAAAATCAGTAAATGTATTTTTCTTTTTCAAGAGCTTTCCATCTTCATACCATTGTCTTCCTAAATCTTCACCACCTCTGATATGAGCAATTGCATAAACAAATCCTCTATCCAAAAGGCTCAATCGGGTTGAAGAAAAATAAGCATCCATACTGGCTCCATAAGAACCATAAGCATAAAGCAAAAGTGGATTCTTACCGTCTTTTTTCAATCCTTTTTTGTAAATCATTGAGATTGGCACTTTTGTTCCGTCAGTTGCTGTAGCCCAAACCCTTTCTTCGGTATAATTTTCTTTTTTGAATTTTCCACCTAAAACCTGTTGCTCTTTCTTTACCTCTTTTTCTTTGGTCTTCATATTGAAATCAATTACAGAAGAAGGCGTATTCAAAGATTGATAACTGTAGCGAAGGATATCGGTGTCAAAATCAACATTTGTTGCAGTATAGGCCGTATAGGTTTCGCTCTCAAAAGGCAGATAATACTCCCCTTTTCCGCTCCAAGGCATGATTCGGATTTTGTTCAAACCGTTATTTCGCTCCGAAACCACCAAGTAATCTTTGAAAATATCAATATCTTCTAACAGCACATCTTTTCTGTGTGTAATAACATCTTTCCAGTTTTCTTTAGAAGTAGCATTTTCAGGCGTTTTCATCAATTTGAAATTGGTTGCCTTGTCTTTATTCGTTACGATGTAAAAGCTGTCGCCGTAATGCGAAATGCTGTATTCCAAACCTCTAACCCTTGGTTGGAAAATCTTGAATTCAGCATCCGGAGTATCTGCCAAAAGGGTTCTGAATTCGGTTGTAAGCGTACTTCCAGATTCAATTACAATATATTTTTTAGATTTCTCTTTGCTGATGGATACATTGAAGGTATCGTCTTTTTCATCGAAAATCAATACATCTTTTTTAGCATCGGCTCCTAATTTATGTTTAAAAACCTTATCCGAGCGAAGTGTTACTTTGTCCTGGGTCGTATAAAAAATGGTCTTGTTGTCGTTTGCCCAGATCCCTCTGCCGTCTACATTTTCAATTTTATCCGATAGAATTTCTCCTGTTTCTATATTCTTGATTTGTAGCGTATAAATTCTTCTTCCAACAAAGTCAGTGGAATACACTACGAATTTATTATCAGGGCTTACACTCATTCCTCCCAATTGAAAAAATGACTTTCCTTTTGCCAGCTCATTGCAGTTAAAAAGGATTTCTTCTTTTGCCGAAAGGCTTCCTTTTTTACGGGAATAAATCGGGTAATCTTTTCCTTTTTCGTAACGTGTAATATAGTAATATCCGTTGTGCAAATACGGTACAGATTCATCGTCTTCCTTGATTCTGCTCTTCATTTCCTCAAACAAATCCTTTTGGAATTGCTTTGTATGAGCCGTCATTTTATTGTAGTAATCGTTTTCTTTATTCAGGTAGTCAATAACTTCTGGATTTTCCCTGTCATTTAGCCAATAGTAATTGTCAATTCGCTTATCACCGTGTTTTTCTATCGTTTTGGGAATTATTTTAGCTATTGGAGCGGGTATGTTTTCTGCCATTTTTGAATCGTTTTTTTTAGAACAAGAAGTTGCAAAAATAAAGCAAAGACTCCCTAAAGCATACAGGTTTTTCATTAAATTATTTTATAGTTTATAACAATGCAATTTAATAAATTTGTCACATAAACAATTTTAAAATTATAAACAATGTTTGGAGACCTAATGGGAATGATGGGCAAATTGAAAGAAGCCCAGCAAAAAGTAGAAGAAACAAAATTGCGCTTAGACACCGTATTGATTGACGAACAAAGCAACGACGGATTGTTTAAGGTAACTTTGACGGCAAATCGGAAAATAAAATCTATTCATATTGACGATGCCTTATTGGAAGACAAAGAACAATTGGAAGACTATTTCGTACTAGTTATGAACAAAGCCATCGAAAGGGCTACTCAAATAAATGAAGCCGAATTGGCTGCAGCCGCACAAGACGGGATGCCGAATATTCCAGGAATGGATATGTTTAAATAAAACCATGAAACAACTCCTTACCCTAATCGTTTTTATTGCAAGCATAACCTACTGCAACGCGCAAACCATTCTTGCACAAAAAGGGACATTCACATCGGCAACAAACGAGAAAATTGCTTTTGAGAAAATTCAGATTATTGGAAGTGATTTTCACTATATAGAACCCGCTACGGGCGAAGAAAAGAAAGTAGCTATCAAGACTGTCAAAGTAGTTGAAGATGAAAACTACAAGCGCGTTTTCACCAATAGAAGTATCATTGTTTCCAGTGAATTTTCTTCACAAGGCATTGTGCAAGAAAAAACGCTTACAGACACCATTGCAACAGCCAGAACACAGCTTCCAAAAAAAGAAGAAGTTGTGGCTTCGGAAAATGGCTATCCTGTTGGAATCTATTATACCAAAGATGATTTCATTAGAAAAGTACCCAACTCTAGAGCCGTAATCGTACCAAAAGAGCTAGTAGGCTGGGAAAAAGACGAGTTGACAGGCATTCCGGACAACTGCTATTTTTACCTCGCTAGCGAAGATACAAGGATCAAGAAGGTGTTTGCCATTTGCTACAAAGGTTATATCTATTTTCAAGCGCAGGCTATCCTGGACAACCGCCACAAAACAGATAGAGCCCAGACCAATGCTTTTCCCAACGGTTTTTCCAAAGTTCAAATCATGGGCGAGAATTATTTTTATACAGAAGTGGGCCTCGTCAATAAATGGGCACAAGGTCTTGCCTACAGCGGAGGAGTTGCTGGTAGCGTAATGGCTACCGGAATGTACAACCAGAAAGGCATTGTTTGGGATGTAAAGAATCAAGAATTCAATATCTTCAAAAACTGCAAAGACTATAACGACTTCATCAAAGACCTTTATCCAGAGGGTGTGCAGGATTGCAAAAACCATCAGCCGGACATTCATAAAGTAAGGCAGGCCATGGAAATCATCAAGTAAAAAGCTGAAAAATACTGCCGTAGCATCGGTTGGAGCTCTTCCGTGTAAAGAATTCCTTCCCGTAGGGTCGGTTCTTGCAATTCTGTGCGCAGAATTCCTTCCCGTAAGGTCGGTTCTTGCAATTCTGTATGCAGAATTCCTTCCCGTAAGGTCGGTTCTTGCAATTCTGTGTGCAGAATTCCTTCCCGTAGGGTCGGTTCTTGTAATTCCGTGTACAGAATTCCTTCCCGTAGGATCGGTTCTTTCAATTCTGTACACAGAATTACTTCCCGTAGGGTCGGTTGGGAATTTCACAAATTATTCATCAATAAAAAGCCTTTTCAGTGTCCAAACTGAAAAGGCTTTTTTTATGAGCGTTTAAAATTACTATAACTCTAAGAGGTAGTTGTCAAAGATAAATGCGGCTTTCGCCAAATTGCCTCAGATAACGCCCATTTGCTAAGTCAGTTTCTGTAGCGCCTCAATAACATAAGTATGCATCACTTCCTTATAGTCCAAATGCGTCACGATTCGCAATTTCCCATGCCCCATCGAGCTGATGTAGATGCTTTTTTGTTTCAATTTTTCAATCAACAAATTCTCACTGACTCCTTTTTTAAGGCTAAAGATTAAAATATTGGTTTCTACAGGCTCTACTTTTTCCACCCAAGGCAATCTCTGCAAGACCACAGCCAATTCCTTCGCACGACGATGATCGTCCACCAATCGGTTGATGTTATTTTGCAAGGCATAAATTCCGGCTGCCGCCAAATATCCCGCTTGGCGCATGCCTCCACCAAATATCTTTCTTACTCGGAAAGCCCTATCGATTGTGGCTTTATCGGAAACTAAAACCGATCCAACAGGAGCTCCCAAACCTTTTGAAAGACAAACTGAAATGGTATCAAAAATCTTCCCGTATTCCTGTGGATTTTCTTTTTTATGAACAAGAGCATTCCAAATTCGGGCGCCATCAAGATGAAATTTCAAATTATTGGCATCGCAAACCTGCTTGATTTTCTTCAATTCTTCCATATCATAGCAAGCGCCTCCCCCTTTGTTTGTCGTGTTTTCTACACAAACCAAGCTCGTTAGTGGACTGTGGTAAAACTCAGGATTATTAATCGCCCCGGCAACTTGCTCGGCAGTAATCATTCCTCTTTCACCATCCAATAATGAGCAAGAAACGCCACTATTAAAGGCTACTCCTCCTGCTTCGTAATTAAAAACGTGTGCCCATTTATCGGCAATCAATTGTTCGCCCGGCTGTGTGAGCAATTTTATAGCCGCCTGATTGGCCATTGTTCCCGACGGAAAAAACATCGCCGCTTCCATCCCGAAGATGGAGGCAACCATACTTTCAAGTGCATTTACCGTGGGATCTTGTTTGTAAACATCGTCACCCACTTGAGCCTGAAACATATAGCGGAGCATTTCCTGTGATGGCTTGGTTACGGTGTCACTAACTAAATTTATTTCCATAATATCAAAAGGATATCTTATTTTTGTGGTTCAACTTCGATGAAATCATTTGAACCGTTTCAAAGCAATTTTATCGCAAAATTACACTAATTTATGACAACTACCGAACAAATTAAAGGTATTGTAGAGCGCCTTGGTGCGTTGAGGAGGTATCTTTGACGTCGATAAGAAATTAATCGAAATCACAAACGAGGAGGAAAAAACCCTTGCTCCTGATTTTTGGAACAACCCAAAAGAGGCCGAAGCTTTCGTTAAAGTACTGCGTTCCAAAAAGAAATGGGTCGAAGATTACAACAAGGCGGTTTCAATGACCGACGAGTTGCAAATTGCCTACGAATTCTACAGGGAAGGCGAATTGACGGCTGAAGAATTGGACGAGCAATACAATGCCACGAATTTGCACATCGAAAACATCGAATTCAAGAATATGCTTTCCGACGAAGGCGATTCGTTGAGCGCAGTTTTACAAATCACGGCTGGAGCGGGCGGAACGGAAAGTTGCGATTGGGCTTCGATGCTGATGCGAATGTACATGATGTGGGGTGAGAAAAATGGTTATAAAATCAAGGAACTGAACTTTCAAGAAGGTGATGTTGCTGGAATTAAAACTGTGACATTGGAGTTTGAAGGCGATTATTCTTTCGGCTATTTGAAAGGTGATAACGGCGTGCATCGTTTGGTGCGAATTTCTCCGTTTGATAGCAACGGAAAGCGCCATACTTCGTTTGCATCGGTTTACATTTATCCTTTGGTGGATGATACAATTGAAATCGATATTAATCCAGCCGATATTGAAATCATTACTTCGCGTTCGAGCGGTGCAGGTGGACAAAACGTTAACAAGGTGGAAACCAAAGTACAATTGTTTCACAAGCCAACGGGAATCCAGGTGCAATGTTCGGAAACGCGTTCGCAACAAGACAACCGACAAAGAGCTATGCAGATGCTTCGTTCTCAATTATACGAAATTGAGTTGAAAAAGCAGATGGCCCAACGAGCAGATATTGAAGCAAGTAAAATGAAAATCGAATGGGGATCGCAAATCCGAAATTATGTGATGCATCCTTATAAATTGGTCAAAGATGTAAGAACAGGACACGAAACAAGCAATGTTGAAGGTGTTATGGACGGCGATATCGACGAGTTTTTGAAATCCTATCTGATGATGATGGGACAACACGAAGAAGAATAAATAAAATATCAAAACCTACATTTCTATGATTTGTAGGTTTTGTTTTTTATAGCCATTCTATGAGCGAAACCCCTATTCCTATTGTAGTTTGTACGTTATTATAATCAATTAATGTTTCGCCAAAACCATGCGAAATTTGCAGATAGCCTTTTAGATTTCCTTGAATCGGATAGGACCATGAAAAGGTGCCACTTCCGCGAAGTGTGGAATCAAAATGGAGGTTATGACTTCCGATAAAGGAGAAAACATTTCCATTCTTCGTATAAATAACATTCAAATCACCTCTTCCGATATATTTTGAAATATCGGGATTGTCGTCCTTTGTAGCTCTTAATCGTAACCAAGGCCGAACATAGAAACTCCAATCACCACTTTCGAAACCTGCATGAAAAATAATCCGATTCCAACTTCTTGAAAATGGCAGGCTTTTTCCATTGGATTCATGGTTGAAAGCCACGCCAAACATTCTTGTTTGCACACCAAGAAAATTAAAATTCAACGGAAAATTCAAGATGATTTCGGGCTCATAATTGATTTCCCTGAATGGTCTTGAAAGTGAATTATTGTACAACTGCCAGTGCGATTTCTGCGTGTAAGCCACCCACAGGTCGCCTTTTCCCCAGAGAACGTTTTGCAAAACTTTCGTCTTGAAACTCAATTGAAATTTGGCTTCTATATTGTTGTAATCTGTTCCGGGTTCGGCAACATAATCGGGATTTCCATTACCTGAATAGGGTGTTTCATTGGGTAGCGATGACCATCTGACAGGCAAAACAAAAATAGGTTTATAGGGTGTAACCAAAAAAGTACCTCTAACGGATGTGGTATCTAACTCCCATCTTTCGGTCATGGTTCGGAGTTCATTTTTATTGTTTACAAGTGCTTGGATCTGTGCATTTACTGCCAATGGAAATAATAAAAGTAAAATGCTTTTCTTTATAAAACTCATATCATAAGAGGGGATTTAAACAAATGTAGCTGTTTCGAGTAGGATTTTATTTATAACATTTTACGAATTAGTATTAATTTAATGTAATGGATACTAAATTATTTGGAAATACAGTTCTATTATGGTTTATTTGGTAAAAATTAATCAAACCAATTTTACACTTATATGAAATCATTCACTGTTCAGGAACTAAATGACCTATTGAAAGGGGAACTTGTAGGAAACACTACTCAAACTATAAATGCCCCCGAACAATTGGAACTAGCCAAGGATAATGAGATTTCATTTATTGGGAATAAGAAATATGAGAAATTATGGGAAGCTTCGAAAGCTAGTGTTGCCGTTGTGAACCAGGATATTTCTATTGAACCAGGTGAAAACAGGGCTTTCATTAAAGTAAAAAATGCCGATCTGGCAATGTCCCAGATTTTGGAATTATTTGCTCCTGCTCCACCTCAATTTCATATCGCTATCCATCCAAGTGCTGTAATTGACCCAACTGCAAAAATTGGCAATGGATCAAGAGTTGGTGCGGGAAGCTATGTAGGTCCGAATGTTGTCATTGGAGAAAACACAACCATCTATCCGAATGTTACCATTTTGGATGAATGTACGATTGGAAGCAGAACCATCATTTGGTCGGGAACTGTTGTGAGAGAGAGATGTCATATCGGAAATGATTGTATTCTGCACCCAAATGCTACTATTGGTGCCGATGGATTTGGTTTTAGGCCTTGTGCTGAAAGAGGTTTGGTAAAAATTCCTCAAATAGGAAACGTGATTATTGGTAATGGTGTTGAAATTGGTGCCAATTCTTGTGTCGATAGAGGCAAATTTAGTTCGACTGTTCTTGGAGACGGCTGTAAAATTGACAATTTGGTTCAGATTGGACATAATAGCAAGTTGGGTAAATTCTGTATTATGGCTGGAAACAGTGGACTTGCAGGTTCTGTAACCCTAGGAAACGGTGTTATTATTGGCGGAAGCGCTTCGATAAAAGACCATACAACAATTGGTGACGGCGCAATTGTAGGAGCTGGTTCTGGAGTAACAGGCGATATTCCTGCTGGAAAAACAATGCTGGGTTATCCTGCAATTGAAGCCAGAGATGCCTTGAAACAATGGGCAATTTTGAAAAGATTGGTAAAAGAATCTTGCACTAAATAGATTAAATATAAAAACAAAAAAAATCCGTTATTTCTAACGGATTTTTTTTGTCTATAATTTATTTAGAATAAGCTGATAGTGTAATATACAATTGCTGCAATTATTGCCGAAACAGGAATAGTTAAAATCCAAGCCCATAGCAAATTGATCGTTACTCCCCAACGAACAGCTGAGATACGTTTTGTTACACCAACTCCAATGATACTTCCTGTAATGGTATGTGTTGTAGATACTGGAATTCCGAAATGCTCTGAAAGATATAATGTCATAGCACCAGCCGTTTCAGCACTCACACCTTCTAAAGAGGTCACTTTTGTAATCTTAGATCCCATCGTTTTTACGATTTTCCATCCACCACTCATGGTTCCTAAACCAATAACTGAGAAACTCACAAAAGGAACCCAAGCATAATCATTTACGAAATATTTAAAGGTATCCGGTGCGTTGATGTAGTTCGGATCCATATCAATTTTCAAATGGTAGTAGATGACAGCTGCACCAATAATACCCATAACTTTCTGAGCATCATTTGCTCCGTGTCCTAAACTGAACAAGGCAGAAGAAACCAATTGCAATCTTTTGAACCATTTATCGGCCTTACTCGGGTTGGCTTTCCTACAAATAACCATAATCAAAATGGTCAAAAAGTAGGCTATCGTCATACCGATCAGTGGCGCTAAAAAGATAAATGCTATCGTTGGAATAACTTTTACATAATTAATAACGTCAACACCTTGTACTGCCAAGGCACCAGCGTGAGCCAAAGCAGCTCCCATAAATCCACCCAATAAAGTATGTGATGAAGAAGATGGAATTCCTAATTTCCAAGTGGCAAGGTTCCATACAATTGCAGCAATAAGTCCGGCAAAAATCACTTCAAGTGTGATGAAATTTTCGTTTACTGATTTTGCAATCGTGTTACCGATTTTAAATTCTCCAATCCAATATTTTGAAATAAAATAAGCAAGGAAGTTAAAAAATGCAGCCCAAACAACTGCTTGAAAAGGTGTCAGCACCTTTGTTGCAACAATTGTTGCTATAGAATTTGCCGCATCATGAAAACCATTAATGTAATCAAAAATCAGAGCAAGTATTATAATGATGATAAGTAGCGTCATAAAAATAATTTCAGGATGAAATTGATTGTATTAAGAATGCTTTACAGCGATTGATTCTAAAACGTTGGCCGCACTTTTACATTTGTCAGCCGCAGTTTCCAATACAGAAAGTACTTCTTTGTATTTGATGATTGTTTTTGCATCTGTTTCATTTTCGAAAATATCTGCAACCGCCTTATCATAAACCGTATCCGATTTATTCTCTAATTTATTAATTCTAGCGCAAGCATCCGTAATGTTCTTGATTTTCTTGAAATTACGCAATTCTTTCACTGCTACATCAATATTCTGACAAGCTTCAAGGTTGATTTCTGTCAGCTTTCTGATTGATTTTGTAATCTTATCAACGTGGTACAATTTCATTCTACTTGCAGCACCGTGGATGTTTCCAGCAATATTGTCAATTGCAGTACTCAAAGAATAAATATCTTCTCTATCAAAAGGAGTGATAAAGTTACTGCTCAATTCCAAGTTCGTTTGTCTTGCGATGTCCTCGCCTATTTGCTCTAATTCTTCAATTTTTTGAAATAGTTCATTTCTTTGTTCCAATGGAAGGTTTACTACTTCGTGCAAAGCCGTAGCCATTAAAATTAAATTACTGGTAGCTTGTTCAAATAAGGGAAAGAATTTTTTATCTTTCGGAACAAAATACTGGAAAATGCTGTTTAGAGACATAAAATTAGTTTTTTTTACTCGGCAAAGGTATTCTTTCAATGTTAAGATAACATTAATTTAATATCAATTACTAGTTACGCAAATCAAATAAATTAACCTTCATAACTCTACGATTGAATATTTTTATATTTCAAACGTTTTCGTATTTTAGCAATCCTAAAAATTACCAATAAAATTAAGGATTCATAACCTTTTTATATCTAACACAAAACAGCAATATGGACATTAACTTCAATAAAAACGAAGACCACAACAGACTTTTATTATCTGATTTAAAGCAAAAAACTGCGAAAGTTAAATTAGGCGGAGGCGAAAAGAGAATAGAAAAATTACATGCCGAAGGTAAAATGACCGCCCGTGAGCGCATCGATTATTTGCTTGACAAGAACAGTAAGAGTATTGAAATTGGAGCTTTTGTTGGTGAAGGAATGTATGCCGAACACGGAGGCTGCCCTTCTGGTGGTGTTGTGATAAAAATTGGATATATAAAAGGAAAGCAATGCATTGTGGTAGCAAATGATGCTACGGTAAAGGCTGGTGCGTGGTTTCCTATCACTGGAAAGAAGAATCTTCGTGCACAAGAAATCGCGATGGAAAATCGTCTTCCTATTATTTATTTGGTAGACAGCGCTGGAGTTTACTTGCCCCTGCAGGATGAAATTTTCCCAGACAAGGAACATTTCGGACGCATTTTTAGGAACAACGCCATCATGAGCAGTATGGGAATTACCCAGATTGCAGCCGTTATGGGAAGCTGTGTTGCTGGTGGAGCGTATCTTCCAATCATGTCTGATGAAGCTCTGATTGTGGATAAAACCGGAAGTATTTTCCTTGCCGGAAGCTATTTGGTAAAAGCCGCAATTGGTGAAAGTATCGACAATGAAACCCTTGGTGGAGCAACAACACACTGCGAAATTTCTGGAGTTACAGATTATAAAGCCAAAGACGACAAGGATGCTTTGGACAAGATTAAAAAAATAGTTGACAAAATTGGTGATTATGATAAGGCTGGCTATAGCCGAATCAAGGCTGAAAAACCAGCTTTGGATGAAAAGGAAATCTTCGGAATTCTGCCAAAAGCAAGAAACGAACAATACGATATGATGGAAATCATCAATCGATTGGTTGATAATTCTGAATTTGAACCTTATAAGGATGGTTACGGACAAACCATTATCACGGGTTATGCTAGAATCGACGGTTGGGCTGTTGGAATTGTAGCCAATCAACGAAAAGTTGTAAAATCTAAAAAGGGTGAAATGCAATTTGGTGGCGTAATTTATTCTGATTCAGCCGACAAAGCAACACGTTTTATTGCCAACTGCAACCAAAAGAAAATTCCATTGGTATTTGTTCAAGACGTGACCGGATTTATGGTGGGTTCAAAATCGGAACACGGTGGCATTATTAAAGACGGTGCCAAAATGGTAAATGCAGTTTCCAATTCGGTTGTACCTAAATTTACGGTTATCGTTGGGAATTCTTATGGTGCAGGAAATTATGCCATGTGCGGAAAAGCATACGACCCAAGATTGATTTTTGCTTGGCCAAGTGCAGAGCTTGCCGTAATGGGTGGAACACAGGCGGCGAAAGTACTGGCACAAATTGAAGCTTCTTCATTAAAATCAAAAGGCGAAGTTGTAGATGAAGCCAAGGAACAAGAGTTGTTTGATAAGATCAAGGCAAAATACGACGCTCAAGTTTCGCCCTATTATGCTGCTTCAAGGCTTTGGACCGACGCTATTATCGACCCACTCGAAACCAGAACTTGGATTTCTATGGGAATTGAAGCGGCCAACCACGCTCCTATTGAAAAGCAATTCAACTTGGGCGTGATTCAGGTTTAAGATTCAAAATATTTCAACATAAATGGTTTTCACTGTACAAATAATGTATGCTGAAAACCATTTTTGTTTATTTTTGATGCAACCATTACAATAAAACGAACGTCTTTAAATGGTATCAACCCATTACAATATGAAAAAATACTTTTTGGCTTCTTGCCTTGCGCTATTCCTTGCGAGCTGTTCATCAGTTGAAAACCACAACCGAAAATTAAACGAACTCAAATCTGAAAAAGATTTAAAGAAAGACGTTGACTATACTTATAAAAAGCTGAAAAGAATGCATCCAAATTTGTATTGGTACATCAGCAAGGAAAAATTAGATTTTAAGTTTGACAGCTTGAAAACGACCATCACACAACCTATGACGAGCTTTGCTTTCTATAAAAAAATTGCGCCAATTGTCAATGAAGTGCGTCAAGGACACATGATGGTATATCCTGACACGAAGCAATTGACCAAAAAGGAAACCAAGGAATTAATCAAGAAAGGAACCGGACCATTCTCTCAATTTGAATTTCAGATTTTTAATGATAAGATGTATGTCGTTAAAAACAATTCGAAAGACAAATCAATCAAAGCGGGTTTTGAGGTTGTAGGCATTGACGGCAAAAATACAGCTGATTTATTGAACGATTATAAAAACCTTTTCACTTCCGATGGTTACAACAAAACATATTATAAATACAAGCTGGGCAAAGGCTTCGGAGGTTTTTATACCAATGAAAATGGTATTAAGGACAGTTTGCTTTATAACTTTAAATACAATGATTCTGTAAAAACGGTTTGGATCAAACGAAAAGCAAATGATACTGCAAAAGTAGCCGTAAACGATACAGTGAAAACCGAGGTACCCAAACCCTTGGAAAAGATTGTCCTCACGAAAGCCGAGAAAAAAGCAAAAAGAAAAGCCGAACATCGTAAGAAAAATATTTTCGGTTACAACGATGAAACCAAGCTCTACAACAGAAACTTGAAATTCATTGAAGCCGACAGCAGCGTTGCGGTAATGAAAATCAATGCATTTGCGATAGGGAATCATTATGCGTTTTACAAAGAAAGTTTTGAAAAAATAAAGAAAAACAAAGCCGAAACCTTGATTATCGATTTGAGAAATAATCCTGGCGGAAGACTTAGCGAAATTGCCGAATTATATTCCTACCTGACCGATACCACGATGGTTTTTACCGATAAATCCGAAGTGGCTACCAAAACAAGTCTTTTAAAGGGCGATTATTTCAAAGGTGGCAGTATAGGTATGAAGGCCCTTAAAGGAATTTTCTATCCGCTGTATATAGGTTATACTTTCTTTAAAGTGAAAAAAGCCGATGACGGTAAGTTTTATTACGCAACGAGTGATTCAAAACCGCAGAACAAAAAAGCAAATGCTTTTGAGGGAAAAATATATGTCCTTATCAATGGCGGAAGTTTCTCGGCTTCCTGTATTTTATCATCTAATTTGCAAGGGGCAAAACGCGCCACTTTCGTGGGAGAAGAAACCGGCGGTACCTACAATGGAACCGTTGCCGGAAGAATGCCTCTCATTAAATTACCAAATTCTAAGTTGAAGGTACGTGTAGGATTAATGCGTATCTCGCCACATTACAAGACCGATGTTGAAGGCCGTGGAATTTTTCCAGATGTGGCCATAACTCCTACTTTGGAAGATAGAATTAAAGACATCGACCCGGAAATGAATTGGGTAATGGAGGATATTAAGAAACATCAGAATAGTCAAACAGCCAGCAACAACTAATATGACAAGAATATTCATCATAACTATTCTACTACTTGCAAATCAAATTGCAGCACAAGAATTCACCCGAAAAGATTCGCTTCAAGGCGGTTTTTCGTTTGAAAGGATGTGCTTTGACGTGCAACGTTATGATTTGAATATTACTATAAATCCAGATGAACGCTCAATTGTTGGCTATAATGACATCACTTTTAAAACGGTAAAGGAATCCAAAACCATCCAGCTCGATTTGTTTGAGAACATGCAGGTGGACAGTATTGTTTATGATCATAAAAGACTTGACTATAAAAGAGAATTTGGAGCCGTTTTCATTTCTTTTGAAGAAAAATTACCCGTGGACGGTTCCGATAAAAAACTACGTTTTTATTATTCTGGAAAACCTGTCGTGGCTAGAAATGCGCCTTGGGATGGCGGTTTTGTTTTCGACAGAGATAAAAACGGAAAGCACTGGATTGGTGTTGCCGTTCAAGGAACTGGAGCCAGCTTGTGGTATCCCGTGAAAGATTCGCAAAGTGATGAACCAAACATGGGTGCTTCCATAAAAGTGGCGGTTCCTGATGATTTGATGAATGTTTCCAACGGCAGATTCATCCGCAGTGAGGAATTAAAAAATGGCTATACTTCCTGGCTTTGGGAAGTGAAAAATCCTATCAATACTTATAATATCACAGTCAATATTGGCGACTATGTTCACGTTCATGACAATCATAAGGACTTGGATTTGGATTATTACGTTATCCGTGGCAACGAAGAAAAAGCGAAGAACCATTTTGAGGAAGTAAAACCGATGATGGACTGCTTTCAATCGAAATTTGGGAAGTACCCTTTTTCGGATGATGGCTATAAACTAATTGAAACTCCTTATTTAGGTATGGAACACCAAAGTGCTGTTTCTTATGGAAATAAATATAGAAAGGGTTATCTAGGAGGCGACACTTCCGGTACAGGAATTGGGATGCTTTTTGATTATATCGTAGTGCACGAAACGGGGCATGAATGGTTTGGAAACAGTATTACTTCCCGCGATATTGCCGATATGTGGATCCATGAAGGCTTTACAACTTACTCAGAAACCGTTTTTGTAGAATGCCTCTATGGCTACGATAAAGCGATGGAATACATCAACGGACAAAAGAATCTGGTTGCTAATAGTCGGAAAATAATTGGTGCCTATGGTGTGAATGATTCGGGACCGACGGATAAATATTATAAGGGATCGCTGTTGCTGAATACTTTGCGGCACGTTGTTGATAATGATGATAAATGGTGGAAAATGATTCTTAAATTTTCTGAAAATTACCGTCATCAAATTATTGATACGGAGACTGTGGTGGCTTTTTTTAATGCCGAAAGCGGTATGGATCTCGCTCCTATTTTTAATCAATATTTGAATTATAAGGACATTCCTGTTTTTGAAATTAGAAAAAACGGTAAAGCTTTTCAATACCGATGGAAAACGGATCTAGCTTCTTTTAAAATGCCGGTTGATGTAATCTTCAATAAAAAGAAAATCAGGCTGATTCCTACCACTACTTGGAAAAACCTCAACCTTAAAGTCAAAAAGTCAAACGATATCAAAGTCCTCACCGATCAGTTTTATATTGCGGTTCGCTACTAGCCATCCTTAGCTTGGTTTTTACTTTTTAGAAGCGCAATTCCATATTCTATTAGGCTTTGGCAGAAAACAATGCTCCGTTAAGCTTGTTTCCACTCCTTGTTTTAGTCTCTTTTAAAATTCCTCTGATTTAGACCCAAGCATCTTATGTTTTAGATCCAGTATCTTTTGATTTAGGTCTATTCACTCTTTCGCGAAAGCGTTCTTGAATCGATTATTTATATTTTATATTCTTGAACAAAAAAAAGGGGCTTTATCGCCCCTTTCTTCTTTAGTGTTTATTGTATTATTTTCTTGTTGAATTGTAATCCGTCTTTTGTTGTCACGGACACTATGAGTACCTGATTGGGAAGATCCAACTTGAGGAAGGCTTGGTTGTCGTTGACGTCATCGAGCGTATATAAAATTCTTCCCTGCATGTCGATGATCCTAACGGTACGGATTTCTCCGATAGAAGACTTTACATTTACCGTTTTTTCATCATTGTAGATCAGGATGCCTTTTGAACTACTATTATCTGGAGTTCCTAAAGCGGCGTTCACATAGACTATTTCAAAGCGGTCGTTGAAAGTTCCGGATTGGGTGTTGAATTCATAATTGCTCGCTTTTAAATCATGCACCACATTCAGCTCCTTGTCATGCAGATAAATATCCTGCTGGTCAAAAAGTCCGTCGGTTTTATTGAGCATGATGCTGTGGCTTCCTGCCGTATTGGTTTTATAACCCACTGGAACAATTTGGTTTACATCAAATGGCAAAGCAAACGATTGGATAGAAAGCTTCTTGTCTTCCACGAAAGTGTAAAGAGTGAGTCCATCAGCATCCATCAAACTACCATCCCATCCTCTATCAAAATCGTTAGTAGCATTCGTTGAATGGCCAATCAAGATCTGTTTGAAGCCTCCCGACGCATTGCTGATGCTGGCCCATAATCTGTGCTTTTCTTCTTGAGGACTTCTAAAAAACTGGTTGTTGTTTCCTCCAACTCTCATTTCATTTTTAAAAGTGGCAGTACCGGCAGTAAGTCCACCGATGAAAAAACCTTGACCGGCGGCAATGTATCCGTTTGGCACGTTTAGAGCCTGATCAGGTTCCGACGGTGCGGCGGTTCCTGTTCCGCCAAGGAAGTTATATACCGCATAATCATCTGTAGAATAGCTGTAGATTTGACCTGCAGGGATCAGAGGAGTATTGTGCGTCCAGAGATAGATAACACCGTCGAGATTAGCATTATCAGGATCTGAAAGAAATAAATCGGCATCTATAGCAGATGGATACGGGTTTCCAAGCAGGTTAAAATTTCCATCACCTACCACTGGAATTGTGTAAATCCCGTTATGAGGCATTCCTATGAAATTGCCGGTATAAGGCTGTACATCTGTTGGGTCTGTAGCATAATTTTGCGGTGCTCTGACCACATATCCTGCTCCGGCCTGCATCGTACGATTTCCTACCGGATAGGTAATCCACGTTTGTGAATTAGAATCCCAACCAAAATATTTGTCGAAAAGTGTCAAAGGCGATAAGTTCTTAAGGGTCTGATTTGCTACCGGAGATGACCAATATGTAAGATCATACCTGTACATTGGCTCAGTGATCCTTTTCATGGTGAAATTTGTGCCACTGTTTTGTGAAGTATTATTGGTTTGGACAAGGCTACCATCGTCTTCTACGGTCAGACTTCCACTATTGATAATTAGCGCTCCATTTATGGTCAAACTTATATCGCTTGCCACAATAATATCGGCATTGTTCTCAATTGTAACACTACATGCAATAAAATCTGCATCTAGTGTAGTGTCTCCCGTTACAACGACGTTTGTATTGGGAGCTGGAAAACCGTTGCTCCAAGAAGTTCCGTCCCAAGTTGTAGAATTTATGATTGCACTGGTTATTGTTGAATATACTTCGCCGCAATTTCCGTTACTGATTACCGCTCTAAAGTAAGTGGTTGCCAAAATAAGACCTGCATTTTCACTGGTCAACACATCGGTAAAGTTGGAAAGGTTGGTAATGCCACTTGCAAAAGTTGGACTCTCGGAACGTTGCCAATACAATACATTTCCGGTGTAGCCCGTCAAGGCAATTGGGTCTGGCGCTGTTCGCAAACAAACAATCTGACTACCACTCAAGCTTCCACCTAAAGATTCTGTAAGTACCGTAATGTCTCCATCATCCGTAGCAACAAAACCATTTGCATCGATTACTGTTACCGAATAATTTTCGGTTCCTGCTAAGGCTGTTGGAGGTGTTGCGGTTGCTTGGCTGCCTAGTCCATCTGACCAAATATATGTGTAGGCACCATCGCCTCCAGAAGTTGCAGCCAATAACGTTACTGGTTGATCTTCACAAAAAGCACCAAATCCAGTAATCTCTACAGTGAAGGGCTCTGCTTTTATTCCTGTAAAATAATTAGGAACTCCTTGTGTTAATGGCGCTCCTGCTACAGCAAGCGAGGTGCCAGTCAAAGTATTGTATTTTCTCCAAGGATTGCTTACTGGGTTTAGAGAACCAGCCAACTGGCCCGCAGCAATTGTAGAAATGTCGGCTGATAAATCAGATGACAGATAGGTGGCATTTATAGTAGCAATAGCATCGGGCAAACCTACGGGTGTTATGCGCCAATATCGAGAAAGATGATTTTGCAAACTGTTGTTCTCTGGGTGGATGCCATCCGCAACCGCCACATCGATGTAAGTATAACCCGAAATGGTAGCGGCATCAATGCTGACTTGTATCGGAGAATAGGCCGGTGTGGTATTTTCACCTATCGGAAAGAAATAAGAACCTACGGCTGTAATTTGTTTTCTGACTACTCCAGTCCCTTCGGTAACAATCATAGACGAGGCATTGAAAGTACCTGCCACCGGATTTGCACTAAGAATCAATAATCTGTTATTGACAATTAGTTGCCCAGAATTCAGCGTAAGCGTAGCATTTACTGCTACATTGAAGCCTAAATTGACGTTGCCATTTGTATTTTCTATGATTAAATTATTAAAAGCTGAACTTACTGTACCGCCTATTGTTTGCGGTGTAGACCCTTTCATAACGACTGTTTTTCCTGTAAAATCGACTGCTTCATTTAAGGTTAGATTACCTGTAACATTCAAAGTTGTCGGAATATTTGCAGAAGTTCCAGAAATAATCAGGTTGTTGTAGGCGGCAAGTCCTGTTGTTAGTGATGGAATAGTTTGTACAGATCCGTTGAATTCTACTGTATTTTCTACCGCTCCAGGGCTGAAGATTCCAACTCTTGTAAACACACCCGATATACGCATTGTGTTTCCTGTCAAAGGCCTGAGGCCTGCTCCAGAAGGAATGGTGATGTTTCGGAAATTAGTTGTTCCTGCAATTGTTGCATCCAAGTTCGTAAAAGTTACTGTGTTTCCTGTCGATGCCACATAATTTCCATTGTTGATCCAAGCACCTGCGCCATTGTTCACGGTCATTTGTGAGTTGACAGGAGTATTCACAATACCGCCTGCAAGGATATTGACACTTCCCACCAGCGTTGGATTATTGATCAAAGGATCATTTGGAGTAGTTGCCGCATCTGGAATAATAACTGTTGTATTATCAGAAGGCGTTCCATTTGGAGTCCAATTGGCCGCCGTTGTCCAAGAGTCGCTAAGGGAGCCGTTCCAAGTTAAAACCGATGCGGTTGCTTCGTCAAGTGTAAGTTTTACCAAATCAAATGCAGTTTGAAATACAAGTCCGACATTCACGTTGGTAAGCTCCACCCAATTTTCGGTTGTGTTGTAGTTGGATCTTCCCTGCTCTAGCGTATTATTAGCAGCTACAAAATGAACGATATCAACCAGTCGTGCTTCTACATTTCCGTTTAATTCTGAATCTTTATAATGGGCCTTAATAATTGCTTTTGTGTTGTTTCCACCCGTTTGCCTCAAGTCGTAGATCCTTTGTATTGCACCAGTACGCCAAGTTGGTGCTGTACCTATTTGTATTTTAAGCCCCATCGAGGTTGGCAATGTTCCTATACTTGGAAAAAGAATTGAAGTATGTTCGTGACCGAAGGTATAAAGTACATTTGGTGCAAAAGTATTTCTTGTTACGATTCCAGTGACATCACCGATACCTGTATTGGTAGCCACAGCCCCCATCAGCAGTTCAAATGTTCCTGTAGAAAAGCTTCCAAGTGTTGCAGATGGGTTTGCAGTAGGGAGATTCAGCGTACCATTGACTGTAAGAGCGCCTCCAGCTACAGCACCGCCTGTCGAAGAAACTGTTAGTCCATTATAGGTTCCTGCCACTACTGTTTGTGCAGTCGTAGCCGAATTATAATGAACTGTTCCATTTCCTGACCATGTTTTTCCTGTTGGCAAAGGTGTTGTTGAAGTATTTGCCGTTTGCAGTGTTCCATTCACTACTGATGCCACCAAAGTTCCTGTGAGTGCATTCGTACCCATATCTAAAACTTGATCAGCTGCTATGTTGAGCGTTCCGTTTACAGCCAAGGCATTCCCAACAGTTGTGGTATTGCTTGAGGTCGCAATGGTAAGGTTGTTTAGTAAATTAGTAGTCCCAACTGTTGTCTGATCAAAGCTCAATGTGTTGCTCTGTGTTCCTCCTATTACTAAGTTACTGGTACCGCTCCCTCTTATTCCTGCTTGTGTAGTATTGGTTATACTTCCATTAGATGTTAATGTATTGGAGGCTATTCCTAATTTAGCATTTCCTGTAAAATTTAAATTCCCTACTACTTCTACGTTACCCGAAAGGGTTGCGTTTCCGTTTAATACAAAACTTTCGGCAGTACCGCTAAACGGAACAAAATTAGCAACAGGGTTTATAACAACCGAGATATCATCCAAGGCAAATTCATCGAAATCTACACTTCCCGATACTGTTGCGCTCTCCCATCTTAGAAAGTAATCCGATCCCACAGGAATACTTAGACCTGTGATAGTCGTTACGCGATAATAGGCTTTCCAACCTGGAGTCATATCCGCAGCGGCAGGAGAAACTACATTAAGTGTAGGTACTGCCGTGTAGGCAGAATTATTGATTGAATGACTGAAATTGAAGTTACTTGAAGAAGGCTGATCATTATAGACATAGACTTTGTATCCAACATTTAAAGTTGTCATAGTAGCCCCTGTTCTGTTTTGAAATCGAAGCGTAACAGTTCCTGGAGCAAAATCGCCCGCAGCCGGTTGAATTCCTAATGAAAAATTATCAGGCTGTGTTTCGAAAGCATAGAGGCCTCCTTCAGAAACGCCTCCTTCAGAAGCACCTTGATCATAATCGCTGTCTTCGGCACTTGTTCCTAGAAAAGCAACATTTCCATCACTGAAACCTGTAAAAGCCCAAGCCCTGGAACTTAATTGTCCTACTTGTGCAGTTGCCGAAACGCCATCAGCTTGAAAAACATCATTATTCACACCATCCACAGTAGCATCAAATGTAATGGTATTGACTGTATTGACCGCGTTGATCTGCCATCCTAAAGGTATCGCAGCCGTGGTAGTATTACCTGTAAGCCCGCTAGTTGCATAATTTTCAATACCACTCGTGGTTCCGTTATATTCTACGACCGAAACGTGATAAATTGTCGATGGATTGAGTCCGGTTACGGTAGCACTCGTTCCTGTACCGGAATAGAATACATAATTTCCTGTACCTATTTCTGAACCCGTACCAAATTGCTGTGATGCTGTATAACTTTGCCCATCAACAGGAAGTGAATTTACGGCTCCAGCCTGACGAATAAGCACCAGTCTTCTTGCACCATTCCCAGAATTGGTCCAATTGACCGTAAAACTCGTCGAAGTGATATTGGTAAAATTTATTGCAGTTGCATTTGAGGTTGGCTGTGCAGCCAATACGGTTGCATTTACAGTTATTGTTTTGGTTACTGCTCCGGGTGCCGTATTCGTAATCACGGTATTGTAGATACCTGCAGTTGCAGTTGCCCTTGTCCGAACATATATCGTAACAGGTTGTCCTGTCAGTGTATTTCCTGATCGGGTTAGTACAAGTGATGTTGCATAAGTGACGCCGTCCCTTGAAAGCTCCAAGTTAGCCGGTGCCGTAATGGTTACCGGATCTGCGGTAAGATTGGCTCCAGTAATTGTATAGGTTGTAGCGGCTGATGGTGTTCCCGCTACGTTGGTAGCTAAGTTTATCGCTGCAGTTGAAGTTGTCAAAGTTGGTACTCCAGCCGGATCAATTGTAAAGATATTCGAATTGGAAATTGTTGTTCCGTTGGCTACCGTAACTAATGCAGTCCCAGATGTTATTATATCAGCCGCAGTTATGTTGGCTGTCAGTTGCGTTGGTGAAACATAAGTGGTTGTTCTATTGGACCCATTCCATTGTACCACACTTGTGTTTGAAAAATTCTGACCATTAACTGTTATGGTAAACGAACCTGTTCCGGCAATCTTTGAGTTGGGTGCTATAGAAGTTATAAAAGGCACCCCTACCGTTACTCTCACATTATCAAAAAAGGCTGTTTGGTTGGCTACTGTACCTGCATTCCAATAGACTCCTAACATAGGTAATGATGTTCCCGTTGAGGCATTGTTCACCACACTTCCTTGTGCGGTTAAAGTACCTGAATTGGGATCGGCGAACGCAGTTGTCCCATCGTTTCTAACAAAAAGTTGCCAAGTATTTGTAGTTGGTGTGTAAACTACCTTGACACTCAGGTATTGTGTTCCGAAATCTGTTAATCCAGTAGTGGATGAAGCCAGAAGATTAGTATAGTTTCGTATTCCTGAAGTATATCTTACAAGTCTAATAGGATCAATACTGGTGCTGTTTCCCAATATTACAGCATAGCCAGAGCCTGTAAGGTTGGTACTTCCTGCTGTACCTGCCAAAATAAAAGCTGCGCCATAACCCGAAGCTGCAAATCCTGAAGGATTGGTCCTGCTTTGGCGTAAATTAAAGGTCCATGTTACAGCTCCGGGATTGTTTGCAAGAATAGTATTGTAAGGCGCGGCAAAGCTGGATGACGAAGTGGATCCCAAAACCCATCCAGAATAGTTGAATAGACTTGTAGCCGCAGTATTCGTTAGTTGCATCCGACCATTGCCAATCGCAGATCCAAAATTGGCACCACTCCTGACCATTGTCCAAGTCCCAGATCCACTAATTGGACCGTTGACAATGGTGTAGTTGGGCGCTACAGGAGTTGTAAAATCATCATTGAAGACAGTTGTGGTTTGCCCAAAGGAAAGATGGACGACGAAAAATAAACATAGGACAATACATGCCCTCCGTTTAAGAGAGTAGTTCTTTTTCATTAGTAGGTATTTTATAGATTCTTGTGGGGCAAGAATTTAGGTTGTAGTAAATTTAATAATTTTAAAATTGCCAAATAACCATAAAACGTTAATATTATATCAATTACAACGAAAAAGCATCTTAAACCTAAACATAAACAGTATTCTACTTACATTATGCTCAATAAAGAACCGTATTCTCTAATAATTCAAAAATAATATTCTGTATCCGATGGTTAATTAAATTCTTAATAACTATTCAATAATTAAAAATTGTGCTTCTATTTTCTTTGTAATTTTAAAAGAAAATGAGCACAAGAGACCAATTTATCAGAGAATTTAGAGGGGAAATGCTTGGAACCATCAACAGCCAGTCGTCTGCAGATGAATTTTTTCAGAATGAAACCCTACGGCCCATCCTAAAATTGCAAAATGATATTTTTATTGAAGTTTTCCGGAATTATATTGCCAAGAGCAAAACCGATTTTTATCGTTTTACTATGGAAAAGAAATTGCAGTTTATTGAAAATTCAATCCAGCGCGACATCAAATTCAGGAATTCTTTGAAAGGAATTGTCATCGGATTGTTTACGGTTGAGGAATATTCCAGATACATCCAAAACTCTTCCGACCTTAATAAGAGAATGATGTCGCTCTTAATCGAACGACTGAAAAATCAGGTGTTGTTATTTGAGTTACAGGTATAAAAAAAAGCCACTGATTCACAGATTTGTTCTTTTCAATCTGTGAATCAGTGGCTAAATATTTTAAAAGTCGATAATATCGATATCACCCTTACCTTCCCTAACTAAAACTGGCTCGTGACCTGATAAATCAATGATGGTGGAAGGCTGGTTGTCGCCATATCCTCCATCAATTACCAAATCAACAAGGTTCTGCCATTTTTCAAAAATCAATTCAGGATCTGTGGTATATTCAATCACATCATCTTCATCATAGATGGAAGTCGAAACGATTGGATTACCCAATTGACGCACAATTTCCAATGCAATAGAATTATCGGGAACACGAATCCCGACCGTTGTTTTCTTCTTGAATTCTTTCGGAAGATTGTTATTTCCAGGTAAAATAAATGTGTAAGCTCCCGGCAGAGCTCTTTTCAACAACTTGAAAGTGCTGGTATCAATCTGCTTCACATAATCCGAAAGGTTGCTCAAATCGGAACAGACAAACGAAAAATTGGCCTTTTCCAATTTGATTCCTTTTATTTTTGCTATCCTTTCTAAAGCTTTGGTATTGGTGATATCGCACCCCAGACCGTAAACCGTATCGGTCGGATAAATCACCAAACCACCTTCTTTTAAAACTTTTACAACCTTTGCAATTGCCGATTCGCTGGGTTTGTCTTCGTATATTTTTATAAACTGGGCCATCTTTTTCTTGTAATTTTATTTCAAGTTACGCAAAATTACAGAAATAGTAAGAGTATTTAGCCTTTTATTTCAAATACAAAAACGGGTCAACCAATTTGTATTTTGGACTTCTCTTCATAAAATCATTGAAAAATGCAGTATGGCTCGCCCCCATCAAGATAAAAACACGGTCGCCTGCCTTGAACTCAATTTGGTTAAGGTTGGAGTACATTCTCAGATTTCTGTGGTAGTATTTCGAAGCTTCATCGGCTCCTTCAAAATTGCCTTTCGTGGAAACATACGTCAAGACATCGGCATTCACATTCAACAGAAAATCAAGGTATTGCGGATGATTGTCCACTTTCAATTTATCCAATAACGAAAGATTATCATAGTTCATTTTTTGCTCTTCTTTTTCAACCCAGTCAAAATATCTTTCATAGGTGTTATCATTTACTTTTCCTTTTACCTGACTTCCAATCATATAATTATACCCCATTTGATGGTCGATGCCATAGATGCGGGTAGTTTTGCTCAATCTTCCCAATTCAAAAGCCAAGAGTTCAATTTCTGAAGGCTTTTCAAATTTCATTTTAGGATTGTTGAGGTAATCCTGATACGCTTTTTGAATCAAATGATTGTTCTCTGGAATATCCTCAACAATAATTACTGTAGGTTTGAATTCGGCCAGCATTTTAGCTACCTTATGCACGTCTTCTTGATTTTTCTTGTTGTGTTCGTCAAATTCAACACTGTTGGCGTCTGGTGTATAGCCCATGTGAAAAGTTCCAAAATTCAATACCTGAACGGCATCTGGAAATTTATCGTCGTAAAGCGGTTTTTGCTGTGCTTGAAGTTGCGAAACGATTAGCAATTGAAGGAATAAGAATAATTTGTTCATGATTTTTAGTTTTAAATATTTGATACAAAACTCCAACCTTTCCCCATTTTAAATCGAATCTTTTCGATGAACACCCCATAATTATCGGTCAACACTTTTTGCTTTCAAAAAATGCACACGTACCTTTACCAAAACGAAATTCATCACTATGAAGTTATTTTCAAGACAAAAAGAAATCATCATCCATGTACTATATTGGCTGATTATCATAATTGGTTCCATTATAAAATTGGAGCCCGAAAAACAATTTGTTTTTGGTTTTGATGAAGTAACGCTTTTCAGCTTGAGTAATCTGTTCATCAACATTTCGACGTTCTACCTCAATTATCTTTATATCATGAAGAGGTTTTTTGATGTGAAGATGCTGAGCAAATTTTTGATTGGATTCATCTTAATCTTTGCCTTTTTCATCACGTTCCGTTATCTGCTCGAAGAAGTTTTGTTTTTACATTTGTTCGGAACTGGCAATTATTTTGAAGGAACCACCATCCAATATTATATTTTTGACAATCTCCATTGGGCTTCGGCACCGATTTTTGCAAGTACGATTATATGGATTGTCATCAATTTTATTCGGACGCTTCAAAAAGAAGTGGTTTTGAATGAAGAAAAGAAAAAGGCGGAAATCCAATTTTTAAAGTCGCAAATCAATCCGCATTTTATCTTCAATACCTTGAATAATATTTATTCGATGGTTTTTCTAAAATCTGAAAAAGCATTGCCTGCCATTGAAAAACTGAGTGAGATTATGCGTTTTACAACGTATGAAACACAGAAAGAACTCATTCCGATTGGAAGCGAAATCAAATACATTGAAAGTTTTATCGATTTGGAACGAATTCGCAATACGAAGGAAATCCACATCCAACTTTTGACGGATATTGAAAATGAAAATCGGATGCTTCCACCCTATTTACTTTTGCCTTTTATCGAAAACTGCATCAAGCACGGAATTTTAGACGATGAAAAAAATCCGGTTGTTTTCTCGATTAAATCGGATGAAAAAAAACTTGCCATTAATGTTGAAAATAGAATTAACAACAAATTGAAAGATGCTCATTCAGGAATTGGCGTATCAAATTTAAGAAAGCGATTGGCACATTATTTTCCGAATAAATACCAATTTGAGATTATAAATGATGGCGTAAATTTTAAAAGCCATCTTGAAATAGAATTATAATGAAAAAAATAAAATGCATCATCCTCGACGATGAACCTTTGGCAGTTGAACTCTTAAAAAACTATGCCAACAAACTCCTGCAATTAGAAGTAGTTTTGGCTACAACCGATGTTTATGAAGTAATTGAATTCCTTCAGAAAAACACAGTTGATTTGATTTTTATCGATATTCAAATGCCTGAATTATCTGGAATTCAATTAATGCAGATGTTCAACAAGGACAATTATTTTATCGTCACGACCGCTTATGCAAATTACGCACTTGAAAGTTACGATTATAGAGTTGTTGATTATTTATTGAAACCCATAACCTTTGATAAATTCCATAAAGCCGTGACTAAATTCACTGATTTTGTCACGCTGGAAGCAAAAGAAACTTCGAATTATTTATTTGTAAAAGTCGATGGAAAACAAGTCAAAATCAATCCAGAAGAGATTTATTTTATCGAAGGATTAAGCGATTATATCCGAATCCATCTTCAAAACGAACGCCTGATTGTATTGGATAATTTGAAAGATTTCATCAACAAGCTTCCTGCAAAGGATTTTATGCGAATCCATAAATCGTATATCATTCAATTGGATAAGATTAAATCCATTGATGGGAATATGATTTACCATGCATTGGGCTCGACTCCTATTGGGGAAACGTATAAGAGTGAGGTTAAAAAATGGGTTGGAAGTAAAGATTGAGGTTGCTTTTTCTTTGCGACTTCGCGACTTTGCGAGCAATTATTATCACGCAAAGTCGCAAAGACGCAAAGTTCATTAAATCAAGACATTAAGACTACCCAATCACATCCAACTTCGCAAACCTTAACAACAATTTTTTAATCCCACCAATTTCAAATTTAATCTCCGCTTTTTTATCCGCTCCAACACCTTCAATATTCACCACTTCCCCTTTTCCGAAACGTTCATGCATCACGATATTTCCTGCAGTCAAACCACTGTCAAACAGATTGGCACCTGTTTTTGTTGGTGCAGAAAGAGGCTTTAATTTTCTAATATTCGAATCAGGTTTTGGTTCGTTGCTGGTTATATGCTTCGGAGGTGTTCCGCTTATAGGCTTCATCTGACGTAGTTTTGACTTATCCACATCACCAAAAATATCGCTGTCAATCATCGGTTTGTAGCGGTAATTGGTTTCTTCAGGCGATAGATATTCCAAAAACTCGCTTTCAATTTCATTGATAAATCGCGAAGGCTCGCTGTCGGTCAGTTTTCCCCAACGGTATCGTGATTGGGCATACGTCAGATACGCTTGATGTTCGGCTCTGGTCAAGGCCACATAAAACAAACGGCGTTCTTCTTCCAATTCGCTTCGCGTACTCATTGACATGGCACTCGGAAACAAATCTTCTTCCATACCCACCACAAAGACATAAGGAAACTCAAGTCCTTTTGCCAAGTGAATCGTCATCAGGGCCACACGGTCGTCATCGCCGGTATCTTTATCCAAATCTGTCGCCAAAGCCACATCTTCCATAAACTCCGACAAGGCTCCCCTTGCTCCATCAATTTCTCTTTGACCTTCTATAAAATCCTTAATACCGTTTAAAAGTTCCTCTATATTTTCAATTTTGCCAATTCCTTCCGGAGTGGCGTCTTTCTTCAATTCCTGAATCAATCCTGTTTTCTTGGTCACATGGTCGGCCAAATAAAACGCATCCTGATTTTCATTGATGACTTGGAAACTCTGGATCATCGTTACAAAATCCTGTAATTTGGCTTTTGTTCCGGCATTCAGTTTCAAATCAATCCGGTCGATGTTCTGCATCACTTCAAAAATCGAACGTTTGTAGTGATTGGCTGCTATGGTCAGTTTTTCAACCGTTGTATCGCCAATTCCACGTGCCGGATAATTGATGACACGAATCAACGCTTCCTCATCTTTCGGGTTGATTACCAATCGCAAATAACACAACACGTCCTTGATTTCCTTCCTTTGATAGAACGACAATCCACCATAAATTCGATACGGAATATCGCGTTTTCGCAAGGCATCCTCCATTGCTCTGGATTGTGCATTGGTTCTATATAAAATGGCAAATTGTCCATTTCCTAGTTGGTTTTGCATCTTCTGTTCCCAAATCGTAGAAGCCACAAAACGGCCTTCTTCGCCGTCGGTCATACTGCGGTGCACTTTTATCTTTGGTCCGAAATCATTGGCCGTCCAAACGACTTTATCGAGCTTTACCTTATTCTTGTCGATAATAGAATTTGCCGCTTCCACAATATTTTTTGTAGATCGGTAGTTTTGCTCCAAACGGTAGGTTTTTACCCCTTCATAATCCTTCTGAAAATTCAAGATGTTGTTGATGTTTGCGCCACGGAACGCATAGATACTCTGTGCATCATCCCCTACTACGCAAATATTTTGGAACCTATCCGATAAGGCACGAACAATCAAATACTGCGAATGGTTCGTATCCTGGTACTCATCTACCATGATGTAACGGAAACGGTCCTGGTATTTGGCCAAAACATCTGGAAAACGATTTAATAATTCGTTGGTTTTCAACAGCAAATCATCAAAATCCATCGCTCCGGCTTTGAAACATCTTTCTACATAAGCCTGATAGATTTCCCCAATACGCGGTTTTTTCGACATTGCATCGGCTTCCTGTAATTCGGGATTATTGAAATAGGCTTTTACGGTAACCAAGCTGTTTTTATACGAAGAAATCCTTCCCAAAACCTGCTTTGGTTTGTAGATGTCACGGTCAAGTTGCATCTCCTTTATGATGGCCGAAATCAACCGAACGCTGTCCTGGGTATCATAAATGGTAAAGTTGGAAGGATAGCCCAATTTATCAGCTTCGGAACGCAGGATTCGCGCAAAAACGGAGTGGAAAGTTCCCATCCAGAGGTTTTTTGCTTCGGTTGTACCTACAATATCAGAGATACGTTTCTTCATTTCACGGGCTGCCTTATTGGTAAAAGTCAACGCCAAAATGTTAAACGAATCGACTCCCAAACTCATCAGATAGGCAATCCTGATGGTTAAAACCCTTGTTTTTCCTGAACCTGCACCAGCTATTATTATCATTGGTCCGTCCTTGTGGAGAACGGGTTGTTGCTGTGCGTCATTAAGCTGGCTGATGTATTGTTGCATGCTGTTTTTAATTTGCTCAAAATTACTATTACTCTACCGTTATTGCAAATGGGATTTGGTTTATTTGTGTTATAAAAATTGGCCACAGATTCACAGATTTTTAATTTTTTCAATCTGTGAATCTGTGGCTAATAAAATGACAATGCTTAACGCTTTATATTCAACTAAAATTATATTTTTGCGTTATCAATAAAAACCTAAAATGGATTCTACAAAAATCATCGAGTTACTGAGCTATACGTTACCTGCCGTAATCACTGGAGGTGTTGCCTATTATTTGTTCAATTCTTACTTTAAAGACCAACAAAATACCCGAAGATGGTTGTTGCAGAAAGAAGCGCAGAAAGATGCTTTGCCTTTGCGTTTACAGGCTTATGAAAGATTGTCGTTGTTTTTGGAGCGCATCAATCCATCAAAATTATTGATTCGCGTGGCACCAATTTCTAATGACAAATATGATTATGCCAATTATGTGATTGCGCAAATTGAACAGGAATTTGAACATAATTTGACGCAACAGATTTATATATCAAACGCATGCTGGAATTATATTTCGACTGCAAAAAACGCTACGATTCAAATGATTAGAAAGGCTTCTACACTTGAAAATGTAAACGATGCCAATGATTTGAGGGAAGTGATTTTGAAGGATTTATTCGACAAGGAAGTTCCAAGCAATGCGGCGTTGGCGTATATAAAAAACGAGGTAAGCGAACTATGGTAGGATGTTTTCGCTCATAACTTCACTCTTATTTTGGGCGTATTCAAATCCATCGTGCCACCATTTTTTCATCTGTTTTTTATTAAAAATCAAGGCATTGTCCGTCAGTTTTATAGGAGTATGATATAAATTCAGTTTTACATCTTTATTCTTTGCTGATAACTTTCCGATAGTGATATCGTGTTTTTCAACCTGATTCAAAAGTGTCTGAAACAAATCGACCATCAATGAAAACGGATTTTTTCCGATGGTTCTTGGAGCTGTTTGTGTTTCGGTTTCTAAAATAATCACGTCTATTTCTTTTGCCCCCCTATTGATGGCTTCGCGGATGGGCACCAGACTTGAAAATCCACCATCACCATATTCGCATTCATTCTTTGTAACCAAACTCATAAACGGAATATAGTTGCAGGAAATCCAAATCCAGTCGCAAAATTCATCGTATTCAAAATCACGAATGCACTTGTATTCTACATCGTTTTTGGACAAATTCGTAACCGTAATGACAATATTGCAATTCGAAGATTTCAACTGATTGAACTCCGAAAGCGAAAAATTCTCCCGAATGTATTTTCTTAAATTCTGGCTTTCGCCAAAGGTTCTTTTTCCTTTGAAAAATTGCTTGATTACATTGAAATGATTGATGGTTACAATATCAACATCCTCTTTTTGTTTGATTACAAACGGATTGATACTGAAAATCTTCTCCATATTGACATTGGTATAGATGCCGTAAATCTTGTCGATATTTCCCAACGCCAAATGCGGAATCAGCAAACTTCCCGTTGAAGTTCCCAACAGCAAATCATATTGGTATTTTTTTTCCTGCATCAAATATTGCGCAACGCCTCCCGCAAAAGCCCCTTTACTTCCACCTCCTGAAATCACTAATGCTCTCATATTTTTTCATTTAGTAATCGGTTCAACTGGAATTGTTCATTTTCTGGAAGTTCAGCAACAATGGATTCAAAGTACTTTCGATGCTTATCGCTTTTCAACAAAGCACGGATATTATCCCTTGAATATTTTGAGAATTGCCATCTGTGGCTTACCAATCCATTCACCAAATATTTCATTGGGTTGATGTCATTCTTATCCAAATACAAAAGCTTGGTCAAGGCATTTTGACGCAAGGTACTTTCATAATTTGGTGAAGCATATTGCAACAATTCTTCGTAGAATTTTACGTTATTTTCAGGCTGATAATCTTTTTTTCGCAAAGCGAGTGTCAGCCACAAAACACGAAGGTTCTTGTCATTAAAACCTATCCAATCCTTAGTTTTTTCAAGTAACCATTGTTGGTCATCCGGAAACTCAGAGAAATAGACATTCATTGCAATTTCCTTTGTGATGTAGGAATCGTCGTCAAGCAATGTCTCGTATTCAGCTTTAAAATCTGTTGGAACTTTACGCATTGTTTTGGCAATGGCCTGACGTGTTTTGAAGTCCTTCGTCTGCATGGCAGTTTTTAGAAAATCGGCCTTTTCCTCATAAGCCAAATCCTGCAATTGATAGATGATTTCTTCCTTTATCGGATAAAAAACATCCGATTTCAATAATGCTTCGATTTGGTTTTTTTTCTGAGAAAACGAAATATCTTTCAATTCCGAAACTTCAAAATAGTGTTGGATGAATTTATTTTTATTTAAAATCGCCATCACTTCCTTCACTTGAAACACGGGACTTTCCAACCAAACTTCTTGAAATTTCTTGGTATCGTATTTGGAAACTTTTTTGATTTCAGCAAAAAAATCATCGGTGTTTACATTTTTAAAACCATATTTTTTTAGATAGCTTTTAACGGCTTTCTGAAAATTTTTGTGTCCAACGTTTTCACGTAAAACATGCAAAGCCCAAGCTCCTTTTTGGTAGAAACTCAGCGAGCTCGCCTTTTCATTCAAAATCGGAATGGTATCGGTTTTAGATGCTTGTTGCAATCTTTCGGCAATTTCATACATTTCCCAATTGAAATGGTCTTCGCCAAAGAGTTCCTTCTCGGCCAAAAGTGCATAGTAGGTGGCAAAACCTTCCTGAAGCCAATGGTGTTTTCCAGATGTTGCCGTAATCAAATCGCCAAACCATTGATGGGCAAGCTCGTGTGCATTGACATTGATATAGGTCAGGTCATTAAAGCCTGTTTCATCTACAACATAATACTGGGAAAAAATCGTGGAAGTCGTGTTTTCCATTCCACCGTACAAGAAATCCTTTGCCGGAATCTGACGGTAAATTTCCCATGGATAGTTCACGCCAATCTCCTTTTCGAAGAAATCAAAAATCTGTTTGGTATATCTGTAAGTTGGTTCAAATTTCGAAACATCTTCTGGCGAAATATAGTTTTCCAAAAGTGTTCCCGAAGTTGATGTTAAGGTTTGTTTTTCGAATTTTCCAATAGCCAGCATCAATAAATACGAGCTCATCGGTTTTTTCATCTTATAATTCCAGATAAAATTGTTTCCGCTTTCGGTTTTGTTTTCTAGAATTCCATTTGAGATGACTCTATAATTTTTATCATAAGTTATGCGCATATTAAAGATGACTTTCTCGTTCATATCATCAAAACTTGGAAACCAATGGCTGGTGTATTTTCCTTGACCTTGTGTCCAGATTTGCATGTTTTCGCCTGTACCAACAAAGTACATCGTCTGTTTTGGATTGGCCGAATATTCAAAACTTAAAGTATTATTTCCCTTTTTATATCCTTGATAAATCAATAATTCCTTAGCTGAATTACTGAATTTATACATCTGATTATTGACTTTTACATTATTGAAATTCAAATTTTTAGCATCAAGCCGAATGGTGTCAATATCCGCCAAAACTTCAAAGGTATATTCTACTTTTCCTGAAACTGATTTATCAATCGGATTCACGGTAATATCGGCGTTTACGCTTTTAAAATCAACTAATTTTGTTTGCTGAGAAAAAAGAAAAGAAGGAAAAAGTATAAGAAAAAATTGGAGTTGCTTCATTTTAAAAAATATCAGAACTCCAAATTTACAAAGGTTTGATAGAAAATTAGGTTATTTTTCTTCAAACATTTTCAACAACTGTGTCACGGTATTCCAATTTCGGATGGTGGAAATGACGTTTAATTTCTTTTCAATATATTTTTGGTCCAATCGAGTTTTACCTGCACCAACGGCATATTTGATATAGATTCTGTTTTCATCGATACTCACTTCATCTGGCTTAAACTGACTCATTTTTAAATCATTGATACTTTCCTTTTTCAAGGCAATCGAAACAAAAGCGACATATAACTTCTTGGTATCTACGTCTTTTTCATTCAAAAACGGATTGTTTTTAAAGCAAGCTGACAAGTCATTCTTTGCAATAACGATTACAGGAACTTCATGCCCAAAAACCTTGAAAATTTCCTGTTTGATCATAAAACCAACTTTGGAAGCATTTTCTTCCTCTGTGTCCACAAAAACATTTCCTGATTGGATATAAGTGGTTACATTCTGAAAACCGATGGCTTCCAGAGTAGTCTTTAAAGCTTCCATTTTGATCATATTATGCCCGGAAACATTGATGCCACGAAGTAATGCGAGATGCGTTGTCATATTCTTGTTATTTATAATTTCAAATGTATCATAAAAAAATCAAACCATTAAGGTATTAAGAAAATTAAGGCTTAATGAACCTTAATCTCTTACTGGTTCCAAAAAAAATCAATTTTAAAATTCCCAATTAAAAACTATCTTCGCTTTTGATAATTTTAGTTCTGCTTTTTCATTTTCAAATCATCAAATCAATTTATTTCCAAATCAACTAAATGTCCTATAATCTCCTCCAAACTCCAATCGAATACCTTAAAGGCGTTGGCCCGAATCGTGGCGAACTGCTTCGAAAAGAGCTGGGGATTCACAAATACCAAGACCTAATCAATTTTTTTCCAAATAGATATATTGACCGGACGCGGTATTATAAAATCAATGAACTGCAGCACAACAATGCCGAAGTTCAGATTATCGGAAAAATAATCAACATCAAAACCGTTGAACAAAAGAGAGGAAAACGTCTTGTGGCTACCTTTGTGGACGATACCGGACAAATGGAACTCGTTTGGTTTCAAGGCCATAAATGGATCCGCGAGAGTTTGAAACTGAATGTATTTGTTGTCATTTTTGGAAAATGCACATCTTTCAACGGATTGTTCAATATGGCACATCCTGAAATTGAACTGCTTTCGGAGCATGAACAAAGCCTTCGTTCGGCAATGCAACCGGTTTATCCATCGACAGAAACGCTTACCAACAGAGGCATCAGTAACCGAGCCATCAATAAAATGATGCAGCAGCTATTTCTCGAAACCCAGGCACTTTTCAGTGAGACGCTTCCTGATTATATCATAGAAGAATTAAAGCTGATCCCGAAAAACGCCGCCTTATTCAACATCCATTTTCCGAAAAGTGCCGATATTTTGGCTAGAGCCCAATTCCGATTGAAATTTGAAGAATTGTTTTTCATCCAACTGCAATTGATTACTAAAAATCTGATTCAAAAGCACAAAGTAAAAGGGCATCCTTTTGATAAAGTGGGCGAAAATTTCAACAATTTCTTCAAGAATCATTTGCCTTTTGATCTGACAAATGCCCAAAAAAGAGTGCTGAAGGAAATTCGAAACGATATGGGAAGCAATGCCCAAATGAATCGTTTGCTTCAAGGAGACGTAGGTTCGGGAAAGACAATTGTGGCTTTGATGACGATGCTTCTGGCGTTGGACAATGGTTTCCAGGCGTGTTTGATGGCTCCTACTGAAATCCTCGCCAATCAGCATTTCAAAGGACTAACCGAATTGGCTCAAAATTTAGACATCAACATCAAAATACTAACGGGTTCGACCAAAACTGCTGATAGGAAAATAATTCATGAAGAGCTGATAAACGGCACTTTACATATTCTTATCGGAACGCATGCTTTATTAGAAGATAAAGTTCAATTTCACAATCTTGGACTTGCCGTAATCGACGAACAGCATCGTTTTGGCGTAGAACAAAGGTCGAAACTTTGGAAGAAAAATGACATTCCTCCACACATTTTAGTGATGACGGCAACGCCAATTCCAAGAACTTTGGCGATGAGTTTATATGGTGATTTGGATATTTCGGTTATTGATGAATTGCCTCCTGGCAGAAAACCCATCCAAACCGTTCATCGATTTGATTCCAACCGATTGAAGGTTTGGAAATTTCTTAAAGATGAAATTGCAAAAGGGCGACAGATTTATATCGTTTATCCGTTGATTCAAGAATCTGAGAAAATGGATTACAAGGATTTGATGGACGGTTATGAAAGCATTTCAAGGGATTTCCCTTTGCCCGAATATGCGATTTCAATTGTTCACGGCAAAATGAAACCTGCAGACAAGGATGCTGAAATGGAACGTTTTTCGAAAGGCAAAACCCAGATTATGGTCGCGACAACCGTTATAGAAGTGGGTGTTAATGTTCCCAATGCCAGTGTGATGATTATTGAAAGTGCCGAACGTTTTGGGCTTTCGCAACTTCATCAGCTTCGTGGTCGTGTGGGTCGTGGTGCTGAACAAAGTTATTGCATCATGATGACTTCGCATAAGCTTTCAAACGACAGCAAGATCCGAATGGAAACGATGGTACGAACCAATGACGGTTTTGAAATTGCCGAAGTTGATTTGAAACTTCGTGGTCCCGGTGATATCATGGGAACCCAGCAAAGTGGCGTTTTAAATCTTCAAATCGCTGATATTGTTCGGGATAAAGATATTTTGCAATTGGCTAGACATCATGCGATGAAACTTTTAAAGGACGATGCCTCTATGGAAAAACCCGAACATCAAACCCTCCGAAAAATCTTCATCGAACTTTCAAAAAAGAAAAACATCTGGAATTACATCAGCTAGACTGCCTTTAAATTTAACACAAACAACTGTTAAATAATATTTAACGATAATAAACAGTCTGCTTTATAAGGTTTAGTTTTGTTCAAAACTAAATTCATCCCTACTTTTTATCACATTATGAAAATAAAATACATCGTTTACACCTTAATTATTGTAGGAATCGGTGCCTTCATAGCTTACAGAATTTCAGAAAATAGTGCCGGTGACGAAAAAAATGCTTCTAAAGGCGGAGATAAAAAACAACCTATCGGTGTAAGCGGAATTGTATTGCAACCCCAAGAGTTTGCTGATAATCTTTCGCTTTCGGGTTCCATTGAAGCCAATGAGCAGATTGATTTGAGAAGCGAGGTTTCGGGAATTGTGGAAAGCATCAATTTTAAGGAAGGTAGCTCGGTAACAAAAGGACAAATCCTCTTTAAAGTAAATGATACAGAGCTTCGTGCACAATTGGCACAAGTAAAAACGGCTCAGAATTTATCTTCCGAAAATGAAAGAAGGGCAAAATTATTGTTGCAAAAGGAAGCCATCAGCCAAGAAGAATACGACATTGCAAGTGCTGATTTTTTATCTGCGAAAGCACAAGCACAACTGATTCAAGCACAATTGGCAAAGGCTACTGTAAGAGCTCCGTTCTCAGGAAAAATTGGCTTGCGCTATATTTCACAAGGAGCTTATGTAACGCCAACTACCTTGATTGCAAAGCTTGTCAATACCAACCAACTTAAAATTACCTTTTCGATTCCGGAGAAATATGCTTCTCAGATGAAAGTGAACAGTACACTTACTTTTACGACAGCAGGTTCGAAGGAAAAATTTACTGCCAAAATTTATGCCATCGAACCAGAAATTGAAGTGGCAACAAGGACTTTGAAACTTCGCGCGATTGCACAGAATCCAGAAGGTAAATTATTTCCTGGAACTTTCGCTAATGTGACGCTTCCCCTGGAAAAGTTATCAGATGCCCTACTCGTCCCTACCGAAGCCTTGATTCCGATTCAAAATGGAAAGAAGATTTTTGTTTCTAAAAATGGTCAAGCCAAAGAAATAATCGTGGAAACGGGAGCAAGAACTGACAAAGACATCTTGATCACATCAGGTTTAAAAGCGGGCGACACTGTACTGACTTCTGGTGTAATGACCTTGAAAGATGGAAGTCCGGTAAAAGTAAAAATTCAAAAATAGATTTCAATTTAGGTCAATCCTAAATCAGAAATCTAAAATCTAAAATCTAATGAGTTTATCTACTTTAAGTATAAAAAGGCCGGTTCTGACGATTGTAATGAATGTATCTCTGATTCTGTTTGGAATTATTGGCTACACTTATTTGGGAATTCGTGAATTTCCATCGATTGACCCTGCTCAAATTTCGGTAAGAACGAGCTATTCGGGTGCCAATGCCGATATCATAGAGTCGCAAATTACCGAACCTCTCGAAAAAGCCATCAACTCCATTGACGGAATCCGAAACATCACTTCTTCTTCCAATCAGGGTTCGAGTAATATTACCATCGAATTTAATTTGGATAAAAATCTTGAGGAAGCGGCGAACGATGTCCGTGACAAAGTTTCGCAAGCGATTAGAAGCCTACCGCAAGATATTGATGCTCCTCCTGTTGTTTCTAAGGCTGATGCCGATTCGGAGCCCATTATTACGATGACAGTTCAGAGCGACAAGAAAAACGTCTTGGAACTTTCAGATTATGCCGATAACGTGATTGCACAAAGATTGCAGACGATTCCCGGAGTCAGTAGTGTCCAGATTTGGGGACAACGAAAATATGCGATGCGATTGTGGATTGATCCTGTAAAATTGGCTTCTTATGGTGTTACGGTTTCGGATGTTCTGCAAGCGCTAAACGCTCAAAACGTGGAACTTCCATCAGGAAAATTAACGGGTGCCAATACAGAATTGACGGTAAAGACATTAGGGAATCTTTCCAATGAAGAACAATTTAACAACATTATCATACGTGCCGAAGGCGAAAAGATTGTCCGTTTCATTGATATTGGAAACGCCTCATTGGAAGCCGAAAATCTTGAAACTAAATTGAGTGATTCCGGACAGCCGATGGTGGGTATGGCAATTATTCCCCAACCGGGAACAAATTATCTGGAAATTGCAGACGCTTTTTATGTTCAATACGAACAATTAAAGAAGGATTTACCAGCCGATTTCAAATTAAATATAGCGATTGACAATACGCTTTTTGTGAAGAAAGCTGTTCTTGAAGTTGCTGAGACGCTTTTAATTGCAATTATTCTTGTTGTTTTAATTATTTATTTATTCTTCAGAAATTGGGCGATTGCCTTCCGTCCATTAATAGATATTCCGGTTTCGTTGATTGCCACCTTCTTCATCATGTGGCTTTTTGGATTCTCCATAAATGTATTGACGCTGTTAGCGATTGTATTGGCAACCGGATTGGTTGTAGATGATGGTATCGTGGTAACGGAAAACATCTTCAAAAAAGTAGAGGAAGGAATGTCACCGATTGAAGCAGCGATAAGGGGTTCCAATGAAATTTTCTTTGCCGTAATTTCTATTTCAATCACTTTGGCGGCTGTATTCTTGCCGGTTATTTTCTTGGAAGGATTTGTCGGACGACTATTTCGGGAATTTGGCGTCGTCATTGGTGCCGCAGTTTTAATTTCGGCTTTTGTGTCGTTGACCTTGACACCAATGCTGAATGCCTATCTGATGAAAGGTGGCGAACAGAAAAAATCTAAATTCTACAATTGGAGTGAGCCCTATTTCTTGAAATTAAATTCAGGTTATGCAGATTCTTTAAAAAGTTTTATGAAGAGGAAATGGTTGAGTTTCCCAATTCTGATTGGTTGTATCGGTTTGATCATTTTGTTTTTTGGCATATTACAAAAAGAAACTGCACCTTATGACGATAGAAGTTTTGTGAGTGTAAATGTAACTGCTCCAGAAGGTGCTTCCTACGATTATATGGACCGCTTTATGAACGAACTGACAGAGTTGATAAATGATTCCATTCCTGAAAAGAAAGTGAGTTTGATTATTACTTCTCCAGGTTTTGGTGCTTCTTCTGTTAATAGTGGACGTGCAAGAATTGCATTGGTAGAAGCCAACGAAAGAGATCGTTCGCAAAAAGAGATTGCAGATAATTTGTCCAAATGGACCAAGCAATATTCGGAAGCAAAAGTATCCGTTTCGGAAACCCCAACCATTGCCGTCAACCGTCGTGGCGGATTACCGATTCAATACATCATTCAGGCTCCGAATTTTCAAAAACTTCAAGAAAAGATTCCTGAGTTTATGGACGAAGTTGCAAACGACCCAACATTCTCAATTACAGATGTTAACCTAAAGTTTAATAAACCAGAAATTTACGTCACGATTGACCGTGAAAAAGCACAAAGTTTAGGAGTTTCTGTCATTGATGTGGCACAAACACTACAACTTTCTTTGAGCGGACAACGTTTTGGTTATTTTATGATGAATGGAAAGCAGTACCAAGTGATGGGGCAATTTGACAAGAAAGACCGAAATGCGCCGATGGATTTGACTTCGATGTTTGTTAGAAATAACAACGGCGATTTGATTCAACTGGATAACTTGGTGACTATTGAAGAACAAAGCAGCCCGCCTCAATTGTACCATAACAACCGCTATATGTCGGCTACGGTTTCCGCAGGTTTGGCACCAGGAAAAAGCATCAGTGATGGAATTGCTGCCATGGAAAGAGTCAAAGAAAAGGTTTTAGATGAAAGTTTTACGACGGATTTAAGTGGAGAATCACGCGATTTTGTGGAAAGTAATTCCAATACTTCGTTTGCATTCGGATTGGCATTATTGCTTATTTTCTTGATTTTGGCCGCACAATTTGAAAGTTTCATAGATCCGTTCATCATTATCCTAACGGTACCAATGGCTGTTGCCGGAGCTTTATTTTCATTGTGGCTTTTCGATCAGACTTGGAATATCTTCAGTCAGATTGGGACCATTATGTTGATTGGTCTGGTAACCAAAAATGGTATCTTGATTGTCGAATTTGCAAACCAACTTCGAGAGCAAGGAAAATCAAAAATGGAAGCCATCATGGAGGCATCGGAATCCCGACTTCGTCCTATTTTAATGACAAGTTTAGCTATTGCTCTTGGCGCTTTGCCAATTGCAATGTCACTTGGAGCCGCATCCACAAGTAGAATTGGGATGGGTGTCGTAATCGTTGGAGGAACTTTATTCTCGTTGATTTTAACGCTTTTCGTCATTCCAGCGATCTATTTTATGTGGTCAAGAGAAAAAAAACACCGTCCTGAATTTGATAATATAAAAGAATATGAAAATGAATAGTGCTATGAATCGTAAACTCATTTTTAGTATTTGCTTGGTATTTCTTGCTGGTTTCTCAATGAAGTCTCAGGAAACGTTGACGGTTGAAGATGCTGTAAAAATCGCTTTGGAAAATAATTTTGAAATCAAGATTGCTTCCAATGATCTGAAAATTGATCAGCAAAATGTAAGTTTGGCTAATGCTGGAATTCTGCCAAGTTTAACTGCCAACGTTACCAATAACAACAGTATTTTGGATACAAAGCAAACACAAGGCGATGGAACGGAGCGGGAATTGGACAATGCTAGAAACCTTAATCTTACCTATGGAGTGGCCTTAAATTGGACTGTGTTTGATGGAATGCGAATGTTTGCAAGACACAATCAGCTCAAAGAATTGGAAAAATTAGGCGATGCCGAACTGAAGCTTACAATCTTAACCAAAATCAGTGATGTCATTACGACTTATTATGACATCGTTCAGCAACAGCAACAGTTATCAGCTTTAGACACCACAATCGTCATTTCAAATGTTAGAGTCACAACTGCAACGAATAGATATACAATTGGAAAAGCTTCAAAACTGGAAGTCTTGAACGCTCAAGTTGATTTAAACACCGATACCACTGAATTTTTAAGACAAAAAGAGTTGTATGCCAATACCAAAATCCAATTGAACCAAATCCTAGCAAGGGATCCAAATATCGACTTTAAAGTCAAAGAAGAAGTTCAAATAGACGAAAGCCTACTCCTACCCGATTTGATGATTTTGGCAGAAAAACAAAATCCCCAATTGCAAGCACAAGTCATTAATAAGAGAGTGGCTGAATTGGAATTAAAGCAGATAAAGGGCGATCGATATCCAACCGTAAACATCAGTTCGGGCTACAACTTTACCCGTTCTGAAGCTTCATTGGGCTTTATTACGCAATCATCCGGAAAAGGTTTTGTGTATGGTATCAATGCTACAATGAATATTTTCAATGGAGGTTTGCAGAATCGAAACGAAAGGATTGCAAAGCTACAGATTGAAAATTCCCAAATATTGATAGACCAGCAGAAATTGGCTTTGAACACGCAACTTTCAACTGCTTATCAAACCTATATGACCAACTTGCAATTGAGTAAATTGGAGGCCAAAAACGAAGAAATTGCCAAGCAAAATATGGACATTACGTTTGAGAAATTCAGAATTGGAACCATCACTACAACTACTTTGGAATTCAGAACGGCCCAGCTGAATTACATCAATGCAAAAGTGCGAAACAGTAATGCCCAATACCAAGCAAAAATCTCAGAAATTGCCTTAAAAGAATTGGCAGGAAATCTTAATTTTGATTAGTTGCACAAACCGATTTTTCAATTAAATTTGATGAAAATTCAACGCTAGATGGTTTCATACAATACAAAGGATTGGTTTACCTTTATTTTCCGTTTTCACAAAGCAGATACTTTCCGAAAATTAATCCCAATAATGCTTGCCATCGGTATCTATTCTGGCGCGGTCGGCTATTTAGAGGTTGAATATTGGAAGCTTTCCGATACCAATTACATCAAAAACATTACGATAATGCACGGAATGTTAGGTTTCGTGATTTCGCTATTGCTTGTTTTCCGAACCAATACAGCCTACGACCGTTGGTGGGAAGGTCGAAGATTATGGGGATCATTGGTAAATAACAGCCGAAATTTTGCCATTAAATTGGCCGTTCTTTTGAAAAATGAAGAAGACAAGGCATTCTTTCGAAAAGCAATTCCAAATTATGCATCTGTTTTGCACATTCACCTTCATAACAGCGATACGGGAAAACAACTTTTTGACAATTTAGATTTAGAGATCGATCATCACAAACACAAACCCAATCAAGTGGCAAAGTTGATGTTTGAAAAGTTGAACGATTTACATCTTCAAGGAAAAATTTCAGGAGATCAATTGATTGTTTTAAACAACGAATTTATGTCGTTTACCGATATTTGTGGTGCTTGCGAAAGAATCAAAAACACACCAATCCCCTATTCCTACAGTGCTTTTATCAAAAAATTCATCTTTTTCTACGTGATGACACTTCCATTTGGATATGCTTTCAGCCTTGGTTATTATGTTGTTCCAGTTGTAGTTTTTATCTTTTATGTTTTGGCGAGTTTGGAATTGATTGCCGAAGAAATTGAAGATCCTTTCGGTGATGACGAAAACGATTTGCCTACCAGAAAGATTTCTGAAAACATAAAAAAACATGTAGAAGAAATCATATAAAAGAGTTGATAAATCAGGAGCATTTTGCCCTTTTACAACTTTGAACCTCACAAAACATTGACTATATTTGCATCCTTATTAAAATTGACAAATGAAAATATCCTATAACTGGTTAAAACAATTCATCAAAACCGACTGGAATTCTGAAGAAACATCTGCCCTACTGACTGATTTAGGTCTTGAAGTGGAAGGTGTAGAAAAATATCAATCTGTAAAAGGTGGATTGGAAGGAATTGTAGTGGGCCACGTTTTAACCTGTGTTCAGCATCAAAATGCCGACCGATTGAAAGTGACAACTGTTGATTTGGGCGATGGTGACCCAGTTCAGATTGTTTGCGGAGCTAGCAATGTTGCTGCTGGACAAAAAGTGCCGGTTGCAACAATTGGGACCACTTTATATGATAAAGAAGGTAATTCATTTGTAATCAAAAAAGGAAAAATCCGCGATCAGGAAAGCCACGGAATGATTTGTGCCGAAGACGAATTAGGTCTTGGAACAAGCCATGACGGAATCATGATTTTGAATGAAGATTTAAAACCAGGAACTCCAGTTGCAAAGGTTTTCAATATTGAAAATGATGAAGTTTTTGAAATTGGCTTGACGCCTAATCGTGCTGATGCAATGAGCCACATGGGAGTTGCAAGGGATTTGAGGGCTGGATTATTACAGAAAAATATTTCTACGGAATTGATTACCCCTTCCATCTCTAATTTCAGGATTGACAAAAGAACCCTGAAAATGGACGTTTCGGTTCAAGATTCAAAATTGGCTCCGAGATATTGTGGTGTTACGATTTCGAATATTACGGTAAAACCCTCTCCTCAATGGTTGCAAAACCGTTTGAAAGCAATTGGTTTGACACCTAAAAACAATATTGTGGACGTTACGAATTATGTTCTTCATGAATTAGGACAGCCACTTCACGCCTTCGATGCATCAAAAATAAAAGGCAATAAAGTAATTGTAAAAACGGTTGAAGCGGGAACAAAATTCACAACTCTTGATGATGTAGAAAGAACTTTGCACGAAGAAGATTTAATGATTTGCGACGAAAACGGACCAATGTGTTTTGCAGGTGTTTTCGGTGGAAAAAACTCTGGCGTTACGGAAACCACAAGTTCTATTTTCTTGGAAAGCGCCTATTTCAATCCGGTTACAATCAGAAAAACGGCAAAAAGACATACTTTGAGTACTGATGCTTCTTTCCGATTTGAAAGAGGAATTGATCCAACGATTACAGAATATGCCTTGAAAAGAGCTGCTATTTTGATTCTTGAAGTTGCAGGTGGTGAAATCACTTCGGATGTTGTGGATATCTATCCTAAAAAGATGGAAGATTTTTCAGTGGTTTTGAATTTCAATAAAACTGCAAAAATCATCGGTCAGGAACTGCCAAAGGAAACCATCAAGAAAATATTGGCTTCTTTAGACATCAAAATCAACAGCGTTTCAGATGTTGGTTTAGGACTTATAATTCCAGCTTACCGTGTCGATGTTCAACGAGAAATTGATGTTATCGAAGAAATTCTTCGGGTTTACGGATATAACAACATCAACATCACTAAAAAATTCAACGCTTCTGTTTCCAATTCACCAAGAACGGAAGATTACAAAGTACAGAATATCATTGCCAATCAATTGACCTCTTTGGGCTTCAATGAAATGATGGCAAATTCGCTTACCACTCCTGATTATGTAGAATTATCAGAAAAATTAAATGCCGATTTCAATGTGATGATGTTGAATCCATTAAGCAAGGATTTATCAGCCATGCGACAATCATTATTGTTTTCAGGTTTGGAAGCCATTTCGTTTAACATCAACAGAAGAAATGCCGATTTGAAATTATTCGAATTTGGAAAATCCTACCATAAATTGCCTGGTGGATACGAAGAACACAAGCATTTGACGATGTTCATTACTGGAAATCGTTTGGCAGAAAGCTGGACAAACAATCAAAAGGTTTCGGATTTCTTCTTATTCAAAGGATACGTGAATACTATTCTTTCAAGATTAGGAATTGAAAAAGGACAAAACAAGCCAGTAGATTCAGACGTTTTCAGCGAAGGAGTTGCAGTATATTTAGGCACTGATACGATTGTAGAATTTGGAACGGTTAAAAAATCAATCGCAAAAGAATTTGATATCAAGCAAGAAGTTTTCTATGCTGATTTTAATTGGAATGTAATTTTAAAATTGATTTCAAATAAAATTAAATTTACCGAAATCCCGAAGTATCCAGAAGTTCGTCGTGACTTGGCTCTTTTGGTAGATGATAGCATTCAATTTGATGCTATTTACAACATCGCAAGACAATCTGAAAAAGGTTTATTGAAAGGAATCAATCTTTTCGACGTATATCAAGGAAGCAACCTTCCGGAAGGTAAAAAATCTTATGCAGTAAGTTTCACTATCCAAGATACAACCAAAACTTTAACCGATGTTCAGATTGACAAGATCATGAGCAAATTGCAGAAAAGTTTTGAAACAGAATTAGGAGCTGTATTGAGATAATTTTAAACAGACTACTATTAAAATGACTTGAAGCAATTCAAGTCATTTTTTTTTGTATTGTCATACATTATAAAAACTTTGCGTCTTGGCGACTTTGCGAGAATAATAGCTCGCAAAGTCGCCAAGACGCAAAGTATATAAAAGTCCTCCTCTATCTTTATTAGATAATTATAAACAAAAAAAGCCCCGTATTTCTACGAGGCTTTCATATTCAGATTAAGAAAGATTAGTTTCCTCCTTTTTCCATTTTAGCTTTCAATTCAGCAAGAATATCGTTGTTATCTCCTAAAGTAGATGCAGAAGCATTAGTTGAAGAAGTAACATTGTTATTTTCAGTTTGAGCTTTCACGTTTTTCTCTTCTTCTTCACGGAAGATAGCTGTGTGAGAAGCTACAACTCTTTTGAATTCTTTGTTGAACTCGATAACTTTGAATTCAGCAGAATCACCTTTTTTCAACTTTTTACCGTCTTCTTTTTCAAGGTGACGAGTTGGGATAAAAGCAACAACATCTTCAGCGAATTCTACAGTAGCTCCTTTGTCTACGATTTCAGAGATTTCACCTGTGTGGATAGTTCCAACAGCGAAAGCATCTTCATGTTTGTCCCAAGGATTAGCAGTAGTTTGTTTGTGACCTAAAGATAATTTACGTCCATCAACATCTAATTCTAATACTACAACGTCAAGTTTTTCACCAACGTTTACAAATTCAGATGGATGTTTGATTTTCTTAGTCCAAGAAAGATCAGAAATGTAGATCAAACCATCAATTCCTTCTTCTAATTCTACGAAAATTCCAAAGTTTGTAAAGTTTCTAACGATACCTGTGTGTTTAGAACCAACTGGGTATTTAGAAGTGATATCAGTCCATGGATCTTGTGTCATTTGTTTGATACCCAATGACATTTTACGGTCATCTCTATCAAGAGTCAAGATTACAGCTTCTACTTCATCACCAACTTTTACGAAATCCTGAGCACTTCTCAAGTGAGTAGACCAAGACATTTCAGAAACGTGGATCAAACCTTCAACACCTTCAGCAACTTCGATAAATGCACCGTAATCAGCGATTACAACTACTTTACCTTTTACTTTGTCACCAACATTCAAGTCAGCACTCAAAGCATCCCATGGGTGAGCGTTCAATTGTTTCAAACCTAATTGGATTCTTGTTTTCTCATCATCGAAATCAAGGATAACAACATTCAATTTTTGGTCTAATTCAAGAACTTCACTTGGGTGGTTGATTCTTGACCAAGAAAGGTCAGTAATGTGAATCAATCCATCAACACCACCTAAGTCAATAAACACACCATAAGAAGTAATGTTTTTAACAACACCTTCTAATACTTGTCCTTTTTGTAATTGACCGATGATTTCTTTTTTCTGTACTTCAATATCCGCTTCGATAAGCGCTTTGTGAGAAACAACAACGTTTTTAAATTCGTGGTTAATTTTCACAACTTTGAATTCCATCATTTTGTTTACGTAAACATCGTAATCTCTAATAGGCTTAACATCAATTTGAGATCCTGGTAAGAAAGCTTCAATACCAAAAACGTCAACGATCATACCACCTTTAGTTCTGCATTTCACAAAACCATTAACGATTTCACCTGTTTCGTTTGCTGCGATAACTCTATCCCAAGCTTTGATCGTACGTGCTTTTCTGTGAGAAAGAACCAACTGACCTGTTTTATCCTCACGGATGTCAATCAATACTTCTACCTTGTCACCCACTTTCAAGTTCGGGTTGTAACGGAATTCGTTCAAAGAAATTACACCTTCCGATTTAGCGTTGATATCAACGATAGCATCTCTGTCAGTAATTCTTACAACAACACCTTCCACTACTTCTTCCTGATCAGTTGCTATAAAAGTTTTAGCTACTAATTCTTCAAATTCTTGCAAGTTTTTCTCATCAACAGCATCAATACCTTCTTGGAAATTGTGCCAGTTAAAATTAGCTAAAAACTCTTCTTGTGATTTTAATTGTTCAGACATTTGTTCTGATAAAAATTTGTATTCTGCATTTTCTTGCGTTTCTTAATGCGATAAGAAAAAACAGAAGTTGTTTTACTTAAATATTTGATTCCTAATGGAAACGCTGACCGCCAAAAGGTTTGCAAAACTAATAATAAATTTTAAAACTGCAAAATATTATAGTTTAGATTTTTAGGAGCGAAACACTTGGGCTGAAAATAATCCATTTTCCCGCCTTCCTTGCAAATCTTTTTGTTTTTAAAGAAAAAACAAAAAGGATTTTCCCTCCAGTCGGGGCTAATAAGTTAATCATAGCTTTGCCAATATTATGGTTACTGACTTAAAAAACAAAACCCGATAGATTGTTGTTTCTATCGGGTTTTATATTTATTTTAATGCATCACATTTTCAACTTCCTCCGGATTGTGCTTGTGTTTAAACAAAACCGCAAAAGCAATCGCAATTACCAAAGCATAAACCGCAAACGAAATCCAGATGCTGTGCCAATCCTTCATGAAAATAGGGTTATTGAAAACTCCATCAGCAGAAACAGTAATTCCGTGATTCTTGATAAACTCTGACATCAAAGTATTTGATTCTTCCGTTTGAAGGTATGCAGATAACTCTGTCGTATTATTAAAAGTCTTTGTAAAATATTTATCAATTGCCCAACCAGAAGTAAAACTTCCCAGGATGGCACCAAAACCATTGGTCATCATCATGAATAAACCTTGTGCAGAAGAACGGTTTTTAGGTTCCGTATTTGTTTCCACAAACAAAGACCCTGAAATATTAAAGAAATCGAATGCCATTCCGTAGACTACACACGACAAAATAATCATCCACAATCCTTGAACCGGATCGCTGAAAGCAAACAGACCAAAACGCAAAACCCAAGCCAGCATACTAATCAACATTACTTGCTTGATACCGAATCGTTTCAAGAAAAACGGAATTGCCAAAATAAACAACGTTTCAGAAATCTGCGAAATCGACATGATAATGGTAGAATATTCCACCACAAAAGAATCGGCATATTTTGGAAAATGTTTGAATTCATCCAAGAAAACATCACCGTAGGCGTTGGTCAATTGCAAAGCACCTCCCAAGAACATCGAAAAGATAAAGAACAAAGCCATCTTGTAACTTCCAAATAATTTGAAAGCTTCCAAACCTAAAGTCTCCGTTAAAGAAGCATTTTCCTTTGTCAATCTTTGCGGTTCGCATTTTGGAAGCGTAAAGGCATAAAAACCTAAAAGCAATGCGGCAATTCCTGCGATATAAAATTGATATTCCGTTGCTTTATTTCCCGTCAGATTTGTAATCCACATGGCTACAATAAATCCAATAGTACCAAAAACGCGAATTGGTGGAAAATCCTTTACAACATCATTATTATTCAATTTCAATGAAGTGTAAGAAATAGAGTTGCTCAAGGAAATTGTTGGCATATAAAAACACATCGCCAAAAGCATCACATATATAAAAGTAGAAGGATCGGCAACTTGTGGCAGATAGAACAAAACTCCCGCATACAAAATATGAAGTATTCCGTAGAGTTTTTCAGCATTTATCCATCTGTCGGCAATGATACCGGTTAGAGTAGGCATAAATAAGGAAGCGATTCCCATTGTTCCGAAAACCAACCCGAATTGGGTTCCCTCCCATTGTTTGGTTCCAAACCAATAATTTGCAATTGTGATAAGCCAGGCTCCCCAAACAAAAAACTGAAGAAAGCTCATTGAGATTAATCTATTCTTGATTCCCATAAAAATATTATTGCGCTTTTGAAAATTTTACAGCCCGTAAATCTACTATTAAAAATGAGATAAACAAAAAATTACACCGTTTTCGTAGTTTCATTTACAAGATCCAAAACGGTCGCAAACTGTTCTTCTCTTGTAAGGTCGGAATTGTCAATTTCTATTGCGTCGTTTGCAATAACTAAAGGAGAATCTTCTCTGTGGGTATCGATATGGTCGCGTTCTTGAACGTTTTTCAATACTTCTTCATACGAAACGCTATCGCCTTTTTGCTGCAGTTCATCAAAACGTCTTCGTGCTCTTGTTGAAGCACTTGCCGTCATAAATATCTTGAGTTCGGCATCTGGAAAGACAACCGTTCCAATGTCCCTTCCGTCCATTACTATTGCCTTGTCTTTACCCATCTGCTGCTGCTGTTCCACCAATTTGGCACGAACTTCTGAAACTTCGGCAACACGGCTCACATAATTGGAGACTTCAATGGTGCGGATTTCCTTTTCAACATTTACATCGTTCAAAAACATTTCGGCAAAACCCAATTCGGGATTGAATTGAAATTTAAGGTTGATGTCCGGCAAGGCATTTATCAAAGTTTCCTTATCAAAAGATTCTTGGTTGATGTAACCGTTATCCATTGCGAAATAGGCAACGGCACGGTACATTGCACCTGTATCTACATAAACATATCCGAGGTGTTTGGCCAATTGCTTGGCTAAGGTGCTTTTTCCTGTGGAGGAAAATCCGTCGATGGCGATGGTGATTTTTTTCATATTTATTTTCGCCACGAAGGCACTAAGTCGCAAAGATAAAATAAAGTTTGAAAAGCTTTGTGGGAATATTCGATGTTTTGCGGTTTTGCTTGCTTGATGATTGTGGAGTTTATATTCCTACCCATTTTAATTCCAATAATAATTAAATATATCTGATGGTTAAAATATTATGAATACAGAAGGAATTTTGCAAATTTTCTATTGCCGTGATTTTAGTAGATAAAAAACATTTTTAGAAAAGAGGATATCCATCTAATACGTTTTGTATTCTAGCATCTATAAACTCAGGAAAAGTACAAGCTCTCTCATAGTAATGACTTGGAGTAGGATCAACTTCTTGGAGCATATAATTGATGATAGGATTATCCCCCTCATCTAAAAACATAAATACAGCATAATCAATATTTTCAGTTTCAAGGTAAAAATGAGGTCTATCTATTACAACATCGTAAAATTCTTCTAAATCTTCATTTAGTTGGTTGTGATTCTCAATGATACTATTAATTCCACTAGTTCCATTAAATTGAACGTAACAACAATATCCCCCCGCTAAATACAGGAATTCTTTTAGTACTTTAGGAAATGGATTTCCATTGTTAAATATTAATTCTAACTGTTGGATATCTGTTTGAGACAATCCTTCATTAGTAAATCCATCATGCGTTGGATTTTCCTTCATTTTTTTTAAATATGTTATTTGCATAATCTTATCTTTTATTTATAATGGCCTTTTCCTTTTTTCTTTAAGGAAAAGATTGTAACGGAAAGCCCGACAGCATTTTTAAAAAGGCTATGGGCAAACTGAATTTGCCTTTTTGAAAATGGTGGCACGCCCAAATACTAATCCTGAAAGTTAATCGTAAGTCCGAAAAGACTGGTGTTTCCTGCCAAAGTATAGCGTGAATAGGAATAATCGAATTTTATTTTGTTGAAACGGAGTCCGAAACCTACGGAAATTCCGGAGAAGTTTCGTTGGTCGAGAATCCTGAGCTCCTCACCTCTTCGGAAATTATAACCCAATCTGAGGTTGAAGGCTTTTTCTGGAAACAATTCGGCTCCAAGAATCACGTGACGCAGAGCGTTGTTGAAAAAGGACACTTTTTCTTCGTTCTGGCCTCCATCGATTGTGCCTTCTGCTCGTGCTGGATTTGAAAAAGCTAAGTTCCATTGTTGCAGATTTTCCAAGGTAAGGTGCCATCTTAAAGGAACGTGTTCCAATTCCTGAGAGATTCCGGCCATGATTTCAAGTGGAAGATTTTCTCGTGTTCCTGCATAAGTTGTGAATTGGGTTCCGATGTTTCGGATGGCAAAAGCGATGTTAATATCGTTATAATCATCGACATACAAAGCACCTAAATCCAAGGCTCCACCAAAAGAATTATAGCTTTCTAGAGTTGAGGAAATCAGTTTTGCATTTGCTCCGAGATAGACGTCCGTATGCGGAACATTGAATGCATATCCGAAAGAAAGCGCGGTTTCGCTTCCTGTAAAATCGGAAGTATAATTTCCATTTTCGTCGTAGCCCTCAAAATTTCCGTAGTTGACGTAGTTGACTCCTGCGTGGAAAGTCTGCAGATGTCGGTCGTATGTATAAGCATAATTTGCGGTTCCATAAGTGACTTCACCAAAGAGGCTTCCGTAGTTCATCGAAAGATGGTTATCCATTTCAGCATTAATGGTTGCAGGATTGTACATCGCCTGATTGACGTCGTAATCGTAGATGGTAAGAATTTTTCCGCCCAAAGCGGCCTGTCGTGGAGAAGTGATCAGATTTAAAAACTGATAAACTGATTTACCGCCTATCTGACTGTAACTTACAGCGCAAAAAAGCATCAAAACAGCAATCGAGAGTTTTTTAAACATAGAGGATTTACCAATTTACTTATCCTATAACGGAAATGCGAAGATATTATTTTTTTCAGTTGCAATTAAAAATTAAAAATGAGGAATTAAAAATTATTGCAAGGCTGAAAAAAAAAGTTTAATCGGTTAGGATTAAACTTTTTATGTAAATATAAATTAGCAAATTACTTTAATTCAATATTTTAGCGTTTTTAGCATTTTGGTCGGTAATGGCTATGTCCAAAACTTCGCTCATTTCTTTTACGTAATGAAAAGTCAAACCTTCCACATATTCTGGCTTGATTTCATCAATATCACGTTTGTTTTCGTGACAAAGAATGATTTCCTTGATGTTCGCTCTTTTAGCTGCAAGGATTTTTTCCTTGATCCCACCAACAGGAAGCACTTTTCCGCGTAACGTAATTTCACCCGTCATGGCAAGGTTTTTCTTGATTCTTTTTTGTTTGAAAACAGAAACAAGAGACGTTAACATTGCAATTCCTGCACTAGGACCATCTTTTGGAGTTGCTCCTTCCGGAACGTGGATGTGAACATTGTATTTCGTAAGAACTTCTGGGTCAACACCTAATTTTTCTGCATTTGCTTTGATATATTCCAAGGCAATTGTAGTGGACTCTTTCATAACCGTACCTAAATTTCCGGTCATGGTCATACTGCCCTTTCCTTTAGATATCAAGGATTCGATGAATAATATATCACCACCAACGCTCGTCCAAGCTAATCCTGTAACCACTCCGGCCACTTCATTGCTTTCAGATTTATCGCGTTGCATCCTTGGAACGCCAAGAATTTTTATGACGTCTTCGTCTGTAAGTTTTACATTGTATTCCTCTTCCATTGCAACCGATTTTGCAACGTTACGAATTACCTGTGCGACTTTATTCTCTAAACCTCTGACACCCGATTCGCGTGTATAACCTTCTACAATTAATTCCAATTGTTTTTTACCAACAGTCAAGTGTTTAGCTGTTAAACCGTGTTCTTTCAATTGTTTTGGAAGCAAATGTTTTCGGGCAATTTCCACTTTTTCTTCGATGGTATAACCGGACATCTTGATAACTTCCATCCTATCGCGTAAGGCAGGCTGAATGGTTGCCATATTGTTTGACGTCGCTATGAACATCACCTTTGATAAATCATAACCCATTTCAAGGAAATTGTCGTAAAACTCCTTGTTTTGCTCAGGGTCTAAAACTTCAAGCAATGCTGACGAAGGATCACCATTGTGGCTGCTTGACAATTTATCTATTTCATCCAATACAAAAACTGGATTGGATGTTCCTGCTTTTTTCAAACTTTGGATGATTCTACCAGGCATCGCTCCAATATAGGTTTTTCTATGCCCACGAATTTCAGCTTCGTCACGCAAACCACCTAAGGAAATACGCACATATTCCCTACCCAAAGCTTCGGCAACCGATTTACCGATGGAAGTTTTTCCTACTCCAGGAGGTCCAGTCAGGCAAAGGATCGGTGATTTCATATCGTTACGCAATTTTAAAACTGCCAGATGCTCGATCATTCTCTTTTTTACATCTTCTAAACCAAAATGATCTCTGTCCAAAACTTTCTGGGCTTGCTTTAAATCGAATTTGTCTTTTGAAAAATGATTCCAAGGCAATTCTAGAAACAATTCAAGGTAGTTTCTTTGGATGCCAAAATCAGGAGCCTGCGGATTCATTCGTTGCATTTTCGACAATTCCTTCTCGAAATGCTTTTGCGTCTTTTCGTCCCATTTTTTGGTTTTCGCCTTTTGGCGCATCTCCTCAATTTCTTCTTCATGCGAAACGCCACCCAGTTCTTCTTGGATGGTTTTCATTTGCTGATGTAAAAAATATTCACGCTGTTGCTGGTCCAAATCAAAACGAACTTTTGATTGGATATTGTTTTTTAATTCGAGTTTCTGCAACTCTAAGTTCATAAAACGCAACGTTTCTAAAGCTCTATCTTTTAAGTCATTGATAGCAAGCAAGTCTTGTTTTTCTTTAACTGAAAGATTCATATTTGAAGAAACAAAATTCACCAAAAATGATTGACTCTCGATGTTTTTTATTGCAAAGGTAGCTTCCGTTGGAATGTTCGGACTCTCTTGAATAATTTGAGTTGCCAATTCTTTCAATGAATCTATGATTGCATTAAATTCCTTCTCGCCTTTTTTAGGACGCTTTTCTGGAACTTCTTTTATGGTTGCTCTGATATAGGGAACTTCGGTTGTAATAGTATCTATTTCAAAACGCTTTTTTCCTTGCAGGATAACGGTAATGTTTCCATCTGGCATTTTAAGGATGCGCAAGATTCTCGCAACGGTACCCACTTTATTGATATCATTTTGCGTAGGATCTTCGTCTTCCTCGTTCATCTGAGAAACAACTCCGATGATTTTATTTCCAGCATTGGCATCATTAATCAACTTAATTGATTTATCACGACCAGCGGTAATCGGAATTACAACTCCGGGAAATAGAACGGTATTCCGCAAAGGTAGTATCGGTAAGTCTTCAGGAAGTTCTTCGTTGTTCATTTCCTCTTCGTCTTCTGGGGTCAACAACGGGATTAACTCCGCTTCAGAATCGAATTCCTGTAGTGACAAGTTGTCAATGGTTATGATCTTTTGATTCGACATATAGTATTTAAGTCATTTTGTCATTATACAAAAAACACCTGCACTATAAATTAATATAGGCTTAATGTTTACTTCATTGAATATCAACCTAATTTAAGAATATTAGTTGAATATTCTATTATTAAAGTCAATCTTTATGCCATAAAAAAATCCCGACGAATCGGGATTATATATGTCATTAAGGGTTTTGTTATTAATATTCTACATCAAAAGCTCCCTCTGTGATTGCTTGTCCCGTTACAGCTGTAAACTGAAAAGTACCTTTTATTCGATCATCTGTTTTGCTGATGATTGTTAGCGATCCGGAAGTTGCATCTGAACTTTCAGCATTTCCAATCTGGTAAGATGCTTTCGCATTGCTGCCAAATTCATTTACGATTGCATGTGTTCCCAATTCAGCATCATCATTTATATTGATAGAAATTGAATTCTGGGCCGTATTTTTTCCATTAATAGTGATCCAAGCTGATTCACCTGAGGATGCATAAGCAGTTGTAATCACCTCACCTACGAATGCAGCTCCATTTACTTTTGCTGTAAAGCTATCTCCTTCAACTGGGTTACCTGAAGAAGTAAAAGGAATTTTAAATGATCCATTTGTAAATTCTATTGGAGCAGGTGGATTTTCATCTGTAAAATCAGACCAATGTCCTGTAAATGCAAATGTTCCAGAAATCATTTTGGTATCCATATTAATTTCTGTGATCACAACCGTACCGTTGCTAACATAATTACCATCTGGCAATTCATTAAAATTCACATAATCATACTCTGAATTTGGACTTGCAGAATAGGAAATTATATGGGTATCGGTATTGTATGTCCCAACAGTGGCTCCATCAAGCGCAATACTAATAGTCTGCCCTGACGATTTTACTCCAGAAATTAAGATATTTCCACTGGCAACATAGGCAACAGTTGTGTTTGCTTCAAAAGTTTGACCACTAAAATCTACTTTAAAAAACGATCCTGCTGGTGGATTTGGATTTAATTCTACTGCTGGATCCAAAGGCTCCACATCGCCGGAGCATGAGATAAAATTGAAAGCAGTAACCACTAACAAACAAAGGGATAAGAATTTAGTCTTTTTCATAACATTAATTTAATTTTTCAAATATAATTTTTTTATTCCTTATCCAATACTTTTTTCGGAACTCTAAATAATAAAAATATTCCGATGATAAAAAATAAGGCTAAAAATATGACCGCACTTCTTATGCTTCCTGTAATTTGATCGATAATTGCAAAAATAGCCATACCGATTACAATTCCGACTTTCTCAGAAACATCATAAAAACTAAAGAATGAAGTTGTATCCTTTGTTGAAGGTAGAAATTTAGAATAAGTAGAACGTGATAAGGATTGAATTCCTCCCATGACAAGACCTACAAAACTAGCCTCAATATAAAATTCTAATGGAGTTTGAACAAAAAAGGCTGTTATACATAGAATCAACCACATAAAATTAATGACAATCAATACAATTATGTTTCCGAATTTTGTTGCTGCTCTAGATGTTAAAATAGCACCTAAAACTGCTATCAATTGAATTAATAAAATACTAGTAATCAAACCACTGGTCTTTTCACTATCAGAGCCCCATAAAACTTCTTGTTCTCCAAAGTAAGTTGCTACCAGCATAAATGTTTGAACAGCCATGCTGTAAACAAAGAAGCTAAACAGATATTTTTTAAGGATCAGATTTTCTCCCAATAGATTCCAAACCTTTTTCAATTCCTTGAAACCATTGAAGAATACCGACTTTGTCAATTTATTTCCGTTGTTTCCTTTTGGCAGATAATAGAATGTATATTGTGCAAATAACATCCACCAGATACCTACTGTAACAAATGAAAAACGCATTGCCTTCATAGCCATTTCTCCTTCTGTTCCACTAAAACCGAAAGATTCTGGAAGTAAAACCATCGCCAAATTGAACACCAGCAAAACCACACTCCCAATATATCCCATGGAATATCCTCTAGCACTGAGCTTATCTTGTTGTTCAGGATAGGCCACATCAGGTAAATACGAATTGTAAAATACAATACTTCCCCAGAAACCAATCAGTCCAAAGAAATAACAAGTCAGACTGATGTAAATCTGTTCTAAATCAAACCAAAACAATCCTATGCACGACAAAGCTCCTAAATAGCAGAAAAACTGTAGAAAGGTTTTCTTATTTCCTGCATAATCCGCAATACCTGAAAGCAGTGGTGATATAATGGCTACTACTAAGAAAGCTCCTGCGGTTACAAAACTTATTAGTGCCGAACTTTTTATGGTTGTGCCAAAAGCATCAATATAATTGGTTCCTTTTATTTTGAAAAGTGCTCCGTAATAAAGGGGAAAAATCGCAGAAGCAATAACCAACGTATAAACCGAATTTGCCCAATCGTAGAAAGCCCAAGCGTTCATTAACTTTTTACTTCCCTTTTCAAGATGTGCCATAGATGCTAATTTTTAGACATAAAAAAACCACGCTTTTTTGCGTGGTTCGAAGATAATATTTTTATTTAAATGTAACTCCAAATTTTGCAGCATCTGCTTTTGCTTGAGGAATTAACCTTTTTAGATTTGCAATCCTTGTTGCATCAGAAGGGTGTGTGCTTAAAATCTCTGCCGGAGCTCCCCCTCCTGATTTTGCCGACATTCTTTCCCAGAAGGCAACCGAAACATCCGGATTGTATCCAGCGATTGCCATCAAAGTCAATCCAATTTCATCTGCTTCTGATTCGTGGCTTCTGCTAAAAGGCAACATTCCACCAACATTACTACCTACTCCATAAGCCTGCATTACCAGAGCCTGAGTTTCAGCACTTTTATTTCCAACAGCTGCTTGTGCAACACCTGCACCTAGTTGCTGTGCCAAACCAGCACTCATCCTTTGCTGACCATGATTGGCCAAAGCGTGAGCTACCTCGTGTCCCATAACCGTTGCTAAACCTGCTTCGTCTTTTGTTATTGGTAAAATTCCTGAATAAACAACAATCTTTCCTCCTGGCATACACCAAGCGTTTACTTCTTTATTATCCACCAATTTATATTCCCAAGCATAACCTTGCAAAGCATCTGAAGTTCCTCTTGCTTTCAATAGTTTTTCAGCAGCGGCTCTGATTTTTGCACCCACTCTTTCTACCATTTTCGCATCGGCAGTTCCAGAAATAACTTTATTTTCTTTTAAGAAAGTACCATATTGACTGAAAGAAGAGGCAAAAATTTCGTCGTTGGACACAAATGCCATCGTTTTTTTTCCTGTAACAGGATTTGTAGCGCAAGAAAATGCAATTGCAAGCATCAAAGTAGCGCTTCCTAGATAAATGTATTTTTTCATAGTGTTTTTGTTTTTGCAGTAAAAATACACATTTTTCTATTTCCCAACAATATGAAGTTCTGTGAAATCTTTATGAATAAACAAGGTGTTTTTGCCATCAAATTGTGCGCTTTCTAATGATGTTTCATCATTATCAAATTGGATTTTAGCAATTTCAAAAGGCAATCCGTGTAAAACAATCTTGAATTTTTTATAATTCGTTTCAAATTTTCCTTCAATGTGCTGTTGGATAATCAGTTCGTTTTCCTTTCCTCTTAAATTAAAAGTAGACAAGCTGAAACGCCCTTTGCTATAATCATAACCATCCTGAGCATCTTCATAAAGCATCGATTTTTCCTTGCCCAATTTGAAATAAACATCAAGTGTAATTTCCTCAAACTCCAATTCGCCAACATATTGCTGAACCGGATACTTTGGAATAATGGCACCTTCTTTAATGAAAATCGGAATCTGATCATAATCGGTTCCTACCCAAAACTCTTTCTTTCCTGCCACGACTTCTTCTGTCCAGTAGTTGTACCAATTTCCTTTAGGAAGATACATTCTTCGTCCGATAGCGTTTGGTTCTAAAATCGGGCAAACCAAAATCTGGTTTCCAAAAATAAACTCATCCGTTCTATAATGTGTCTGTGGATCTTCTTGGTCAAAATATACCAAGGGCTTCAACAAGGGCGCGCCATCATTGATGTATTCCCAAAACATGGTATACAAATAAGGAAGCAATTGATAACGCAATTCAACAAACTTTCGGGTGATATTAATCACCTCTTCGTCAAACGACCAAGGTTCTTGATTACCGTGATGTCCGGAAGAATGTGTTCTGCAGAATGGATGAAAAACCCCCAATTGAATCCATCTCGCATATAATTCGCCAGAAGGCTGTTCTGCAAATCCGCCGATATCGGAGCCTGTAAAGCCCATTCCAGAAATTGACATTCGTTGCATCTGGATGTTGGCAATCCATAAATGCTCCCAGCTTGCCACGTTGTCACCTGTCCAAGACGATGTATATCTTTGCGCTCCAGAATAAGCCGAACGTGTAATAATAAATGGCCTTTTCGGATACGAGAATCGCTTCACACCTTCATAAGTGGCGCGTGCCATCTGTGTTCCATAAATATTATGCGCTTTTCGGTGACTGCAAGGATTTCCGTCGTAATTATGACGAACATCCATCGGAAATGTTTTCCCCGGAACGTCCATAACGGCTGGTTCGTTCATATCGTTCCATACGCCTTTTACACCAATATCCGAAATCAATTCCTTGAACAATCCTGCCCACCATTCCCTAACTTCTGGATTGGTATAATCTGGGAAATTGCATTCTCCTGGCCAAACTTTACCTTTCATGTAAGGGCCATCGGCTCTTTTGCAGAAATAATCGTTTGCAATTCCTTCGGCATAAACCGAATATTCCTTGTCAATTTTGATACCTGGATCGATGATGACAACAGTCTTGAAACCATCTTCTGCCAATTCGGCCACCATCTTTTTTGGATCTGGAAAATAATCGTTATTCCAAGTAAAACATCGGAAACCATCCATATAATCGATGTCCAAATAAATGGCATCACACGGAATTTGAAGCTCCCTGAACTTGCTCGTCACCTCTTTAACCTTGCTTTCCGGATAATAGCTCCATTTACATTGATGGTAACCCAAAGCCCAAAGTGGCGGTAATTCTGGCTTTCCTGTCAGATGCGTGTAAGTCGTTACCACATCTTCCATTTGCGGTCCGTAGATAAAATAGTAATTCATCTCACCACCATCGGCCCAAAAGCTGGCTATATTTCTTCTTTCGGCACAAAAATCAAAGAATGTCTTGAAGGTATTATCAAAGAAAACACCATAAGCCTTGTTGTTTTGCAAGCCAATATAAAATGGAACCACCTTATACAAAGGCTCTTGATCCTTGTGAAAAGCATATTGATCGGTTGCCCAATTCTCTACCCTTTTACCTTTTAAATTAAAGTGCGAAGCCTTGTCGCCAAGTCCGTAAAAGCTTTCCCCATCTTCCGAAAACTTGCTCATTTTTACGATGTTTCCACCAAAATGATAGTTTTCTTCCCAATGAAATCCTTGCTCGTCCTTTAAAATACAGTTTCCGTCCAAATCAAAAAGAGTAATTTTCATCGTTTCTTTCTGAATGATGCAACTCACCTTGCTGGTCTTGATTTCGTAATGATCTTCTGACTCTATCAGCTCCAAAGAATTATAGCCGTGGGATTGGCCTTTATCAATGGCATATGAAAAATCGTTGCTGAAATAGCCTTTTGTAGTATATCGAAAACGGAGCAGGCTGTCGCGCAACACCGAAACCCTTAAAATCACACTGTTATCGGAATGAAAATCAAAGGAGTTGACTTCTTGCGTAAACGAAACAATCTTGGATGGATATAAATCTCCCTTATTTTCTAATTCTGTATTTGTAATCATTTATTTTTATTTAAATGGTAAAAGCCAAATTTACAAAGTTGCCTTCTTCTTTAACCAATTGTAAGCAAGTAGTTTTCAACGACAACGTTTTCGGTTTTTGATAATTAAGTTATTTTTTGAGTTTGGTCTGGATAAGTTCCATCAGTGATTTTACTCCGAAGAAAGTCCCTTCAAAATACTTGCCCTCCTTAAAACTGGAAACAAAGAAAGAATCCACTTTTGCTTTCACTTCTTCATCAGAAATCAATTTAATCAGTTCATTCGAATTATGAATCCTGATTCTTCTAAATTCTTTCGAGATATTGACATTCATCTTTCTATCAGAAGTAGAATTGCTGAAATTCGTAAGCCCCGACGTAAAGTTTTCAAAGTTTTCTTTTGTCGTAAAGCCACTGCCAATCGTAAAGATCGATATTTCTATACCCGTTTCCTTTTTAAAATCAACAAGCATTTCCTGCAACTTTTCGGCTTCAGTTGGATTGAATAAGTTTTCCAAATCATTTAAGGGCTTAAAACCTTTTTTAAGAACCTTTGACAATTCTGCCTCTCGTTGCAATTTAAAAGCATTTACACTATCATTTCCTTGCGAGAAAGAAACCATCGACGATAATAGAACAGCTAGAATAATAATTTTTTTAAACATTTTTTATTTTTTGCCATATAAGGCATTTAAGATTTTCAAGCCAAAGTAATTATATGAACTTATATGACTTATATGGTTAACTTTAATTTATGAAATTTTAAAAGCCACAACACCCAAAGGCGGTAGCACCAATGATGCCGAAAACGCCCTTCCGTGGTATTCCTCCTTGTCAATTTTTATTTTGGCTTCGTTGGTAACGCCACTTCCACCGTAACGTTCATCATCACTGTTGAAAATTTGAACCAACTTCCCTTTTCTCGGAAGCCCAATTCTGTAATCCGTTCGAACCACGGGCGTAAAATTGCAAACCACAATCACATCGCCTTTCGGATTGCTTCCTTTTCTAATAAAAGCCACCACCGCATTCTGATGGTCGTCATAGCTGATCCACTCAAAACCTTCGGACGAAAACTGCTTTTCATACATCGAAGGATTTGATTTATAAAGTGCATTCAAATCGGTAATCACGTTTTTGATGCCCGAATGAAATTTAGATTCCAACAGATTCCAATCCAAGCTTCCCTCAAAATTCCACTCGCGTCTTTGCCCGAATTCCGAACCCATAAACAATAATTTCGCTCCCGGATGCGTAAACATATAACTGTAAAGCAATCGCAGATTCGCAAACTGTTGCCACTCATCGCCCGGCATTCTTCCCAAAACCGAATACTTTCCGTGCACCACTTCATCATGCGAAATCGGCAACATAAAGTTCTCCGAAAACGCGTAGGTCATCGAAAACGTCAAATCATTCTGATGGTATTTCCTGTAAATCGTTTCCCGTTTAAAGTACTGCAAAGTATCGTGCATCCACCCCATCATCCACTTCATCCCAAAGCCAAGTCCACCCTGGAAGGTAGGTCTCGAAACCATCGGGAAAGCCGTACTTTCTTCGGCAATCGTCTGTACGCCTTCAAAATTGGTATAAACCGCCTCATTAAAATCTTTCAAGAAACTTATGGCATCGAGATTCTCCCTTCCACCAAAAATATTAGGCTCCCAACCACCTTCTTCCCTTGAATAATCCAAGTAAAGCATCGAAGCCACGGCATCCACACGAAGCCCGTCGGCGTGATAATGTTGCAACCAAAAAATTGCATTGCTGATCAGGAAAGCCCGAACCTCATTCCTTCCGTAGTTAAAAACCAAACTCTTCCAGTCCGGATGATAGCCTTTTCTTCTGTCAGGATGTTCGTATAAATTCGAACCGTCAAAATACCCCAGACCGTGCCCGTCATCCGGAAAATGCGAAGGCACCCAGTCCAGAATCACACCGATTCCAGCCTGATGCAATTGATCGACCAAATACATAAAATCCTGTGGAGTTCCAAAACGCGAAGTAGGTGCAAAATACCCCACCAACTGATACCCCCAGGACGGGTCATACGGATATTCCATAACCGGCATCAGCTCCACATGCGTAAATCCAGTTTCCTTTACATAGTTCACCAAATCTTCGGCCAACTCCCGATACGTCAGGAAACGGTCTTCCGTTTCGTGGCGTTTCCAAGAACCAAGATGCACCTCATAAACCGAATACGGCCTGTCAAGCCCATTGGTTTCCTTTCGAGATTTCATCCATTTGCTGTCCTTCCATTGATAATCCAAATCCCAAACAATCGAAGCCGTTTGAGGCGGATGCTCACAAAACAAAGCAAAAGGATCGGCCTTTTCCGTCAAGGCATTATTATTAAAAGAGCGAATCCTGTATTTATAAACCGCCCCTTTCTGAACCCCCGGAACAAAACCCTCCCAGATGCCCGAGCTGTCCCATCGCACTTCCAGCTGATCCTCGCTCCCATCCCAAGAATTGAAATCGCCAATAACCGAAACACTCTTAGCCGAAGGCGCCCAAACCGCAAAGTAAACACCCTGCTCGCCATTCACTTCCGTAAGATGTGCCCCCAATTTTTCATACAACCTGAAGTGTTTTCCAGCCTTAAAAAGGTCGATATCAAAATCAGTAAAAAGAGAATGCGATATAATTTTGCTCATAATTGGTTAGTTGAAGATTCCTGCTTTTAATATTTTTTAAATCTAATTATTTTTTTGGTCGTAATGCTTAAAGGTTGTGAGAAATTTAGGGTTTTATGGATGATAATATTTAATTTTCGTAAGTATAATGAGTCTTATCAAATCAATTTAAGGTGCTGGATGGAAAAGCTTTCTTAATTCGATTAAAGTTCCTTGATTCAAGTTTTTATATTGAGACCAACAAGTACAGTTTATTATACTGTTTCTATGTCTTAGTTCTTTCTCTACATCTTTGAATTCATTTTCCGCAATTATTTTCAAAAGCTCATCACCTATTATGTCAGCTAAATATTTTAAACTATTGTTATTATTAACAGAAACATTGGGATTATCTAGTATAAATTTGTTTAGGAAAGGACGTAAAGGAAGTTTTCCTTCAATATTGTTTAAAATTATCATTGATCCCACATCTCTATACTTGTTACCTTTTTTATAATTATCTTTAAATTCAACTAAATCAGAATAATACCAATCTTTTTCTGTTTGTTGCGAATTCCAATGCACGGGATTTACTTTTGTAACCCTAACAGTTTTTATATATTCTGATTTAATTAAAGAAATATCAAAAGAAAATAAAAATGGACCATATTTATTTCGCCTTTTAAATTCAGTATGAATATCCATAGCATCTAAAAAAATCCCATCCCAAATTTCAAATTTTTTATCTTTTGCATCTGAGTACTGCCCTGTTTGAAATAAATGATTATCTTCTACATACTTTCGCGATAAAAGAGATCTTTGGTTTAAAAAAGTAATTGATGTTGCTATAGTATTTGCATGGTACAAGTTCTTTATTCCTTTTTCATAAAGAATTTGGTATAATTCATTTTTATCTAAATCAAACTCTGTTATCATATGACTTTGTATTAGTATTTTTCGCTTTAATATTTTTAAATAAAATTAAATAAAAAACCCCAACGACACGCGTCAGGGTTTCCATTAAAATTACTCTTTTTTGCCACCATAATGGCTCCTCATCCGCGAAACAATTTTCTTAATCACATACTCATCCTTCTTCACATCATCCTTAAAAACAAGTTTCCCGGCATTTGCAATCTTAGCAATCATAGCATAAAGAGCAGTATACACAGCCTTGTTTTCGCTTGTCAATGCTTTCAGCTTATTCATAAAAACATTCTGAGTCGAATTCAAATCCTCTAGCTTTTCCTTCGCATTACCCAATTCCTGTGGAAAATTCGACCTCATGCCTTCCTGTTCCAATACAAACCTATGTTCAGTCAAAAATTGCTTAACATTCTCAATTTTCAAAACCGCACCCTCAATATTATCATTACTCAAATCCTTCTTCAAAGCCGTCACAGCTTTTGTATCCAAGCCAGCTTCCTTCAAATAAGTATTAATAAAATTCAGTTCATCGCCCAAGTAGTCCGCAACCTGATACAACATCAGGGTTGCCTTCTTCTGCTCTTCCGTCATAAACAAAGCACCTTCCAAGGTTTTCACCTCATTCAGCTTCGCTAAAAAACCATCCCTATAAGGTTTCCCTAATTTAGGATATCGAACTACAATCAAATCCAAATCACGATCATAGCTTTTTCCAATAAAATCCCCAAGAGTACTATACTCTTCTACTCTAACATAATTGGTCATATAATAAAAAATTTAAAAGGTTAAAAAAATAACATTTAGGGGTATTTAATATATAGGGGTATTTTTTAAATTTTTATAAAGAAAGAATCCTTCCAACTCGTTTGACGAAGTTCCCAACTCGTTTGACGAAGCTCCCAACTCGTTTGACAAAGCACCCAACACGTTTGACGAAGCTCCCAACTCGTTTGACAAAGCACCCAACACGTTTGACGAAGCTCCCAACACGTTTGACAAAGTTCCCAACTCGTTTGAGGAAGCTCCCAACACGTTTGACGAAGCTCCCAACTCGTTTGATTTGAATCCGATGCCGTTTGATTTCCTTCCGATATCGTTAGATTATCATATATTTTTCACACTCTTACTTTCTAAACCATCATTTTCTCAAAGAACACACACATCACATCAAACAATTTATGCTTTTTTTATGATACCTAAATTTAATAAAAATTGCAGAATATAATAACTTGCATAAAAATTTATTGAAATGGCAAAGAATTCCAAAATTCGAAAGCAATCTTTAAACATTCCGAAGTCAATCCTCGTTACCGTACAGATTTTACAATTTATTTCCCTCAAACTCGTTACCCGCTTCGGAGCCAGATTGTTTGCCACCCCAATAAAACACCGCATGCCCAAGCGAGAATTCGAAATGAACGACAAAAGCCGTCAGGAAAAAGTACTCATTCCCGCCATTTCAAAAGAAGTAATGGTCTATCATTATGGGACTTCCGCCAAAAAAATACTCCTCGTCCACGGATGGTCAGGCCGAGGAACCCAGCTCGTTAAGATTGCCGACGAATTGCTCAAACTCGGTTATTCGACCATCAGTTTCGATGCCCCAGCCCATGGAAAATCCAGCGGAAAAACCACACTAATGCCTGAGTTTATTGCCTCGATATTAGAATTGGAGAAACAATTCGGTCCATTTGAAGCAGCAATCGGTCATTCACTAGGCGGAATGTCGCTCTACAACTCCATGCGCCAAGGACTAAAGCTCAACCGCCTCGTCACCATTGCCAGTGGCGATGTGGTGCAGGACATTATGGACGATTTCACCTATAAACTAAGGATGAAACACAAAGTCAGCAGCATGATGCGTCGTTATTTTGAAGACAAATTCGGCGAAACCATGGAAAGCTTTTCTGCGTATCTATCGGCAAAGGAAATTGATATTCCGGTGCTGGTAATCCACGACAACGATGATGAGGATATCCCCGTAAAAGCAGGAATCCACATCCATAAGTTCCTCAAAAACGGACAACTGATGATTACCAAAGGCCTCGGGCACCGCAAAATCCTCGGCGACGAAAAAGTGATTCAAGCCACAGTAGAATTTATTAAAAATTGATAAAAACCTAAATGCCTTATATGGTTAAATAAAAAAGAGTATGAAAAAGATTGTAGCAATATTAATGGTGATATCAACCTTAACCTCCTGCCAAAGCCAGCAAAACAACAACGATGTGGCGAAGGCCAACTCCAAGCAGACGTCCAAAACCGAAGACGAATGGAAAAACGAACTGACGCGTGAGCAGTATGAAGTCTTAAGAGAAAAAGGAACCGAACGCCCGTTTACAGGCCAGTATTGGAACCATTTTGAAAAAGGAAAATACGTGTGTGCCGCCTGCGGAAATGCCCTATTTGATTCCGATGCAAAATTTGAATCGGACTGCGGATGGCCTTCGTTTGACAAAGCCATAAAAGGATCAGTAATCTATAAAACCGATACGAGCTACGGAATGGAAAGAACCGAAGTGATGTGTGCCAATTGTGGCGGGCATTTGGGTCACGTTTTTGATGACGGTCCTGAGGAAACTACAGGGAAACGTTTTTGCACCAACTCCGTTTCGATTGAATTTGTGAAGAAGTAAGATTTTAATTTACCGCAAATTCGCAAATCTTATAAAAGAATAATTTGCGAATTTGCGGTACCTAACAATAAAAAACATGGAATATCCAATAAAAAAAACAGAAGAACAATGGAAAGCCCAGCTAGGCTTAGAACGTTACAAAATCCTCCGCCAAAAAGGAACCGAGTTCCCGCATTCAGGAAAATACAACATCCATTTTGAAAAGGGAACCTATTGCTGTGGCGCATGTGGCGAACCTTTGTTTGAAAGCCACTCCAAATTTGACGCACATTGTGGCTGGCCATCTTTCGATGAATCCATCCCAGGAAAGGTAGAATACATCAAGGACACCACCCACGGAATGATCCGTACGGAAATTGTCTGCGCCAATTGTGGCGGACACTTGGGTCACGTTTTTGATGATGGCCCTACAGAAACCGGACAACGTTATTGTGTGAATTCGCTTTCGGTAGATTTCAAGAAATAGAACACAGATTTCACAGATTTTCACAGATCAATACAAATAAAAAAGCCGTTAGAATTTAGTTTCTAACGGCTTTTTATAGTTGTTGTAAAATATTACTCTACTCTTGTGTATGAAATTGCATAACTAACGCTTACGTTTGCAATGATTTCAATTTCTCCGATGGCAAGTGTTTGTCCAGCTCCTGCTCCGTCAAAAGATTTCATTTCCATTGCTGCAGCATACATTGGTCTTGGGTAGTAGGCTTGTGTATTATCGGTTACACTTATGATATTTCCTAATTTTTGAGTTGTTGCCGACATAAAATCATCCGCTTTCGCTTTTGCATTCTTCATTGCCAGCTTTCTAGCTTCAGATTTATGCAACTCTTCTTTAGACGATTTGAATTCAACATTTCCAATTGAATTTACGCCTGAGCTTACCAAACCTTCCATCAACTCATCATATTTATTAAGATCTTTCATTAAAATATTAATAGTTTGGGTTGCATAGAAAGTGGTTTTCTTTTTCTCATAATCATATTGCGGATTTAGAGAAACTCTTTGCGTTTGATAGTCTTCCTTGGCAATGTTTGCTTTTTTGATGTATTTGATAACTGCATCAATTTTTTCGTCATTCTGCTTTTTTACTTCTGCAGAGTTATTGCCTCTTGTTTCTACCGAAACGGAGATGCTCACTTGGTCTGGAGCTACTTTTACTTTACCTTCTCCCGAAACAGAAATATTAGGAACTTGTTTTACTTCTTGTGCGTTTGCAACCGTCATGACCATTGTCATTAGGATTAAAAATGTTTTTTTCATGATTGATTTTTTTATTGTTGATATTTGATGTTCGATATTCAAAAGCTGTGCCATTATAGCTTTCCAAGCTTGGCCATTATGAAAAGAATTGCAATTGGAATTGCTAAAGCAACAACTGTCAGCGTGTTATCTGTAAACATATGTGGTTCTTTTACCAATGTAATCAAATAGCCTCCAATTGCTCCACCAAAGTGTGCTGTATGCCCGATGTTATCATTTTTCGCTCGCATACCATAAATTGAATATAATAGATAAAGGATTCCAAAAAGATATGCGGGAATAAAGAAATTAATCATCATCATTGGTTCAAATAATATGGCAGAAAATAAAACTCCTGTTACAGCTCCCGAAGCACCAATCGCACGATAGCTATAATCATCCTTGTGCAATAGCAATGTCAATAAACTTCCGAAAATTAGACTTGAAAAATAAACCAGCAGGAATGAAAGTTCTCCCATGTATCCTATTACAACCGGTGCAAAAAAGAAGAGTGTCAGCATATTAAAAAACAGGTGCGAAATATCGGCATGGAGAAAGGCTGATGAAAACATTCTCACCTGATCACCAGAGCGGATACTCCCAATATGAAACTCATATTTCCTAAAGAAAGAAATATCATTAAACCCTTTAAAACTCACCAAAACATTCAGCAAAATGATTGCTATTAAAACTATGCTCATTAAATAAATATTTATTTACAAATTTAGTCTTTTTGAGTTCAACACTTTTATACATATCACTAATTTCAGAGAAATAGCCTTATATTTGCACAAAAATAATATCCCTCTATGCAGTTACTGGCCTTTCTATTGATATATCCAATATTATGGTGCATTTCAATATTACCCTTCCCAATTTTCTATAAACTCTCTGATGTTGTTTGCTTCTTCGTTTACCGTGTTTTTGGTTACAGAAAAAAAACAGTACGTAAAAACCTAGCCATGACCCTGCCCCATCTTTCCGATAAAGAGCGATTGGAAGTGGAGAAGAAATTCTTCAGCCACATGTGTGATATGTTTTTGGAGATGATTAAAACCATGACTATTTCTGACAAGGAAATCAATAGACGTTTTGTTATTACAAATATTGAACTCCTTAGTGAATATGAAGCTAAAGGAAAGAGTGTCGTTTTGATGTGTGCCCATTACGGAAGCTGGGAATGGCTTATTAATATTGCAAAGAAAATTAATTTCAAAAGTATTGCTGTTTACAAACGAATCGGAAATAAATATTTTGATAAGCTAGTTAGAGATATTCGTTCGAGATTGCATGCTGAATTGGTGGAAACCAAGAAAACAGTGGAGCTAATGGAGTACAATGCAGCTCATGGAATCAAGGCTTTTTATGGTTTTGCCAGCGATCAATCGCCACAACTTGAAAGAGCGAGGTATTGGGATTATTTTATGGGATATGAAGTACCGGTTTATACAGGTGCCGAAATGCTTGCAAAAAGATTGGACATGAATATGGTTTTCGTTAAAGTGAAAAAAGTAAAAAGAGGTTTTTATGAAGCTACCATCATGCCATTGGCTGAAAATGTCAGACAATATCCTGATTATGAAATCACAAGTATCTTTCTAAGAGAAGTTGAAAAACAAATTCTAGAACAACCTGAATATTACTTTTGGACGCATAAGCGTTGGAAACACGTCGGCAAAAAAGCTATTGGGCAAACCAACTAGAAACGATTTCCTTTTCAAACGATTGTGCCTCTTTGTGCAAGAATTCATTCGAACTCTTGTTGTAATCATAGTCATTTGCCCATTCCTGATGATTCTCGGCTAAAGCTTTTATGCTTTGGCAGACAAATTCGACCTCTTCAGAAGTTGTAGTGGGATGAATAGACATTCTGATCCATCCTGGTTTTTGAATCAAATCTCCAGAATCAATTTGACAAGTCAAGCTGTGTGAAGTTTCCTGATCTACGTGAAGCAAATAATGTCCGTAAGTTCCAGCACAACTACAACCGCCACGCGTTTGGATTCCGAATTTATCATTTAAGATTTTCACACCTAAATTGAAGTGCAAATCATCGATGTAAAAAGAAATCACCCCTAGCCTATTCTTATGCTGGCCTGCAAGGATTTTAATATTCGGAACATTTCCTAAAGTTTCGAAAACATAATCCACGATTTCATTTTCTCGTGCAAGGATATTATCAATTCCCATTTGTTCCTTCAACTGAATGGCCAATGCAGTCTTGATTACCTGAAGGAAACCCGGAGTTCCACCGTCTTCCCTGTCTTCAATATTATCCACATATTTGTGTTCTCCCCAAGGATTTGTCCAACTTACAGTTCCTCCTCCAGGATTATCTGGAATCATGTTGTTGTATAATTTCTTGTTGAAAATGAGCACTCCAGAAGTTCCAGGACCGCCTAGGAATTTATGCGGAGAAAGGAAAATCGCGTCCAAATAACTTTCCGGATCTTCAGGATGCATATCAATTTTCACATAAGGACCTGAACAGGCAAAATCTACAAAGCAAACACCATTGTTCTGGTGCATTAATTTCGCCACTTCGTGATAAGGAGTTTTGATTCCTGTAACATTGGAACAAGAAGTAATAGAAGCAATTTTTATCGGACGGTCTTTATATTTCTCTAATAGTTTTTTGAAGTTGTCCATACAAAAAAGCCCCTTTTCACAAGCAGGAACTACTTCAACATCGGCAATGGTTTCCAGCCAAGAGGTTTGATTGGAATGATGCTCCATGTGTGTAATAAATACAATCGGACGCTTTTCTGAAGGAACATTTACGTGCGGTTTTAAGCTTTCAGGAACCTTCAAACCTAGAATCCTTTGGAATTTATTGATAACGCCTGTCATCCCCGTTCCATCGGTAATCAAAACATCGTCCTGATTGCTGTGGACGTGTCTCTTGATAATGTGTCTTGCCTCGTGATAGGCCATTGTCATTGCCGTTCCTGAAACCGTAGTTTCGGTATGGGTATTGGCCACAAAAGGACCAAATTGGTTCATCAGTTTTTCTTCAATCGGACGATAAAGCCTTCCACTTGCGGTCCAATCCGTATAGATGATTTTTTTTCTGCCGAAAGGCGAATTGAATTCTTGGTCAATCCCAATAATATTTTCCCTGAATTTTTGAAAATATACTTCTAATTCTGTTTTTGGTTTGCTTGCTGTAGAAATCATCTTTTGAAACTTTAATGAAGTTCCAAAGGTATAATTATTTTATCGAATAAATAAAAAAGTGGTTTCGATACTAGCAATATCATTTTCTAATTCACAAAAAGGATAATTTATTTGATAAAAACAAAAAACCGGACTGTTTCCAGTCCGGTTACTTCATTTAAAATTGATTGCTCAATTATTTCACTTCTTCGTAGTCAACATCTTGAACGTTGTCTCCTTGAGCTTCACCTTGCGGTTGAGCACCACCTTGAGCTTGTCCAGCTTCTCCTTGAGCATACATTGCTTCAGTAGCCGCTTTCCATGCTGCGTTGATGTTGTCAAGAGCAGTTTGGATTGCTGGAAGATCTTGATTTTCATGCGCCAATCTCAATTCTGTCAAAGAATATTCGATTTTTGTCTTGTGATCATCCGTTAATTTATCACCAAGCTCTTTCAATTGAGATTCTGTTTGGAAAATCATTGAATCAGCTTCGTTCAATTTCTCTGCTTTCTCTCTTGCAATCTTATCAGCATCTGCATTAGCTTCAGCATCTTTCTTCATTCTTTCGATTTCTTCAGCTGTCAAGCCAGAAGAAGCTTCGATACGGATATCGTGCGATTTTCCAGTTCCTTTGTCAGTTGCAGAAACTTTGATGATACCATTAGCATCAATATCAAAAGTCACCTCAATTTGTGGAACTCCTCTTGGTGCTGGTGGAATACCATCCAAGTGGAAACGTCCAATCGTTTTGTTATCAGCAGCCATTGCTCTTTCTCCTTGCAATACGTGGATTTCAACTGTTGGTTGAGAATCTGCTGCAGTAGAGAATACTTGCGATTTTTTAGTTGGGATAGTTGTGTTTGATTCAATCAATTTCGTCAATACACCACCCATTGTTTCGATACCTAAAGATAAAGGTGTAACGTCAAGCAACAATACATCTTTTACATCTCCAGAAAGTACACCACCTTGGATTGCAGCTCCAATTGCCACAACTTCGTCAGGGTTTACTCCTTTTGAAGCTTTTTTACCGAAGAATTTTTCTACTTCGTCAGCAATTCTTGGCATTCTTGTAGAACCTCCAACAAGGATTACTTCGTCGATATCAGATGTAGAAAGACCTGCATCTTTCAATGCTTTAGCAACTGGCTCCATAGAACGTTTTACCAAAGAATCTGTCAATTGCTCAAATTTAGAACGTGACAATTTTTTAACCAAGTGCTTTGGTCCTGAAGCCGTAGCTGTAACGTAAGGCAAGTTGATTTCTGTTTCAGCAGAAGAAGACAACTCGATTTTCGCTTTTTCAGCAGCTTCTTTCAAACGTTGCAATGACATTGGGTCTAAACGCAAGTCAATACCTTCTTCAGATTTGAATTCGTCAGCCAACCAGTCAATGATTGTTTGGTCAAAATCATCTCCACCTAAGTGAGTATCGCCATTTGTAGACAATACTTCGAAAACTCCGTCACCTAATTCAAGGATTGAGATATCAAAAGTACCACCACCTAAATCGTAAACTGCAATTTTTTGATCAGTTCCTTTTTTATCCAAACCGTAAGCCAAAGCAGCAGCTGTAGGCTCGTTGATGATACGCATTACTTTCAAACCTGCAATTTCACCAGCCTCTTTTGTAGCCTGACGTTGCGCATCGTTAAAGTAAGCTGGAACAGTGATAACTGCTTCTGTAACTGTCTGACCTAAATAGTCTTCAGCTGTTTTTTTCATTTTTTGAAGTGTCATTGCTGACAATTCTTGTGCAGTATACAAACGACCATCAATATCAACACGTGGTGTATTGTTGTCTCCTTTTACTACGCTATAAGGTACTCTTTTTGCTTCTGTAGTAGTTTCTGAGAAACCTTGTCCCATGAAACGTTTGATAGAAGCAATAGTTTTAGTAGGATTGGTTACCGCCTGTCTCTTAGCAGGATCTCCTACTTTAATTTCTCCACCCTCTACAAAAGCGATGATAGATGGCGTTGTTCTTTTTCCTTCCGAGTTAGGGATTACCACTGCCTCGTTACCTTCCATTACAGAAACGCAAGAGTTTGTTGTTCCTAAATCGATTCCAATTATTTTACCCATTTTATTATATTTAATTTTAGTTTTTTATTTGTTTAAACTTGATTCGTCTAAAAGCAATGACTGTGCCATCGGAAAAAATAAAAGAAATTGGCAGTTTTTAAAGTGACTGTCTTTATTAAATATGACAAGATGACATTTTTAAGACCATTGTTTTTATGACAAAGTTTGGCATAAATGGTTTAAAAGAAGCCTAGAATTTTTAATCTAGCCCCGATACTGGAATTGTCTGAGCTCTTAAAACTGTGAACAACAGTTTTAAAGCTCCCGAAGTTTCGGGACAGTAGCGGGAAAATGGATTAAACAATTCCAAGGTGGTGCTTCTGGAAATTTTAAGGCGTAAAAACCAAGCAAACTGGCGCACAAAGTTCGATGCGCTTTTTTGTATCGGTCAATTTTCCCGTCAGTTTATCTATCTTGAAAATAACTACATTATTAGTGTATTGATGCGCCACTAAAAGAAAATTACCTGATGGATCGATGGCAAAATTCCTCGGTCCTTCGCCTAATGTTTTTAGGTTTGTCTTGTAATTGAGCTTGCCATTTTTCATAATTTCAAAAATGGTAATGTCATTCACGGAACCTCTGTTTGTGGCATAAAGGTATTTCCCGTCAGGTGAAATATGGATGTCAGCACCACCTATTTCACCTTTAAAATCATCTTCAATAATTTGTGCTTCCTCGATTTTTAGCAATTCTTCGTTTGTATAGGAAAAAACCGTGATGGTTCCGTCAAGCTCCTGAAGCAGATAGGCATATTTTCCGTTAGGACTAAAAGTCAGATGTCTTGGTCCGCTTCCCCTTTTTACACCGATGCTGTCCTTGATTTCAAGAATATTGGTCTCAGAATCAGGATTGTATTTATAGATATAAATCTTATCTGTCCCCAAATCATTGGCCAAAACATATTTTCTGTCTGGCGTAAACTGCACCATGTGAACGTGGGCACTTTCCTGTCGTTGCTTGTTTCGGCTCGAACCTTTGTGTTGCACAACTTGCTTTGCAGGAGTCAAACTTCCATTGGCATTTTTCTTGAAAACCGAAATATTTCCACCAGAATAATTGGCTGTGATTACGTTTTTTGTATCATTCAAAATATAACACGGGTCTTCTCCTTCCGATTTTTGTTTGTTCAAAGCTTTCAGCGTTCCTTTTTTAGAATCGAAGGCAAAAGAACTTACCGTGCTTTCTTTTCCGTTTTCGTTCACGCTGTACACAAATTTATTGTCTTCAGAAACAGTCAAAAAGCTTGGATTGACTACTTTTTCAGTGGAAGATTTCAATTTGAAATCGGCTGTTTCGGTATTAAAATCATATACATAAATGCCTTTGCTTTCGCAGGAATTAGTATAGGTTCCGATAATTAAATTCATATTGGTTTGTTGTGCAAAACTCGCTTTTGAAAGCAGAATGAACGTTGCGACAGATAGAAATTTCTTCATTTTTATAATTTAATTGGGTAACAAATTTAGCTTTTTGATCGCTTGAAATCATTTTTATCTAACGGCTTTTGCAAATTTTTATGATTTAAAAATCAAATTTTAAACGCAAAAAAATATAAAAAGTAGTATTTTTGACAGCAATTCGGTGCACTTAATACTTTTGAAGCAAATCAAATCAGAATGCAGTTTAAACATCCAGAAATTCTTTATTTTCTTTTTCTACTTCTCATTCCAATTCTGGTTCATTTATTTCAATTAAGACGCTTCAAAAAGGAATATTTCACGAATGTCCGCTTCCTTAAAGAGCTTTCCATACAAACCAGAAAAAGTTCTAAACTCAAAAAATGGTTGCTTCTCGCTACACGACTTCTAATTTTGGCTTGTATTGTTTTTGCCTTTGCCCAACCTTTTTTCAAGGCAAAAGACAGTAATAATACGACAAATGAAATGTATATCATTTTGGACAATTCCTTCAGCATGCAAGCCAAAGGACAAAAAGGCGAATTGCTGAAAAGAGCCGTGGAAGATTTATTGGAACATGCTCCTGAGAATCAGAATTTTTCGTTGATAACCAATTCAGAGACTTTTTGGAATACTGATGTGAAATCCATTCAAAAAGAACTTCAGAATTTAAAGTACAGCGCTTTTCCTTTTCAATTGGAAAGCCTGATGGCAAAAGTAAAATCTAGAAAATCGCCTTATAACAAGGATGTCATCATTATTTCGGATGCTGTTGGTCTGGAAACTTCGGATTTGAAAAGCATTTCTCCTGAATTCAATACCTATTTTATACATCCGAAAGGCGAGCAAAAAAACAATATCTCGATTGATAGTGTTTTCATCGAAAATACGTTGGATAATTTTTATGAAATTGGTGTAAAATTATCTGCTTATGGCGAAAATACTGCCGAAACTCCAATTGCCATTTACAATGAAAAAAAGCTGATTGCAAAGACATTGGTGCAATTCAGCGAAAAAGAAAAGACCATCAACTTTACGATTCCAAAAGAAGATTTTCACGGCTATGCTTCGGTTTTGGACAATTCTTTGGAATACGACAACCAATTGTTTTTCAGTATTACAAAACCAGAAAAAACTAATGTAATCAGTATTGGAAATGCTGAAAAGAGCCAGTTCCTTTCTAAAATTTATACCGAAAAAGAATTTACCTATTCTAATTTTGAGTTGAATGCTTTGGACTATAATTTGCTTGAAAAGCAAGATGCCATTGTGTTGAACGAATTGAAGGAAATTCCGCAGGCACTGCAAACCACCTTGAAATCGTTTATTGAAAAAGGTGGAAATGTGGTGTTGATTCCTTCAGAAGAAAGTTCGGTTTCCAATCTAAACAGCTTTGTATCCAATTTTGGAAACATTCAATTCAAAGCTTTGCAGAATACAGAAAAGCAGATTACAAAAATCGCCTTCAACCATCCGCTTTATGCGAGTGTTTTCGAAAAGAAAATCGATAATTTCCAATATCCAAATACGAAAAACGGTTTTCAAGTTGCATCAAATTCACCAGCAGTCTTGAGCTATTCCGACCAAAGTGCATTTTTGACAGCCATACAGAATCAAGTTGCTTCACTTTATGTTTTTTCGGCTCCGATAAACAAAATAAACAGCAATTTTCAGAATTCCCCTTTGATTGTTCCAACGTTTTATAACATGGCGCAAAGCAGTCAGAAAACGGGTGTTACGGCTATAAAAATTGGAAACAATACTCCGCTTCTGGTTGATGCTTTAATGGCAAAAGACGAAATTGTTTCGGTAAAAAATACAGAAGAAAATTTCGTTCCTGTTCAGCAAATTTTGAACAACAAGGTAAAATTGACTTTTAACGATTACCCACAATTGGCAGGTAATTTTGGTATTTATAAAAAAGACGAATTATTAAAAAACATCAGTTTCAATTACGACAGGACCGAAAGCAATGTCACATCAGCAAACATTGATTTGCTTGACGATTATAAGGTAATTGATTCCATCGAAACCGTATTTGACACCCTACAAACCGACAGAACCAACAACGAAATCTGGAAATGGTTTGTGGTCCTCACCCTACTCTTTTTAGTCACTGAATTATTTATTCAAAAATTTGTAAAATGAACCTAATCATCCGAGAAGCTAAGATTATTGATTCGAAAAGTCCCTACAACAATCAAGTTGTAGATATTGAAATTGCTGATGGAATCATTAAAAAGATTGGTGTAAAACTTAAAAATACTGATAAGGTTGAAGAAGTGAAACTGGATAATCTCCACGTTTCACAAGGTTGGTTTGACAGTAGTGTTTCGCTTGGTGAACCTGGTTTTGAAGACCGCGAAACAATTTTGCACGGCTTGAATGTGGCTGGTAGAAGTGGCTTTACTGGGATAGCTTTGCAACCGAACTCTTCGCCTATTATCGACAATCAATCGCAAGTTAATTTTGTAAAAAACAGAGCCAATAACCTTGCAACGGAACTTTTCCCAATTGGAGCTTTGACCAAAAACAACGAAGGAAAGGATTTGGCCGAACTTTTTGATATGAAAAATGCCGGAGCTGTTGCTTTTGGTGATTATAATAAGAATTTAGACAATGCAAATCTGTTGAAAATCGCATTGCAGTATGTTCAGGATTTTGATGGATTGGTGATTGCCTACAGTCAAGATTCCAACATAAAAGGTAATGGTGTTGCCAATGAAGGAATTGTTTCAACAAGATTAGGATTGAAAGGGATTCCGGCTCTTGCCGAAGAACTACAAATCGCCAGAAACTTGTTTATTTTGGAATATACGGGTGGAAAATTACACATTCCGACGATCTCTACTGCAAAATCCGTTCAATTGATTAAAGAAGCAAAAGCGAAAGGTCTGCAAGTAACGTGTAGTGTTGCTGTACATCATTTGGTTTTAACCGATGAAAAACTGGACGGTTTTGACACACGTTTTAAAGTAACGCCACCACTTCGAACCGAAGCCGATAGAAAAGCATTAATCAAAGGTGTAAAAGATGGCACAATTGACATGATTACATCCGACCATAATCCGATGGATATCGAACATAAAAAGATGGAATTCGATTTGGCCAAAAACGGAACAATCGGTTTGGAAAGTGCTTTCGGAGCTTTGATGACTGTTTTACCTATTGAAATTATTGTAGAAAAACTTACTTCAGGTAGAGATGTTTTTTCAATTGAAAATGAATCAATTGAAGAAAATAAAAAAGCAAATATAACTTTGTTTTCAACCGAAGAAAATTGGACTTTCGAAAAAAGCGACATCCTTTCGAAATCTAAAAATTCAGCCTTTATCGGAACAAAAATGAAGGGTAAGGTATATGGAATTTGCAACAAAGGAAAATTAAATATTTACAAATAAGTGATTGAAATGAACAGTATAGAAGAAGGAAAAAATATGGCCATTGTGAGCTACATCACGATAATCGGATCGTTTATAGCATTAATTATGAACAATGAAAAGAAAAATGCATTTGCCAATTTTCACATCCGCCAAGCATTAGGAATATTCGTTACCTTTTTTGCTTTTGGTTATTTTATCAGTTATTTTGATAGCTGGATGATAACATCAGCGTTTTGGCTCTTTATTTTTATTTTATGGATTTATGGTTTTTTAGGTGCATTGGACGGTAAAATGAGAGTTGTTCCGATCATCGGTGAATTTTACCAAAAACTTTTTAAAGGAATTCAATAATGAGCTTATCCCTGTACCATCTCATTAGAGAACCAAAAGTAAAACTAGATAAAAATCCACTGATATTACTACTTCACGGTTACGGAAGCAACGAGCAGGATTTGTTTTCCTTTGCAAGTGAACTTCCCGAAGAGTATTTTATAATCTCAGCAAGAGCGCCTTATGATTTACAATACGGAAGTTATGCTTGGTATGCCATCAATTTTGATGCGGATGAAAATAAATTTTCCGACCACGATCAAGCCAGAACTTCACGTGATATAATCGCAAATTTTATCGATGAGTTAATTGAAAATTATCCGATAGATAAAGAAAATGTAACCTTAATCGGTTTCAGCCAAGGAACGATTTTAAGTTATGCTGTTGGATTATCTTATCCTAAAAAAGTACAGCGAATTGTTGCTTTGAGCGGATATTTAAACGAAGAAATCATCAAAGAAAATTTTCAAGAAAACGATTTCAGCAACTTGAAAATGTTTATTTCCCACGGAACAGTAGATCAGGTAATTCCTGTAGATTGGGCTAAAAAAGCACCTTCGGCACTTGAAAAACTGGGAATCAAAACGGTTTACAAGGAATATCCGGTTGGTCACGGTGTGGCACCACAAAACTTCTTTGACTTGAAAAATTGGCTGGAAAGCAACTAATATATTTAGGCACAGATTCACAGATTTCAGTGAATTATCTGTGAATCTGTGGCAACTATTTTTTTATTGTTTATGATGCAAAACCGTTTCAGCTACTTCAAATGAAACTGTTTTGTCATCATTAATAAAATATTTGACAATCACCTCGCCCCAAAGATTACCGTCACTAAAATCGGCAATGATCCATCTGTGGTTCAACACTTTGGCTTTGTTGATGATGAATTTTTGAGCGCCCATTTTATCAAAACCCACATAAGGATTTCCTTCGGGCAAAGTATTAAATTCCATTAATTTCTCTTTTACAAATGGAATTAATTTTTCGTGAGAAATGAATTCTCCTGAATCATTTGCAAAATATTCCTGAGCATTTTGGTTGGTTTCCAATGCAAAATAATTCGCATCACCCAATTGATTCACAACCAAATCCAAACTGTCTCTTAGTTTTGTGTCGAGTTTTTTATAGCTTTCTTGTTCGGCTTTAACTTGCTTGTTGTAAAACATATACGTGAAAACGTTGAAAAGAACGGCCAAAATAAACAGATAAAGTAATAGTGATTTTTTCATTTTAATTAAATAGTAATTTCTAAATTATCGTAGGCCAAAAATACATTTTTCGGCAAGGTTTTCTCGATCTCTTCATGGAAGCCAAAAATGTGACTGATATGAGTGAGATACGTTCTTTCGGGTTTGATTATCTCAATAAAACGCAACGCTTCATCAAGATTGAAATGCGTATCATGAGGTTCAATTCTTAAAGCATTAACCACTAAAACTTTGACACCTTTAAGTTTCTCAATTTCATTTTCAGAAATGGTCTTCACATCCGTCAGATAGGCAAAATCATCTATTCTGTAGCCGAAAACCTGAAGATTGCCATGCATCACATCAATTGGAACAACCATTTTATCTCCAATCAAAAATGATTTTCCATTCAAAACTTCATTGATTTCAACCGATGGAGCTCCAGGATATTTGTTTTCTTTCTCAAAAATATAATCGAATCGTTTGGTCAAGTTTTCCAGAACACGTTTATGTGCAAAGACTGGAATATCTCCTTGCTTGAAATAAAACGGACGGATATCATCCAAACCTGCCGTATGATCGGCGTGTTCGTGCGTAAATAAAATTCCATCCACCTTTTGGCAGTTCGAAGTCAGCATTTGTTGCCTGAAATCCGGTCCACAATCAATGACATACGAAGCATTTTCCCAAGAAATCCAAACGGAAACGCGAAGCCTTTTGTCTCTCGTATCATCACTTTTACAAACAGGATGATTGCTCCCGATTACCGGAATACCCTGTGACGTGCCTGTACCCAAAAAATAGACTTTCAATTGCGTTAATTTTTTACAAAAATAACATTAATTCTCTTTCTTAAAAGCCCTATTTTGTTAACTTTGTGACTATATAATCCTATAAAAAATAAATGGATACCGAAATAACATTAAAAGGTGATAGGGCCATCGAGCAAATCCCTTCTATTAAGGACAAGGCTTTACGAATTAACTTAAACGAAAATATCTACGGTACATTCGCAGAAATTGGTGCTGGTCAGGAAACAGTAAGACATTTCTTTAGGACTGGAGGTTCTTCAGGCACCATTGCAAAGGCCATGTCTGCTTATGACAAAGATTTTAGCGACTCTATATATGGCATCGAAGCCGATGGAAGATATGTTACCGAAAGCCGTCTGAAAAAAATGTTGTCACACGAAGTCAACCTTATTGAGGACCGTTTGAAGAGGGAAAAGCATCCTAGCAAGATGTTTTTTAGTTATGCAAATACGGTTGCTACAATCGATTTTGCAAAACAATTCAAAGGACACGGCTGGGTTGGTATCAAATACCAAATTGAGCCAGATGAGGATTATAACGAAATCATTATCCACATCCGTTTTAAGGAAACCGATGCACGTTTGCAACAGGAAACCCTTGGTATTCTAGGTGTTAACTTGATTTACGGGGCTTTCTACAAATACAATGATCCAAAGCGATTGTTGCGTTATTTATACGATCACTTGGATAAGGATCAATTGGAAATCGATACCATTAACTTCTCAGGACCTCGTTTTGCAGATGTTGACAACCGTTTGATGAGCTTGCAGTTGGTTAAAAACGGAATGACTGATGCCGTGATGTTCAATCCTGATGGAAATAACATTTTACCAGCTTCTATCCTTTACAAAAAAAATATTCTAGCATTGAGAGGAAGTTTCCGTCCTGTTACGAAAGTAAATATGGACATGTATGAGAAGTCCTTAAAGATGTTTTTGGAAGAAAATAAAGTGGACAAGGACAATACATTGGTAGTTTTTGAAATTACCCTTTCAAATCTTCGTTCGGATGGAGAAATTGACGAGCGTGATTTTATGGACAGAGCCGAATTACTTTGCTCATTGGGTCAAACCGTAATGATTTCGAATTTCCAGGAATATTATAAAGTGGTGGAATATTTCTCTAATTATACCAAAGCCAGAATGGGATTGGCAATGGGTGTCAACAACCTGATTGATATTTTTGATGAAAAATACTACCGTCATTTAAGTGGTGGAATCCTGGAAGCTTTCGGAAAATTATTCTACCGAGATTTAAAAGTATTCCTCTACCCTATGCTTGGCGAAGATGGCGAAGTAATCAATTCAGAAAACTTAAAAGTACATCCAAGAATGAAAGAATTGTATAAGTTCTTCAAATTCAATGGAAAAGTAATCGACATTGATGATTTTGATCCACAGCACTTGGAAATTTTCTCAAGAGAAGTTTTGAAAATGATCAGCAAAGGAAAACCAGGTTGGGAAAAATTACTTCCAATCGGTATTGCCGAACTTATCAAGAAAGACCAACTTTTTGGTTACGATCCGAATAAAATATTGGAAACAAATTAATAGCAAAAGAGCCGAAATTATTCGGCTCTTTTTTATTTCTACAAAATATTATTTCAAAATCTGTGAAGCGTGTGCTTTGGTTTTCACATCCGAAATCACCTCTTCAATAATTCCTTCTTCGTCAATTACAAAAGTCACACGGTGGATTCCGTCATACGTTCTTCCCATGAATTTCTTCGGTCCCCAAACGCCAAATGCCTCAATAACCGATTTGTCTTCATCTGCTAAAAGCGGAAAAGGGAACTTAAACTTGTCCTTGAATTTTCCTTGAGCTTTTTGAGAATCGGCACTAACGCCAAGTAAAGCATAATTGTTGGCTTTAAATCGTTCGAAATTATCTCTTAAATCGCAGGCTTCTGCCGTACAGCCTGGCGTGTTTGCTTTTGGATAAAAGAACACCACTAACTTCTGCCCTTTGTAATCTTCCAATTGATGAAATTTATTGTCCTGGTCAAATCCTGAAAAATCAGGAGCCTTGTCGCCCTTTTTTAATGTCGTCATAACGCTTATATTTGTTAGGTTAAAACTACACAAAAATGACCAAAGAAGAACGCGTGCACTTTGTTATTAATACGTTAAAAGAACTATATCCAACAATTCCAATTCCGCTCGACCATAAGGATCCTTATACTTTACTGATTGCCGTTTTGCTTTCGGCTCAATGCACCGATGTTAGAGTGAATCAAATCACGCCATTGCTTTTCGCTAAAGCCGATAATCCTTATGATATGGTTAAAATGTCGGTGGAGGAAATCAAGGAAATCATTCGTCCTTGTGGATTGTCACCTATGAAATCGAAAGGTATTCACGGTCTATCACATATTTTAATTGACAAATACAATGGAGAAGTGCCGCAAAGTTTTGAAGCATTAGAATCTTTGCCAGCTGTCGGACATAAAACGGCAAGCGTAGTAATGTCTCAAGCATTTGGAGTTCCAGCCTTTCCAGTTGACACACACATTCACCGATTGATGTACCGATGGAACTTAACCAATGGAAAAAATGTCGTTCAAACCGAAAAAGATGCTAAGCGAATCTTCCCAAGAGAATTATGGAACGATTTGCATCTGCAGATTATTTGGTACGGAAGGGAATATTCGCCCGCAAGAGGATGGAATCTGGAAAAGGACATCATCACCAAAACAATCGGTAGAAAATCAGTTTTGGAAGAATATAAAAAATCCCGTATCGTTTAAACAATACGGGATTTTCTTAGTTAGCGATAGTCTCAATTTTAAGCTTACCCACTTTAATAAAGCTCAGTGCTTTGGAGTAATTCAGCAAAAAAGATATGGTTTCTTTTTTAGGTTTCATTGTAGATTTTGCTAACATTTTTTTAGAGTAAATTTTCGCCATATAAAAGGGTTTTTCTTTTATAACGACAACTTCTCCGTAATATTGTTAGTTCGTCAATACAATTTGATGTTTTTCGATAACTTTTCTCAAATTCAATAAAGCATAGCGCATTCTTCCCAAAGCGGTATTAATACTTACGCCTGTCAATTCTGATATTTCCTTAAAACTCAAGTCTTGATAAATACGCATCACCAAAACTTCTTTCTGATCGTTCGGAAGTTCGTCGATTAATTTTTGCAAATCATTCTCAACCTGAGTTGTAATCATCTGGGATTCGATATTCGGATTATTATCGGTCATGATCGAAAAAATCGAAAACTCCTCTGTTTCTCGAAACATTGGCATCTTTTTATTTTTTCTAAAATAATCCACAATCAGGTTGTGCGCAATTCGCATTACCCAAGGAAGAAATTTTCCTTCCTCGTTATAAGAGTTGGATTTCAAGGTTTTGATGACTTTGATAAACGTATCCTGAAAAATATCTTCCGATACATCTCTGTCACCCACTTTTGAATAAATAAAACCGAAGATTTTCGATTGATGCCTTTTGATTAATGAAGCCAAAGCGTTTTCGTCTCCTGCAACATAATTCTTTACCAATAAAGCATCGGGGATTTGAACATTAGCCATAAAATTAACTTTTTAGTTTTTGGTTTAAGATTTTCGAGATGTCTCTAAAAAGTAATTTTTTGGAATAGGCAAATGTTAATTAAAGATTAAATAATACCCAAATGTAACGTAAAATATTTTTACCATCCAAATGCAAATTGAAAATTTAACATTTTTCATACAATAAACTTTAAAAACAAAGCTATTTTATGTCAAAAACATTTGAGTTTACTTGATTATACTTCACAATAAGCATACCATTCTAATATTCTATAAATTATATAATATTTGACATTTGCCACACAATAAATCTATATGCAGAATGATTACCTTTGTAAAAATTCACTTTTTGCAATGAAAATAGACCTTTCCACTCTCGAACCGAAGAAAAATATAATCATCAAAGGAGCACAGGTACACAACCTGAAAAACGTTGATGTCGCCATACCTAGAAACAAATTGGTGGTCATAACAGGCCTTTCGGGTTCTGGAAAATCCAGTTTGGCATTTGATACCTTATATGCTGAAGGCCAACGCCGTTATGTAGAAAGTCTGTCGTCCTATGCAAGACAATTTCTTGGAAGATTGGACAAGCCAAAAGTAGAATACATCAAAGGAATCGCTCCTGCAATTGCGATTGAGCAAAAGGTAAATACCACCAATGCCCGTTCTACAGTCGGGACTTCTACCGAAATATACGATTATCTGAAATTGCTTTTTGCCCGAATTGGAAAGACCTACTCGCCTGTTTCTGGACTTGAAGTCAAAAAAAATACCGTTACCGATGTCATCAACGATGTAAAAACGTTTGAACTGGACAGCAAATGGTTGCTCCTCGCTCCTATCCATATCGAAAAAGGGAGAACGCTCGAAGAAAAACTAGGTGTGCTTTTACAGCAAGGTTTCTCCAGGATATTGGTCGATAACGAAACTATCCGTCTGGATGAATTTGCGGAAGCGATGGAGAAAATCAACAAACTGAAGTCGAAAAAAGATGTCTATTTGATTGTGGATAGAATCATCGTTAAGGACGAAGAAGAATTCTACAACCGCCTTTCAGATGCCGTACAGACTGCTTTCTTTGAAGGAAAAGGCGAAAGCTTTCTGCAAGAATTAAACACGGATAAACGATATACCTACAGCAATAATTTCGAACTCGATGGCATTTCGTTTCTAGAGCCAAACGTGCACCTATTCAGCTTCAACAATCCCTATGGAGCCTGCCCGGTTTGCGAAGGCTACGGAAATATCATCGGTATCGATGAAGAACTTGTGGTACCCAACACCGCTCTTTCCATCTATGAAAATGCCGTCTATGCCTGGCGTGGCGAAAGCATGGGCTGGTACCGCGACCAATTGGTCAATTCCGCTTATCAATTTGATTTTCCAATACACAAGCCGTATTATCAATTGTCCGATGAGCAGAAAGACGTGCTTTGGAAAGGAAACAAGTATTTTACAGGCCTGAATGATTTCTTCAAGGAATTGGAGGAAAAAAATTATAAGATACAAAACCGTGTGATGCTTTCGCGCTACAGAGGAAAAACCAAGTGTTATGCCTGCAAGGGCAAGCGTTTGCGTCCCGAAGCATCCTATGTAAAAGTAGGCGGAAGAACTATTTCCGAACTTGTAGATTTGCCTATTAAAAACCTGACCGCATTTTTCAAGGATATTGAACTGTCTGAATTTGACCAGAAAGTAGCCAAACGATTGCTGATTGAAATCAACAACCGCTTGAGTTTCTTGGTCGAAGTGGGTCTGGATTATCTTACCCTCAACCGTAATTCGGCCACACTTTCGGGTGGTGAATCACAGCGTATCAACCTTGCGACTTCCTTGGGAAGCAGTTTGGTGGGTTCGATGTATATCTTGGACGAACCCAGTATCGGATTGCATCCAAAAGATACCGAACGATTGATTAATGTGTTGATTTCATTACGCAATTTAGGCAACACCGTAATCGTGGTCGAACACGACGAAGACATTATGCGTTCGGCCGATATGATCATCGATATCGGTCCCGAAGCAGGAACCTTCGGAGGAAATCTTGTAGCACAAGGAACCTATGAAGAAATCTTGAAATCAGATTCGTTGACTTCAAAATATTTGAATGGAAGCCTTGAAATCAAAGTGCCGAAAAGCCGAAGAAAATCAGGTGCCTATATCGAAATCCTGGGAGCTCGCGAAAACAACCTGCAGAATGTAGACGTACGTTTCCCGTTAGAAGTTTTAACGGTGATTACAGGCGTTTCCGGAAGCGGAAAAAGTACGCTGGTCAAGAAAATCCTCTTTCCAGCAATGCAAAAGAAACTCGACGGCGTGGGCGAAAAAGCCGGACAGTTTACCGAAATGCGAGGCCATTACCACAAGATCCACCATATTGAATATGTGGACCAGAACCCAATCGGGAGGAGTTCGCGCTCCAATCCGGTTACCTATATAAAAGCATACGACGACATCCGTGATTTGTATGCCAAGGAAAAACTGTCCAAGATAAGAGGCTATCAGGCCAAGCATTTCTCGTTTAATGTGGACGGAGGGCGTTGCGAAACCTGCAAGGGCGAAGGTTCGATCAACGTGGAGATGGTCTTTATGGCCGATGTTCAATTGCCGTGCGACACCTGCAACGGAAAACGTTTCAAGAAGGAAATCCTCGAAGTCAATTTCGAAGGAAAAAATATCGACGACATCCTGACGATGACCGTTGACGATGCCTTGGCGTTTTTCAAGGACACCAAGCAGACCAAGATTGTACAGAAACTGCAACCCCTGCAGGACGTTGGTCTGGGCTATGTGCAGTTGGGGCAGTCCTCTTCTACCCTTTCCGGTGGCGAGGCCCAGCGTATCAAGCTGGCGTCGTTCCTGGTAAAAGGAAGCACGAAGGAGAAAGCGCTGTTTGTTTTTGACGAACCTACCACCGGTTTGCACTTCCACGACATCAAGAAATTGCTGACTTCGTTTGATGCCCTGATCGACAAGGGCCACTCGATTATTGTAATTGAGCACAACCTCGACATGATAAAATGTGCCGATTGGATTATTGATTTAGGTCCCGAAGGGGGCGAAAATGGCGGACAGATTCTAGCCGTTGGGACACCTGAGGAAGTGGCGAAGAATAAGGCTAGTGTTACGGGGAAGTATTTGAAGGAGAAGTTGTAGGGATTTATGGTATATTTGAAAAATGAAATAAATAGTCTTTTGCATATACAACCATTTTGATGTGATTAGCGAAAGTTTGTTTCTAATATAATAAGATTTACAAGCAATTTTATGGAACATCAGCAACACAATTTCGAGAAATTACCTGATATAGAAACAATTCAGAAGATAATTCTTGAAATTAGTTGCGCCGACTTCAGCCAATTAAGCTATACCAAATTGATTCAAAAAATTCGATCGTTAGTTTTTATTCCTTTTGCTTCAGCCAAATTAAAATCGGGTCACTACATTGAAAGAGCAAGAATTAACAAACCTGATCAAATATTTTACTCAGAAAAAGATTTGTCATACAGAACAGATTACGAAAATATCAAAACCTATGGCAGGGCAAATGTTCCGCATAATTCATTGTTTTATGGTGCTTATGAATCAGAAGCAATCGCACTTCCTAGATATGTAAACTTAATGGAAACAAGTGAAATATTTAGGAACCTTGAAACCAATAATGTTGATAACGCCGATTTTATAATGACTGTGGGGAAATGGAAAATAATAAATGAAATGGAAATTGTTGAAGTCGTTTTTGATGAAAAATCGATTGAAAATTCTGTAGATATTCAGAGAGCATTTGAATTTCATTCTGAAAGATTAAAAAATGAACTTCCTCAATTTGTAGTTCAATTTCAGGCTATTTTAAAATTCTTTTCCAACCAATTCGCAAAAAAAAATATAAAGTCTCATTTCGACTACATGCCCTCTGCAGCTTATACTGACTTAGCTATTAATTGGCGACGTTTTCCAGGAATAGCTTATCCGAGTGTGAAAACAGAATTTAAAGGTCAAAATGTTGTTCTTTCTCCATCTGCCGTTGACGCAAATTTGCAATTGGAAGTTGTTTCAATGTTTAGGGTTTTAAAAAAAGGTAAAAATACGACAGTAATTCCAATGCGTACTGCAATTGATTTTGGCCCAATGAATACCCGTTTCAAATGGATTGATACAAACAACGAAGATTTTACAATCTAAAACTATCCGTCGTTAGTCGTCATGGCTGATTTTCGGTAGCTGGAAGTTGTTCGTTTACGAAGAAAGTTCTATCTTGTAGACAAGTTTCACGGAACTAAACAAAAATCAAAATATGACATTTACAGAATATTTAAATACCGATTTAGACAATTCAGATTTAATTTTTGAATATTACTTACAATACTTATCAAACTTATCTTCTAAAGAGTTTCCATACGAGGAACAAATTCAGCTAAAAGCGACTTCGACAAAGTTTATTAATTGCATAGATAATTTGACTTACATTGTAAAAGAAAAAAAGGAGAAATATTTTGATTTAATTAATTCAATAGTTGAAGATGTAAAAGTGAATAGAAGACGAAAAGATAAGTCTAAAATTTTACTATTTCTCTTGGGTAAAAATGGAAACATTATACCAAAAATTAAGGATGATTTCGAAGAACTTTATTCTCAAACTTTAGAGTTTATTGGCGATGCTTCGAATATGAGACACTATCGATACAACAATTTGAAACTTAACGGATTCTTTCAGCCGGAAAATTCGAACAAGCAACAAGTAAAAGAACTAATCCTTGACGCAATTGAACTGATAAAAAAGGATATAACTATTAGCGATAAAGTTAAGAAACAGATAATTGAATATTTACAAAGAGTAATAAAGAAACTTGACAATCAGTATATCGATTGGTCTTCTGTTATTGGATGTATAAAGGAAACTATTATTGTGTTAGGAGCATTAGGCGGATTTGTGGGAGGAATAACTCCTTTAGTTCTGGCAAAAGAAAAACTCGAAGAAACATCTAAAGTCATTGAAAAGACTTCAATAAATATTAATTACAAAACAATTAATGAAACGTTTAACATTCAAAATGTCGAAAGGTTGGAACAATTAAATAATACAATTTTCCAGATTGAGCAAAATAATACAAATTTACTTGAAGAATAGATCCCCCGCTCCCGCTCGAATCCCTTCGCGTGGCACAAACAAAATCAAACTGCAAGCCACAAACCTTGCAGTTTTTTTAATTTGTAAATACCCTTGTACAACTGTACAACCCCCTAAAGCAAGTGCTTTTATGCCTTGTACAACTGTACAACCCTCTTAAGCAAGTGCTTTTGCCCCTTGTACAACTGTACAACCCTTTAAAGCAAGTGCTTTTATGCCTTGTACAACTGTACAACCCTCTTAAGCAAGTGCTTTTGCCCTTTGTACAGTTGTAACGGATTCTGATTTTTTTGCTCAAATGTAAGCTACCTCATACAGCTGTAACGGTTTTTGGATTTTGAAGCAAAATTTCAGCTACTTGATACAGCTGTAATGACTTTTGTATTTTTAACCCAATAATACGCAATCTCATACAGCTGTAACAGTTTTGAGGATTTCAACCCTAAAATACTTTTTTAAATATATTTAGAGGTATCATTAGCCTAAATCGAAAATATTTTTATTTACCGATGTGCATTTGTTAAATAAATTATTATTTTAGATTTCAATTTTAATCTAATATAAAATACTATGGAAAAAGAAACACCAAAAACAGAAGTAAAAAAATCAACAAAGAAACGCACGGTTCCACAAACCGATATTGATTTGGGTGCTGTGGTTACAAAAGCCACTGAGAAATGGAAAGCCAATCCTTGGCTAACCTTACAATGGCTCAAAGTAGATCAATTTGAATCGGATGCTATAAATTATAATATTGTTTTACAAGCAAGGCTAACCGATGGTGGCTCTAGACCACAAATTGCAAAGGCACTGAAGATGCTCGACAAAAAGATTGACGATAACTTGAGCTATGTGAAGGGATATATTGCCGAAAAGCATAAGAAGGAAAGTGCCACAAGCTATTTTCCGGCTTTTGGAATAGAAATGAAAGACGGTCGCTATGCATTTCCAAGGGATCAAAACAAGCGTTTGGCTTCGTTGAAAATGATGATGGACGGATTGCAAAAAAATGGTTTTGATGATCGTGAGTATGGCAGGAAGTTTTGGGAAACCATCCTAAGAGATTATGAAAAATTGATGAAAGTAGCCAATGATCTTGATGGAGCGATTTCGGTAAATGTAGGTGGGAAAAACATATTGAAAGCAAATGTGGTGAAAGCGCTCAATGCGATTGTGAATGTAATCAAGGGGAATTTTCCCGACACATACAAACAGGAGTTGCGTGATTGGGGCTTCCAGAAAGAGAAATACTAAATCTTCTAGAAAAGATTTTAAATGCCTTGACTGTGTCAGGGCATTTTTTTTGAACACAGATTGCACAGATTTTCACAGATTAATTAACCACTCATCATACGGATGCAACGGATTTTATATTAATCTGTGTAAATCTGTAGAATCTGTTGCAAAATAAAAAAGCTGGAAATAATTCCGGCTCACAATATTTAAACCTCTTACACAGAAGTTTATCCAGACACTGGAAATACCTTTAAAAATAAAATTGTACTTTTGATTTACTAAAAAAGTGTGCTATGGATATCGATTTGAAAATACAAAATACAAAACTTGAATTAATTCAATGGCTTTCGACTTTGGAAGATGCAACGATTCTTGAAAAAATAATGGATTTAAGGAAACGCGAAAATAAGGATTGGTGGAATTCTATTTCAGAATTGGAAAAGGAGTCAATTGAAGAAGGATTAAAAGATGCTGTTGCGGGGAAATTAAACTCACATTCAAACGCCAGGAAGCTGTATGAAAAATGGCTATAGGATTTTTTGGACCGATAATGCATTAAAGGAATTAAGCGACACAATTGAATTTCTTGAAGAAAACTGGACCGAAAAAGAGTTGCGCAACTTAGCTTTAAAACTTGAAGAAACGGTACAATATATTTCTCAAAATCCAAATCTTTTCCAAGTTTCTGATACTAAGAAGGAAATTCGAAGAGTAGTCATACTAAAACACAACACGCTGTATTATCGACTTTTCAAGGATCAAATTGAAATTCTATCTTTCTTTTCAAATCGGCAAAACCCTCAGAAGAGAAAATTGAAATAGATAAAATCATCAACAAACAAAAATAAAACTGCAAGCCAAATACTTGCAGTTTTTTTGTAGTATTTTTTAGTCAGAAAGAATTAACCAATGATTAAACGGATTTTAAACCAATCCGTGTACAATCTGTAGAATCCGCGAAATCTGTGGCAAAAAAACTTAAATGAACTTATATTTCTTATATGGTAAAATTAACCATATAAGGCATATAAGGGCATATAAAATTATTTGGTAAGTTTAAGTTTGGCTAAAGCCAAATTCAACACATAATTGATGTCCGACGAAACCTTTAAGGCATAATTGAGGAACAGATACAGGACCGTCACCAATCCCGATTTCAGCATAATGTTGACTACGGGATGAAACGGAAATTCCCAAAAGTAGAACAGCACAAAGCAAACGACGATAATCGCCAATGAAGTGAGCGTATTCTTTGTAAACGGAAACAGTTTCATCTTGAACACCACAAACATCAACTTCGAAAGGCTGTAAAAGGCAATCGAAATCAGCGTGGCAACCGCGGCACCTTCTATCCCAAAGTTGGGGATAAAATACATGTTCAAACCTACAACCATAAACAAGAGCAATAGTCCCAAGAACAAAACCATGCGGTAGTATTTTGAATTGAAGATGATGGAATTGTTGTTGCCCAGCATCAAATCGAAGAATTTAGAAATCGAAATAATGAACACCACCGCTATTCCGCCGCTGTATTTTTCGGGCAAAAGCTGATACAATTCGTTGACGTTTACAAAGATTGCGAGCATGATCCAACCGCCAATAACCTGAAGCGTGATGGACGTTTTCTTGTACAGTTTATTGAGTTCGTCGTGCTTTTTTCGCGCCATCAAATCCGTCGTAATGGGGTGTACAATCTGGTGCATCGCCCGCATCGGCACCGAAACCGTCAGGGCAATATAGATCGCCACCGAGTAATAGGCATTCTCCTTCAGGTGTGCATATTGCCCAATCATAAACTTGTCGATTTCCAACAACATTACGGCAATTCCAGCCGAGAAAATGATAAAGCTGGAATAGATCAATACGTCTTTTTTCTTTTCGGGAAGCCTTAAATGAAAAGCCGGCTTTCTGATTTTAAAGGCTGAAATGGCCATCAATACTGTCAATGCGAAATAAATCCATCCCAAGCTGTAAATGAATTGCACGGGTGTGATCCATTTGAAATAAACCGCAAAAAGAAAGATCGAAATAAAGATGCGCAAGAGCACTTCCTTGATGAAATTCCCATAGACGGATTTCATGTGGACCTTTACCCACGCATAGAAAATCTCGAAATAGGCCATGCACAAACTAATGAGCGGAATCATCCAAGCGTATGTATAAATGATGGGATTCTCCACGGAAATCAAGGAGGCAATCTGGTCGTAAAAAAAATACGAAAGGATAAAAACCGGAACGGCTATCAGCAACGGCAAAACCAGCATTAAGTTTAAGAATCTTGATTTATCATCTTCCGATTCGTGCTCGGCATAAAACTTTATCAGTGTGTTCTGGATGCCGAATGCCAGCAAAGGCATGATCATATTGGATGTTGCCAGCAAAAAAGAAGTCAATCCATAATAATCCTCACCCAAAAAATTGGTGTACATATAAAGCGTATTGATCGCACCAATCCCAAACCCCAAAAAGGTGATGATGGTATTGCGGATGGATTGCTTTATGACGATGCCCATTGGGATTTTAGATTTTAGATTTTAGATTTAGGATTGCAGAGGCCAATTGTTCCGTCAATTTTTTTCGGCTGTATTGCTGTAATCCGATGGCGTGCGATTTTAAACTTCCCTGCTGGTATTCCTTGTAATAGTTGAGGATGGTGCTCTTAAGCTTTTCGGTTTCGTCGTATTCGTGAAAGACACCAGTATTGGTATTTCGGATGATTTCAGAAAAATCAGAACCTTCGGGACCGATTGCAATAATTGGTCTTTCCGAAACCATGTATTCAAACAATTTCCCAGGGATGATGCTTTTCGTGTCTTCCGAATCGATTTCAATCAGCAACAAAACCTGCGATTTACGCTGATGGGCCACTGCTTCCTTGTGCGAAACGTAGCCTAGATTGTTGACATAATCATTTAATCTGAATTCAGAAATGGTATCTAAAACTTCCTGACTTACGGCGCCAATCAATTTCAGTTGGAAATCGGTTTTAAAGGAAGGATTTTCCTTGATGATTTCTTTCAAACACTTCCATAAAATCCTCGGATTTCTTTCGGATAAGAAAGAACCGATGTGTGCTATGGAAAATTTTTCATCTAGCGGTTGCTTTTCGACTTTCTCTACATCAAATCCGTTGGTAATGACTTCGATTGGCTTTGTGGTCAAGGCTTGGAACTCGGTCTTGGTTGTTTCGCTTGTAACCAAAATGGTATCGGCTGCATTCAACACTTTTGATTCCAATTCTTTATGCTTTTTAGATGCCGAATCGGATAGTTTCAAAGCCTTATGGTAACCGATGGTTGTCCAAGGGTCACGGAAATCGGCCATCCAATTGATGTTTAGTTTCTGCTTTAACTCCAAACCGATAAGGTGCAGACTATGAGGCGGACCCGTCGTGATAATCGTTTCGATATTGTTTTCGGTAATATACTTTTCTAAAAACTTAACCGAAGGTTTCACCCATAAAACACGTGCATCGGGAATAAACATATTTCCCCTCACCCAAAGAAGCATTTTCTGAATAAGCGATTGCTTTTTCTGATTGGGAATTATCCCTGAACTTATCTTTTTGGTATTCTTTTTTGAGAAGAAAGAGGCAAATCCGTAAGGTTCTACAATTTTCTTTTTGATGATAATTGCCTTGTCCGAAACCTCACTGAGCAAACCTTCATCCACAATTGGATAGGTTGGATTTTCTGGCACATACACAATCGGCTGTATGCCAAAGTCCGGTAAATATTTTACAAACTTCAACCATCGCTGAACGCCCGGACCTCCTGCTGGTGGCCAATAATAAGCTATGATGAGGACTTTTTTCAAGATGGGATAGGATTGTGAATTATTGAGAGAATTTAAATATCGTTATTAGGATTATTTATTTTTTCTAATTCTTCAATATCAATAATATCTTTAGGTATGTTCGATGCTTTTTTTGCAACTATTAAATTCTTGTAATCGAGAAAATAAACGGGAATGTCATTAATTTCTACAACGTATGCCTTCTCTAAAAGTAAATCAAAAGAATTGTCTTCTAAACCTTTTACAGAAGTCATAATATCAAGTCGCAAATTAAAGTTCAATGTAATATCAGTCCAACCAGGAATAAATTGCATTGTGTTAATATTTTTAAAATCTCCTATTCCAAGTTCCTTTAATGCAACCCTCAAATTTTCTCTATTTTCAATTGAATCTTCTATAAATATGTCGATATCCCCAGTATTTCGTCCATAACCATAAATATTCACGGCAAAACCTCCAATAGTAAGATATTTTACTTTATGTAAAGAAAAATACTTCCAGATTTCAATTATTTGAGTATTCATTTACTTATTTAGATACTTTTTTTGCTGTTTTCAAAAGATATGAAATTTCAATTATTGCCATCAATTTTTCAAATCGTTGTTGAGGAGACATCTTTTTAATCTCTTCTATATAACGAGCTTGCATTTTGGAAGGATGGTCATGATTTAATTTAGCTTTCATAATTCTCATAAATTATAATCAAATTTACTGAAAAATTTCGCTTTTAGGCGTTCTCTTTTTTCCTTTTACTTTCAAAATAAATACCGCCAAGCAAAAACAAAACAATCCCGATTGAACTGAATAATGCAATGGTGCTTCCAGTTTTCACTACTTGAGGCTCAAACTTGAATTCAATTGTGTGTTTTCCAGCAGGAATTTCCATTCCTCTCAAGGTATAATTTACTCTGAAATGTATAGCTTCTTTCCCGTCAATCGTTACGTTCCATCCTTGTGGATAGTAAATTTCAGAGAAGACTGCCAAACCTTTGTTCGTATTATTGGAAGTATATTTCAAATAATTAGGCTTGTATTGGTTCAAGACAATCGTTGCCGTACTGTCTTTTTGATACGAAACGTCATTGCTTACTTTAAATTCTTTGTTGTTGATGACAACTTGATTTTTACTATCAATACTGTCCAAAGCCTTCATTTCTCCATCAGCAGAATCTACAAACTTCACCTCCTTTACAAACCAAGCATTTCCATTTGCATCCGGGTTGATCGCTGGAAACTCCTGCCCTTTTTCATCTACTTGAATAACGTATTTTGTATTCAGCATGTTCAATACTTCCAAGTTATTTTTATCAATTTGATACGCAAACAACTGGTCCATTCTTCGTGGTCGAACGGCACTATAACCTGATAATGATTTATGGAAATAAGACGTTCTGGCCTGTAATCTGCCATTCACTTCATACACCCTGTAATGTGAAGTATCCTGCAAAATATGCTGATCAGATGGCGTTGCTTGGAAAGGTTCTTTTACTTCTCTTGCACTTACAAATCCGCTTGTATCCACATAATTTTTATCTACTAAAACCAAATCACCAACCATAAATGCGCCCACTAAAACTACAGCAAATGTTTGGGATAATCTGTCTTTTATGTACAACCATAATAATCCGAATGCCACCACAATCAAGAATCCAGAACGCAATAAATCGGCTGAATAAAGGTCTTTCCTATCGGCTTTTAAGGCATCCATGAATTCATCTGCAAAAGTTGGGTCGCCCATCTGGCTGAACATCTGAATCAATCGATCATCAATTGGTCCAGAGAAATCGAATAATCCTTTTGAGATAAACAACAATACGATCAAACCTAAAGCAACAGCTCCCGATTTCCACAACGACTTCCACTGTTGTTCCTTATCCGATTTAAAGAAACTTTGCAATCCCATAATCGCCAAGACCGGAATACACAATTCTAAAATAACCTGAATAGAAGATACCGCACGGAACTTGTCGTACATCGGAATATTTTCGATGAAAAAATTGGTCAAGAAAGAGAAGTTTTTCCCCCAGGAAAGCATCAATGTGAAGATGGCTCCAGCAAGAAAAGCGTATTTTATTTTTCGCTTGTCGTTGAACAAGGCTAAAATTGCCAAGAAGAAAACAATAGCACCAATATAAGCCGGAGCGGCCACGATTGGCTGATCACCCCAATAGGTTACGCCATAATTCTCAGTAAAATCAGTTGCTTCGGCAGGTGAAGCTCCTTTCTTGGAAATAAACTCATATATATGCGATTGCTTTCCAAGCTTTTCAGAATTAGAACCTCCAAATAATCTCGGCGCCACAAGATTAAAACTTTCGGAAACACCATAACTGTATTCGGTGATGTACTCATAATCCATTGACGTTGTGGTCTCATTCTTTGAACCATCTGGATTGAAAGTCAGTTCACTTTTTCCTCTCATACTGAAATCAGCATATTCAGAAGTAGCCATCAAGCTAGTTGCATTTGCCCCAAGCGCGAAAATGGAAGCAACAGCAAAGGTTCCCATCGCATACAAAAGCGGTTTGAATTCTTTTGCCTTGATGAAATTGTAAACGAAATATCCTCCAATTATCAAAAGTAAGAACAGAAGATAATACGTCATCTGGAAGTGATTCGCGTTGATTTCCAATGCTGTAGCAATCATCGTAACCAATCCACCGACAATGTACCTTTTTCTAAAAACCAAAATCACACCTGCGATAACCATTGGCATATAGGCAATTGCGTGTGCTTTTGCATTGTGACCAACACCAAGAATGATGATCATATAGGTAGAAAAACCAAACGCCAAAGCACCGAAAAAAGCCTTGAGCGGATCGGTTTTTAAAACCAATAATAAACCGTAAAAACCTAAGAAGTATAAAAACAAGTAGTCCGATGGTCGAGGCAGGAATCGCAACGCATCATCCAAGGCACCAATCCAATCGTTTGGATAATTGGCTCCCATTTGGTAGGTTGGCATTCCGCCGAAAGCGGCATCAGTCCAATAAGGTTCTGCATTTTCCTGAGCACGAAAATCATTTTGCTCCTTTGCCATTCCGGTAAACTGTGCAATATCAGATTGATAAAGCTGCTTGCCCTGAAGGACTGGATAAAAATAAATTAAGGAAATAACGATAAAGCCAAGAATGGCCAAAAGGTGTGGATAAAACTTGTTCAGGAATTTCATTGATCTGTTTTAAAGTTTAGTGTTTAAGGTCCAGTAAATGATTTAAACCGTAAACTATAAACTGAACAATGCAAACTTACTCAATTTCTTCATAATCCACATACTCCCCTACCTTTTTGGTTTCGCGAGGTTTTGTAGATTTTGCAGTATCAACAATAATTTCATCTCTATTGGTATTTTGATACTGATTTTGCTGTTGATTTTGATGCGTGTATTGCTGTTGGAAATTTTGCTCGGCCTTTTGAACCACTTTCTTTACTAGCACAGGCAGGAATAATTTTGCCAAAAACTTAAAGATATAGTAAAACAAAACAATATATAAGATTGTTTTTATAAAACCATTAAAAGAAGCTGTCTCCATTTGTAGAATAAAATTTGTCAAATTTAACAAATCATAACTTTAAAAATAAATTATCAGTCTTAAATAAATAATAAATTATAGTACTTTTGGGTTTACATGATGTACATCATTTCAAAAAAACGAATTATGCTCAAAATCAGATTATCAGCTCTAGCCATTACGCTTTTCTCTTTTGCAACAGGCTATTCCCAACATACAGATGTTATCAATTCCAACCGTCCTGGAGAATCCCAATCGGCTTTTTCTGTTGGGAAAACGGTTTTTCAAGCCGAAACTGGAATTTATGGCATTAAAGAAAAACACTCCTTGTTAGAAACAAAAACAAGTGGTTTTGGGTTTGATTTGAGTTTGCGATACGGAGCTTTCTTGGAGCAATTGGAGTTCAATATCGACTTGCAATATCAAAATGATTCCTTCAAAACCGATTTTAGCAAAGAAACCCGAAGTGCTTTGAAACAGACTACAATTGGAGCAAAATATCTGATTTATGACCCGCATAAAAATTACGAAGAGAAAATAAACATCCACAGTTGGAAGGCCAACCATCGTTTCAAATGGAGACAATTCTTACCTGCCGTTGGTGTTTACGCTGGAGCAAACTTGAATTTCGACAGTCCTTTTTCGCATCCAGAAGAACCGAATTTTTCTCCGAAGGCTATGATTATTACTCAGAATCAATTTAGCGGAGGCTATGTATTGGTCATGAATTTTATTGCGGACAAAATTGGAACTGATTTTTCAAGCTATGGATATGTGATTACGATGACCAAAGGTTTCAACGAAAAATGGTCGGGATTTCTAGAAAACCAAGGATTTAAGAGCGATTACTATTCAGATTCCATCCTTAGAGGTGGTGCCGCCTATCTTATCAAAGAAAATATTCAAGTTGATGCTTCAATCAGTGGGAATTTTAAAGACACACCATCTATACTTTATGGAGGTGTCGGACTTTCTTGGCGTTTTGACAAAAACTACAAACCAGTTCTAATCAAGAGCGGAAAAGAAAGCAAGGAAGACAAGAAAAAGAATAAAGAAAAAGAGAAGAAACGTAAGGACGAAGTTGAAATTGAACCTGTACAACCATAATGATTACTATAAAAGAAGCCGTTACTAAGAAAGATTTATTAGAATATATAAAATTTCCTTTTTCATTATACAAGGACCACCCTTACTGGGTACCACCTTTGATTGACGATGAACTGGAAACGTTTAATAAAGACAAAAACCCAGCCTTTAAAAGTGCCGAAGCCAAGTTTTACATTGCCTATAAAGATGGGAAAATAGCAGGAAGGATTACCGCAATCATCAATTGGAACGAAGTTAACGATCAAGGAAAAAGAAAAACGCGTTTTGGATGGTGGGATGTAATTGACGATATAGAAGTTACAAAAGCACTTTTGAACAAGGTTATTGAATTTGGAAAAAAAAATAATCTGGACCATATTGAAGGTCCGATGGGATTTTCAAATCTTGATAAAGTTGGCGTTGTAACCGAAGGTTTTGACGAAATCGGTTCTATGATTACTTGGTATAATTATCCTTATTATGCCAAGCATTTGGAGCAATTAGGCTACGTGAAAGAGAAGGAATACATAGAAAGTAAGTTTCCATTTTCGAATGTAAAGCCTGAATTTTTCATAAAAGTAAAGGACCTGATTATCAAAAGGTACGAGCTAACCTCTTTGAATTTCACCAAGACGAAAGACATCATGCCCTACGTGGATAAAATGTTCGACTTGTTTAATTCGTCTTATGCTGAACTGTCTTCTTTTGTAGCGATAACAGATGTTCAAAAGGAATATTTCAAGAAAAAATACATCAGTTTTATCAATCCTGAATACATCAAATTTGTAGTGGATAAAGATCATAAATTAGTGGCCTTTAGTATCGTGATGCCTAGTTTTTCCAAGGCTTTACAAAAAGCAAACGGTAAACTTTTTCCTTTTGGATTGTTCCATTTATTGAATGCAAGAAAAAACAGCAAGGAAGTTTTATTCTACTTGATTGGTGTTGATCCTTTCTATCAAAGCAAAGGTGTTACTGCATTGATTTTCAATGAATATTATGAAACGTTTAGACAAAAAGGTATTACAAATTGCATCCGAACACCAGAATTGGAAGACAATTTGGCGATTCAGAATTTATGGAAACATTTTGATCCAGTGATTTATAGAAGAAGAAGAACTTATACTAAAAAAATATAATCTACCCCAACCATCCTTCTCGATCCAAACTTCGATATTGAATTGCCTCTGCAATATGCGAAGCTTCAACATTTTCCGAAGCTTCCAAGTCGGCGATTGTTCTGGAAACTTTCAAGATTCTGTCGTAGGCTCGTGCAGAGAGATTCAATCGTTCCATAGCGGTTTTTAATAGATTTTTTGAAGTTTCATCCAATACACAAAATTCGCGTATCTGTTTGGTATTCATCTGGGCATTATAGTTGACCTTGTCCATTAGTTCAAATCGTTTGGATTGAATTTCCCTTGCATTGGTCACTCTCTTTCGAATGTCCACACTGCTTTCAGCTTTTCGTTCTTCGGATAATTTATCGAAAGGAACGGGTGTCACTTCAATATGGATATCAATCCTGTCCAATAAAGGTCCGGAAATTTTGCTCATGTAACGGTTCATTTCGTGAGGTGAAGTTTTGGAAGGCATATCGGGGTCATTGAAAAAACCACTTGGACTTGGATTCATACTTGCCACCAACATAAATGATGAAGGATAAGTTACTGTGAATTTTGCTCTGGAAATCGTTACTTCCCTATCTTCCAAAGGTTGACGCATTACTTCCAAAACATCCCTTTTAAATTCTGGTAATTCATCCAAAAATAAAACACCATTATGTGCCATCGAAATTTCTCCAGGTTGCGGATAACTTCCACCTCCGACCAAAGCTACATTCGAAATCGTATGATGTGGGCTCCGAAAAGGTCGTTGATTCATCAAACCGACTTCCTTTAATTTTCCTGCAACGCTATGGATTTTTGTGGTTTCCAAGGCTTCACGCAACGTCATTGGAGGTAAAATACTTGGCAATCTTTTAGCCAGCATCGTTTTTCCAGCTCCTGGAGGCCCGATCAAGATGATATTGTGTCCCCCAGCTGCGGCAATTTCCATGCATCTTTTGATGGACTCCTGCCCTTTCACATCGCTGAAATCAAATTCTGGAAAATCTAATGTCTTGTAAAACTCAGCTCTTGTGTCAAATCTAGTAGGTTCGAGCGTTCCTGTGCCTTCGAAGAAATCAATAACTTCCTTGAGGTTTTCAACGCCATAAACATCCAAATCGGAAACTATTGCCGCTTCTTTTGCATTTTGCTTTGGCAGAAAAAAACCTTTGAATCCTTCTTCTTTTGCTTTTATGGCAATCGGCAATGCTCCTTTTATAGGTTGCAATCCGCCGTCAAGCGAAAGCTCGCCCATGATGATGTATTTGTCCACTTCTTCGGCTTTGATCTGGCCGGATCCAACCAATATGCCAATAGCCAACGTCAAATCGTAGGCGGAACCTTCTTTCCTTAAATCGGCAGGTGCCATGTTGATGATTATTTTTTTGCCGGGCATGGCAAAACCGTTGTTTTGTAGTGCGGCAGCAATCCTGAAACTGCTTTCTTTAATGGCATTATCGGGAAGTCCGACAAGGTGGTAACCAATTCCTTTATCCATATTAACTTCCACTGTAATCGTAGTGGCTTCTACGCCAAAAACCGCACTTCCGAATATTTTAACTAGCATGGCTTATAATGTTTAAATTATTTTTAAAAATAATAATTTTTTATTAATACGAAACAAAAAAATAGTGCTTTTTATTTTTCATAATGTTTACTTAAATAGAACCCGTTACGCTATAATTTTGGATTAAATTTAAGTTGTTAATAATAAATTGATATGAACTTAAAATCAGGGTTGCCGTTTTGGCTGATAAAGAATGGATTAACATCTGAGTACAAGACTTTAGATGAAAATATTGAGACAGAAGTCTTGATAATTGGTTCGGGAATTACAGGTGCGTTGGCCGCGCATTTTTTATGCGAAGAAGGTGTAAAATGCATAATTGTAGATAAGCGAATGGAATCTACAGGAAGTACGACTGCAAGTTCTGCACTACTTCAGTATGAGATTGACGTCTTTTTATTTGAATTGATTGAAAAAGTAGGTGAAGAAAATGCCGTTAAGGCTTATGAATTGTGTCTTGAATCCATTTATACTTTGCAAAAAATCATTAAAAAATTAAAGATTGATGCCGATTTTACCATGAAATCAAGTCTTTATCTTGCTTCGGATACAAAAGGTGTAAAGGATTTGGAGAAAGAATATGAAACAAGGAAAAAACACAAATTGCCTGTGACTTTTTTAAATCAAAAACAACTAAAGACGAAATTCAATATTGATAAAAAAGCGGCTTTGTATAACGATGTTTCTGCTCAGGTGGATACTTATAAATTATGTCAGGCTATTTTGAATCATCATAAAAAACATTCCGGATTAGTGGTTTACAGTCATACCGATATCATCAAAATTGAAAATAAGAATGATTCTATAATTGCTTATACCGAGAAGAAAAATACCATTATGTCCAAAAAAATCATTGCCGCTCCTGGCTTTGAATCGGAGAATTTATTGGATGAAAAAGTGATGAATCTCAACTCTACTTATGTTTTGGTAAGCAAGCCTTTGAAGGATGAGGATTTTTGGGAAGAACGTTGCCTGATTTGGGAAACTGCTCGGCCTTATATTTATGTCAGAACAACAGATGATAATAGGATTATGGTTGGTGGTTTTGACGAACCTTTTCAAGACCCGAAGCGCCGTGACAAACTAATGGAAAAGAAAAATGATGCTATCTTGAAACGTTTCAAGAAGCTTTTTCCCGACAGCAAGATTGAGCTTGACTTTTACTGGTGTGGTACTTTTGGGGAAACCAAGGACGGTTTGCCCTTTATTGGTGAACATAAAAAACATCCCAACATGTATTTTGCATTGGGGTATGGCGGCAACGGCATTACCTTCAGCGTTATAGCGGCAGAAATGATTAAAGATATGTACTTAGGAAAAACCGTCAAAAATATATTTTCTTTCGATAGATAATGATACATTTACACTCTAAAAAAATAATAAAATGGGACTATTTAATGCTATTTTAGGCAACGCATCTGAGGCAAGTACTGAAGATGTTTCGAAAGAATTCGGGCCTCTTTTGATTGAAGGTGAAAACATTGAAAAAGCATTCAAGCTGATCAAAGATATGTTTGTTTTTACGAACAAACGTTTGATTTTGGCCGAGAAACAGTTGGTTGGCACAAAGGTGGATTACTTGTCGATTCCGTATTCGAGCATCAAGAAATTTTCGAAGGAAAGTGCTGGGATATTGGATCTGGATGCTGAATTGAAAATTTGGCTGAACCACGACGATCAACCTATCAAGAAGCAGTTTGGAAAAGGCGGCAACAACATCAACGAAGTGTATCAGATTTTGAGCAAGCACATCTTGAAATAAAATAAATTACATCCATAAAGCTACCCAATACTAAATGTGTTGGGTATTTTTTTTTATATTTATAGAAATGAGTTTTATATGAGCAAACTAAAATTAGTGATCATCGGTGGAGATGCGGCAGGAATGTCGGCGGCTTCGAAAGTGCGACGCGAAAACCCAGGCTATGAGATAGTTGTTTTTGAAAAATCGGGCTTTACTTCCTACTCTGCTTGCGGGATTCCGTATTTTATATCGGGAAAAGTGGGCACTTATGAAGAATTGATTGTTCGATCTCCGGAAGAATTTATAAAGAAATACAAGATTGATGTAAAGCTTTTTCACGAAGTGATTGAGGTAGATACCAAAAACAATCGAGTACTGGTTCGGAATTTAGAAGATAAAACGCAGTTTTGGGAAAGCTATGAGCAGTTGTTGATTGCAACCGGTGGAAAATCGTTTTGTCCGGAAGTGGAAAAACGTGAAGCCGATGGAATATTCGGTGTTCAGAGTTTGAAGGGCGGTATAAGACTAGATAATTTCATAAAGAAAAACAAACCTAAAACATCTGTAATTGTAGGCGGAGGTTATATTGGACTTGAGATGGCCGAAGCTTTAATCATCAAAGGATTGAAGGTGACGCTGATTAACTTGACAGCTGAAATTATGAACACTTTGGACCCGGATATGGGAAAAATCATCAATAATGCGATGACAAATTTGGGTGTGAAGATTTATGTGAATGAAGCATTGAGTCATTTTGAGGCGAAGGACAATATGGTTACGGCTGTGGTTACGGACAAGAAAACCATCAAGACCGATTTGGTTATTTTAGGGATGGGAACGAGTCCGAATACGGCGTTTCTTAAGAATTCAAAAATTAATCTAACAGAAAAAGGTGCCATAAAAGTCAACCGACAACAACGCACGAACATCAAGAATGTGTGGGCAGCGGGAGATTGTGCGATGACGTATAATCTGGTAAGCAAAAAGCCATTTTATATTGCTTTGGGAACTGTTGCGAACAAAACCGGATTGGTTGCGGGAACCAATATAGTTGGGAAAGACGCACGTTTTCCGGGTGTGGTTGCAACGGCGGTTTGCAAGATTTGTGTGTATGAAGTGGCGCGGACAGGTTTGCTTGAAAAGGAACTTGGCAATTTGGGAATCGATTATGTACAGGCCATCATCAAGACCAAATCCAGGGCACATTATTATCCGAATGCAAAAGATATCTATGTGAAATTATTGGCGGAGAAACGAACTGGAAAACTGCTTGGCGGACAAATTATTGGTGAAGAAGGTGCGGCAAAACGCATTGATGTTTTGGCGACAGCCCTGACCAATAAACTTACTTTACAGAACATTATTGATTTGGATTTATCCTACGCTCCACCTTTTTCTCCCGTTTGGGATCCGGTTCAGACGGCTGCACGAAAGTTGATAAACGATATCTAAAAAAATCCCGATGCTCTAAACATCGGGATTTCATATTTAATAAGCCATCAATTCTTTTAGGGCTTCTTCGAAGCGGCCCTTGCTTAGGAACTGGTCTTCCAATGCTTTTGTGAATGGAATTGGAGAATCCAAACTTGCGACACGCTTAACAGGACCGTCCAGATATTCAAAACAATGCTCCATAATTAGGGCTGAAATATCGCTGGAAACACCACCAAACATAGTGTCTTCTTGAAGAATTATTACTTTTCCTGTTTTCTTTACGGAAGCAAAAATAGCTTCGGTATCCAGTGGTTGCAAAGTTCTTAAGTCTAATAAATCTGCAGAAATATCTGTGTTTTTTGCCAAAGTATCCAACGCCCAATGTACGGATGCTCCGAAGGCAATGATGGTTACATCGTTTCCTTCTTTTAATAAAGATGCTTTTCCCAATGGCAAAGTGTAATAATCCTTTGGAACATCTTGGTAAACGCTTCTATATAATTGTTTATGCTCAAAGAACATTACCGGATTCGGATCATTGATGGACGCATTTAAAAGTCCTTTTGCATCATAAGGGAAGGCTGGATAAACTACCTTCAAACCTGGAGTTTTGGTAAACCAAGCTTCATTGGTTTGCGAATGGAAAGGACCTGCTTGAGTTCCGCCACCACAAGGCATACGCACCACAACATCGGCATTTTCTAGCCAACGGTAGTGTGATTTTGCCAATAGATTTACGATTGGGTTGAAACCTGTAGAAACGAAATCGGCAAATTGCATTTCTACAATTGCCTTGTGTCCGTTGATCGAAAGTCCCATCCCTGCAGAAACCACAGCACTTTCACAAATTGGAGTATTGATGACTCTTTCTTTGCCAAATTGTGCTACGAAACCATCAGTAATTTTGAAAGCACCACCATATTCGGCAATGTCCTGCCCCATTATTACTAAATTTTCTTGACGCTCCATCGATTGTCTCAAACTATTCGAAATCGCATCAATCAAACGGATGTTTTCTTTCTCTTCGGAGGGATTTACTTCCTCAAAATCATAAGGCCTGTAAACATCGTTTAGTTCTCCTTCATAAGTTGGAACGATTTCAGGTTCGGCTTGCACCATAGCCCAATTTTCGTCTATTTCTTTCTTGATTTCGGCTCTGATGGCTTCGTCAGCGTCTTCTGAAAGCACATCAGTCAACTTCAAGTATTTTCTGTAATTGTCAACCGGATCTTTAATGGCCCACATGTCCATCAATTCCTGCGGTACATATTTTGTGCCGCTTGCTTCTTCGTGGCCACGCATCCTGAAGGTTTTAAATTCCAATAGAACTGGACGAGGCGTTTCGATCATCGAAGCTTTCAATTCTGATAATTTATTGAATACTTCCAGGATATTATTTCCGTCGATGATATGCGATTCCATTCCGTAACCGATTCCTTTATCGGCTAAATTCTCGCAACGGTACTGTTCATTTGTTGGGGTTGAAAGTCCATAACCATTGTTTTCGATTACAAACATCACAGGCAATTCCCAAACGGAAGCAATATTTAATGCTTCATGGAAATCTCCTTCGGAAGTAGCTCCTTCACCGGTGAAAACTGCCGTTACTTTTCCATTTTTCTTTAATTTATTAGCTAACGCTATTCCGTCGGCAACACCCAATTGAGGTCCGAGGTGCGAAATCATTCCTATAATCTTGAATTCTTGCGTACCAAAATGGAACGAGCGGTCGCGGCCTTTTGTAAAACCGTTTGCCTTTCCTTGCCATTGTGAAAACAATCTGTAAAGCGGAATGTTTCTTCCTGTAAAAACACCAAGATTTCGGTGCATCGGCAGGATGTATTCGTCTTTATCCAAAACAGCGGTAACGCCGCAAGCGATGGCCTCCTGCCCGATTCCGGAAAACCATTTGGAAACTTTTCCTTGGCGGATGAGTATCAGCATTTTTTCCTCAATCAATCGAGGTTTTAAAATTCTTTTATATAAGTCTAATAATTGCTCGTTGGAGAGGTTTTTTCTATCGAAATTCATAATAGTTACGAAAAGGTTTGCGTGATTTTTTAAGCTCGCCCAAAATTATAAAAAAAAGACCATCTAGAATCTGATTTATAACATATTTTTCTGTTAAAGTGAAAAAATATTATATGCTTTCAAAACTTGAAAACAATAAAAAAGCCAACACGATATTTTGGTATCGCATTGGCTTTGCATTTTATTTTATGGATGTTATTAGAACGCTCCGATAAAGTGGTTTCCTGGTTTGTTGACCAATTTAGCCCCTTTTGTTACAGCACCTGTTTGGCTGTTGATGATGTAGATGTTACCATCTTTACCAACTGGGGCAAGGGTTACATACACATCATAGCCATCTACTACAAATCCTTGGTATTGGAACAAGTACATATCTGGATCGTATGGCAAGTCAATTTGCTGAGCTGTTTTAGCATTCAAATCTACACGAGCGATGAAACTTTGTGCTTGACCTGACAAAGCAGATTCTGGTGCTCCATCGTGAGTGTACATTACCATCGCGATTCCGTTACCTACATATCTCCAGTTTTCAATGTAAGAATTTGTTACCCCCAAAGCAGCATCCAAACTGAATACGAAATTGTTATCATATTGGTTATTTTCAGTAATTCTTAAGATATGAGAACCACCTGCATCTCTTTGAGTTGCTTGGTAGATGCTGCCATCATTAGCCAAGAAGCTGTTGAAAGAACGGTAACCACTTGTATCACCAAAACCTACCGTAGAAGTAATGATTGTTGGGTTTTCCAATGAAGGATAATCCACAACTACCGATTTAGAACCTAGATGTTCAAACTCTGGCTGGTTTGCACCTGTAGCTGTATTGGTTTTACGCATCCAAGTCCCGATAATTAACTTATTTCCTGCTTTGTTCAAAACCGGAGCATCCAAACGGAAGATGTGGTGTCCTTGAGCTTCTTCTGCAGCGCTTAAAGCAATTTCATATGATTTTGTTGCTGAGATTAAAGCATTTTGCATATCCAAAGATAAAACGGTAGCTGTTCCTCTGGTGTTGATGTACGTTCCGTCTTCAGTAGTCTTAACAACTGGAGCGGTAACGTTTACAGCTACTCCTGTCTTGTCTCCATCGAATAATTTTACCCATCTTGGGTTGGCGCTTGCGTATTGCGCAATACTCACTACTCCACCTGTCGGGCTAAAGTTTTGACCACCACGAACGATGTATTTAGAGAATTCTCCGCCGTTACCCCCACCGTAAGCGATGTTGAAGAATGTAAAACCATCTTCAGACGATTGCAAACGCGCAGTTCTAGCAGAAGGCACTACATATCCGTTATCAAAAACACTAATGGTTTTGTTTGGATCTTTAGCATCTTCTTTGCTAACCGAATAAATCACTGTTCCACCGTTACCATCTCCTGGAACTCCATCGGTGGTTCCCATAATAGCTCCTGCAACTGTGATCCATCTGCCTTCTGTGATAGGCGGTTCAGTAGTTCCATTACCTTTGCTATCATCATCGCTACAACTTGTAGCTAAAACTAGAGAACTAAAAACGGTTGTAAAAGTCAGAAATTTTAAAAATCTTCTTTTCATTGTGTATATATTTAGAAATTATTGAATACGTAATTTAGCTTAAGGTAGAAGGCGCGTCCGGGTTTTTGTACTCCCATATTATCATAGACTTGCCTGTTGGTAATGTTTTTAGCATCAAAGCTTGCGATGAATTTTTTATTTGGGAACACATAACTCAATCCCAAATCGTGAATGTTTTGCTGCGGCACATCAAAATAATCATAGCCTGCAAGGTTGCTGCTGTCTGGAAATAAAAAGTTAAATGTATCTACGAAGAGGTAGCTGTAGAAAACATTCAATTGTGAGTTTTTTGCAATAAGATCCTTAAACATATAGTTTGCTCCAATGTTCATTGTCAAAAAGGGCTCATTAGGCAAATCTCTTTTGACCTGGTATCGATCTATAGTTGTCAATTCAAGCTTGGATGTATTGAAGGATAAATTGAAATTATTATCGAAGGTGTAATTAAACTCAAAATCAAATCCTTTTGATTTTGCATTTCCTTGATTTACAAAACCTAAAACTTGGATATCATTGTTAATCTGTGATGACAAAGGGCGTCCAATCCTATCAGTTATATCTCTGATAAAACCATTTGCGGCAAAAAACAAACTGTGTTTTTTGAATTTGAATGCTCCCAATCTGAATCCTAGATTTAAATTTTCGCTTGATTCATATTTTAGGTTTGGATTGTCTAACGTGTTTTCTGTTGCATCTCCAAAAACTTCGTTTTCATTAGGCAAACGAACTGCCCTTTCTGCAGATGTTAAAAGCGTAACCGTAGGCAATACTGCAAATGAAATGGCGGCACCAAAACCTTCGGCCTTTTTAGTACTCTTACTTACATCTTCTACAATTGTATTGACTCCATCAACTTGTTTAAGTACTGGATTCATTCGCTCCATATCCTGATTGTAAAGTTTTCCGAATAGGGACGTTTTTAATTTATTGTTGAAGCCTACAAATTCATACGTCAAAGAGGTTATGTTTTTAGTCATATCCCTTGTTCCCATAAATTTCCTCTCCAATATTGATAGTATTTCATCATCATCTTTCCTCCCAATGGTATTTACCATATTATTAAATAAGATTTTATGGTTGTCATTTATGGAATAGGAAATTCCAGCTCTTAATGAAAAAACATTTCGCTCAATATTCATAATTGTAGCCGGCCCTTGTTGGGCTCCTTTATCAGAATTGAATGGTTGTCCGTTAATATTTATTGCTTGATTCCCATCCCAATTGTATACCTTTTTAACGGTATCGTTTACCATACGGTTTCTTTTGCCGTAAATTCCGTGCAAATCAAAATCCAATCCTTTTACTAAAAAATCTTTCTTGTTGTAAGCAAGATTCAATAATTGAGCATCGGCTCCGGTAAACCTTCCTTTGTAAGGAGTCGTCATAAAAACTCCGTGTTGTACCTCTTGATAGGAATCTGATGTAGTAAATCCAATGAAAAAATTATCAGCCCATTTTACATCGGTATATCCAAGTTCTACAACACCTCCTATAGAACGATAAGTGTCATTGAATCTTTTAGCTTTGATGTGTTCTTGTCTTCCGTTAGGCAAAACATTGTACACGAATTTTCCCCAAACTTCATAATCATTATCTGAATAATTTAAAAAACCCGATGCCTTTACGGTAAAACCAGATTTTTCAAATCGATAAAGCCCGCTGAAATTGGTTTGTGCCGTATTGAAAGAACCGTATGAAGCAGAAACGTTAAAGTTATTCCGCATTCCTTTTTTCAAAATAACATTGATTGCACCACCCAAAGCATCATCAGATAAATGGCCCGGAAGTACACCCTTATAGATTTCAATCCTTTCAATTATTGAAGGCGGAATGCTATTCAAATCAAAAGAAGAACCGTAATTTGAAGCAGGAATTCCATCAATAAAGATTTTGATGGCATTGCCTGACATACCGTTGATATTAAAGCTAGCATCAGACCCCATACCTCCATTTTGTCTGATTCTTACTCCAACGGTTCTATTCAATAATTCCATTGTTTGCAGATTTCGCAAGCCAGCTTCTTTGGTTTCAATAACATTTACAGCAAAACCCTTTTCTTCAATCTGCTTTTTGATGGATTCTTTTTTGATAACCACTTCTTTCAACTGCTCATCCTTTTGAATTAGTGTAAAGGGAAGTGAAATTGTTGGTGCATTCACTTGAACAGGAACCGATTTGCTTTCAATTTCAAGTGAGCTAAATTCTAAAGTATAATTACCGTAAGGAACATTTGTAATAGTAAATTTTCCATCACTATCGGAAACGGCCGATTTTTTAATTTCTTTTAAAAGGATACTAACATTGGTTGAAGGTACATTGTTTTCGAACTTTAAAGTTCCAGAAATGCTTCCATTTTGAGCGAAACTTGCCATAGATTGGACAAGCAAATACAATAAGAAAAGTTTTTTCATGAGAAAATCTTAGTGGGATAGAGATCATTTTCGGTGCAAATATAACTCCTTATTTATAATAAATCCAAATAAAAGAAATAACAATCTACAGTAATTTTCTTATATCTCAAAATTTAACAGTAAAACGATGTTAACAACTTTTCTGTTTTTTGAAATGAAATAATTGATACATTTGTAACAATAAGGCTTGAAGCCTAGCAAAGTTATTAACATCTATTTTTAAAAGAGTATGCAAAATATTCCTAGTGTTGACTTGCGTGATTTCCTTTCGGACGACCCGAAACGTAAACAAAAATTTGTAAATGAAATCGGAAAAGCATTTGAAGAAATTGGCTTCGTTGCTTTAAAAGGTCATTTTTTAGATGACAAACTGGTAGATGAATTGTATGGCGAGATTCGAAATTTCTTCGCCCTACCGTTGGAAACCAAATATTCGTATGAAATTCCAGGAATTGGAGGACAGCGTGGATATGTTTCCTTTGGAAAAGAACATGCAAAAGGCCGAAAAGAAGGCGATTTGAAAGAGTTTTGGCACTTTGGCCAATATGTTGACAAGGATTCAAAATGGGCTTCAGAATATCCCGATAACGTTGAGGTAAAAGAACTTCCTCGCTTTAATCAAGTGGGTAAGGAAGCCTATCAAATGCTTGAAAAAACAGGAATTTATGTTTTAAGAGCCTTGGCTTTGCATCTAGGTTTGGATGAATTTTACTTTGATGATTTCGGAAAAGAAGGAAATTCAATTTTAAGACCTATTCATTATCCGCCGATTACTCAGGAACCAGAAAATGCTATTCGAGCCGCAGCTCATGGGGACATCAACTTGATTACCTTATTGATGGGTGCTCAAGGAAGAGGGCTTCAAGTACAAAATCATGATGGAGAATGGATTGATGCCATTGCGGAGCCAGATGAATTGGTAATTAATGTAGGTGATATGCTTTCCCGCCATACGAATAACAAATTAAAATCTACGATTCACCAAGTGGTAAATCCGCCTAGAGAACTGTGGGGAACATCAAGATATTCTGTGCCATTTTTTATGCATCCTGTGAGCGATATGCGCTTGGATTGCTTAGAGAACTGCATTGATGAAGAAAATCCAAAACTATACGAGGATATTTCGGCAGGCGAATTCCTGCACGAGCGTCTGGTTGATTTGGGATTAATCAAAAAATAATACATTAGTTCAATTATTTAAATTCCAAATTCCAATCTTTATCTTGGAATTTGGAATTTGTTTTTTGAAAATTTATAAGAATATGGATTTACAAGACCAATTAAAAAATCTTTTCCCAGACCACGACCCTTCACAAGAAATCGAAGAAACATCTTCTGAACCAAAAGAACTTTGGATACAGAAAGAACCAATGATCTGCCAATATGAAAGAAGAAAAGGAAAAGCCACAACTATAATTTCCGGTTATACCGGTGAAGACGAAGACTTTAAAATCCTTGCCAAGGAAATAAAAAGCAAATTAGCCGTTGGCGGAAGTTTTAAAGACGGAGAAATCATCATTCAAGGCGATTACCGCGATAAAATAATGAACCTTTTAAAAGATAAGGGCTTTAAAGTAAAGCGAGTTGGAGGGTAAATCTTCAACTATAATTTCAATATTAACAACCAAAAACAATTTAAACTTAGTAACTCATAATGATACAATCATCAGAATTAATATTAAATCCAGACGGTAGTGTTTACCATTTGAATTTAAAACCAGAACATATTGCACACGATATTATTTTCGTTGGAGACCAAAATCGTGTAGAGAAAATCACGCAATTCTTTGAAAAGATTGAATTTTCTACCCAAAAAAGAGAGTTCAAAACCCAAACAGGGATCTATAAAGGAAAAAGAATAACCGTAATGTCAACCGGAATAGGTCCAGACAATATTGATATTGTCATTAATGAATTGGATGCTTTGGTAAATATCGATTTTGAAACACGCCAACCAAAAGAAGAACTCACTTCTTTAAACATCATCAGAATCGGAACCTCAGGATCGCTACAGGAAGACATTCCCGTAGACAGTTTTGTGATGTCAAAATTCGGACTTGGTGTTGATAATATGCTCCGCTCTTATTTAATTGATGAAGTTTCAAATCCTGAAATGGAAGAAGCTTTCATCAAACATACGAATTGGGATTTAAGAAAAGGAAAACCTTACGTCATTAAATGCTCTGAAGAATTAGAAAAAATTATTGAAAGCGATAAGATGTTTAAAGGAATTACCGCAACAGCTGGAGGTTTTTATGGACCACAAGGAAGGGTTTTAAGACTAGGAATACAAGATCCTGAACTAAACAGTAAGATGGATAATTTTAATTTTGAAGACAACAGAATCACCAATCTTGAAATGGAAACAGCAGCAATCTATGGCTTGTCTGCTTTACTCGGACACAATGCTTTATCGCTAAATGCAATCATTGCCAATCGAGCAAGTGGTACTTTCAGTATCGACCCATACAAAGCTGTAGATGAGCTGATTGCTTATACTTTAAACAAACTATCAGGTAAATAAATGAAAAACCTCAAAATAGCCGGAGTTCCGGAACACTTTAATTTGCCTTGGCATCTTTGCATCGAAAATGGCGAGTTTGAAGCCGAAGGAATTGATCTGCAATGGACCGATGTTCCCGAAGGAACAGGTAAACTCTGCCAGATGCTTCGCAACGGAGAAACTGATATTGCCGTGATCCTAACCGAAGGAATCATCAAGGATATCGTAGCCGGAAATCCGAGCAAGATTGCTCAAGTTTACGTGCAATCCCCTTTGATTTGGGGGATTCACGTAGATGCAAAATCAAAATACAAGACACTTTCCGATTTAGAAAGTACAAAAGCAGCCATCAGCCGAATTGGTTCTGGATCGCAGTTGATGGCCTATGTAAATGCCCATAACGAAGGTTGGAAAACAGATGATTTGCAATTCGAAATCGTCAACACTATTGATGGTGCCGTCGATGCCTTATCAAACGGGAACGCTGATTATTTCATGTGGGAACGCTTCATGACAAAACCACTTGTCGATAACGGAACCTTCCGCCGAATTGCCGACTGTCCTACTCCCTGGCCGTGTTTTGTAATTGCTGTTCGAAATGAAATACTCGAAAACGATCCTGAAAGCATCCAGAAAATTCTTGAAATCATCAACCAAACCACCCAAGAATTCAAAGAAATACCAAGTATCGACCGAACCCTATCAGAACGCTACAATCAGAAAACAGAAGATATCCAAGAGTGGCTTTCACTTACAAAATGGTCGCAAAAGCAATTGACGGAGCAAATGTTAAACAAAGTCCAAAATCAACTGCTCGAACTTTCTATTATCGATAAAAAAGGTACTTTTGTTGAAATAGTGAAAGCCTAGAAAGCGGTTGCCATTTCGGTATATGATAAACTTCAAAAACATTAGTATTCAACAAATAAAAAGCAAGCTCCAGGTCAAAAAACCTTGGGACAATGTCATTATTTTTCTGTTGAACGTACTGATTGCGATTCCCGTTTTCATCATCATTCACCAAAACATCATCGACCCTGAATGGCCCTACCAAATCGATAGGATTTTACTTTTCATCGCTTTAATCGCCGTCATTCAATTAATTTTACGAGCCTTACGAACCATCATCATCGTTTGTTTGGCCATTTACCTTGTAGTCTTAATTTACGGAAGTACCTTCGGAAATTACGGTTTCAATGCCGTGTACGAAGACTATCGTTCCATGATGTACACCATGCTCGACGACCCGAATCCGCAGGATATCATCATCGCAAAATTGTTGCCGTTTCCCAATAAATCAAAGATTCTCAACGCCATAGATTACAGCAATCCAAAGGTTCGTAATTTCGCACTGATGGCCACCACAAAAAATTTCCGCAACATAAAAGGCTACCACCAATACCGTGTAACCATTCAGTGTTTTGCTGTTTTCAAGGAAATAAAAAACAATTGGAACTACGTTAACGACCCGAAAGGTCAGGAATATATCGCAGCTGCAAGCGAATCCATCCAGCATTTTTCTGGCGATTGCGATGATCATGCCATCCTCATGGCCGCCTGTATACGAGCAGTTGGTGGCACTCCCCGACTCATCCACACCGGCGGACACATCTATCCCGAGATGTTAATTGGTAATAAAAAAGACCTCGAAGCCGTCAATTATCTCATCAAGGAAATACTTTTCAAGCAGGAAAGCAAAGGAAAAGACCTCCATTACCACATCGACGAGCGCGGTCAAATCTGGCTCAATCTGGATTATACCGCAAAATATCCCGGTGGTCCATTCATGTCCGAAGAAATCCTCGGAGCCTTGACATTAAATTGATTTTGGAGCAATACTTCAGGCGTTTTTTTAGTCCATGTTCCCGCCTTCCTTCCAAATCTTTTTATTTTTTAAAGAAAAAAATAAAAAGGATTTTCCCTCCAGTCGGGGCTAATTGAAAACTTTAGGCATTCTTTAAACTTTCCGAAAACTACACAAATTTACCATTCGATTTCATCCCTACCTTTCGATTTCAAATAAGCATTCGCCTTGCTGAAATGTTTGTTTCCAAACCACAATCCACGATTCGCACTCAATGGCGAAGGATGGCCTGTTTCTAGAACCAGATGCTTTTCCCTGTTGATTTTCAAACCTTTCTTTTTCGCAAATCCACCCCAAAGCAGGAATACAACTTCTTCATTGCTATCCGAAACCTTCTGGATAACAGCATCCGTAAAAGTTTCCCAACCTTTATTTTGGTGGCTTCCCGCTTCGTGAGCTCTAACCGTTAAAGTGGCGTTTAACAACAAAACCCCTTGCTTTGCCCAACGTTCCAAATTTCCAGTTGCAGGAAAAGGCTTTTCCAAATCCGTTTGAATTTCCTTGAAGATATTCACCAAAGACGGCGGAAAAGCAATTCCATCGTTCACCGAAAAACACAAACCATTTGCCTGACCAACACCGTGGTAAGGGTCTTGCCCAATAATGACAACCTTTACTTTATCAAAAGGACAACTATCAAAAGCGGAGAATATCTGAGGGCCTTTTGGGTAACAAGTGTGTTGTGAATATTCAGATTTTATAAATTCTATAAGGCTTTTGAAATATGGTTTCTCGAATTCGTCTGCTAGGATGTTTTTCCAGGAAGGTTCTAAGTTGATTTGCATTGGGATTTTTTTTTGATTGTAAAGTTCGGGAAGTTTATCTAATTCATTACTCTCTTTTAATGATTTCTATTGGAGAAAAAGGATTAAAAGAAGCCTAAAGTTTTTATCTAGCCCCGACTGGAGGGAAAATCCTTTTGTCCCGGGGTTCGGGACAAAAGATTTGGAAGGAAGGCGGGAAAATGGATTGAAAAAATGCCTTTGTTTTGCTCCTAAATTAAAGCCAAAGCAGATTCATTAATCGTGTGAAACTTTGTAACTTTGGGCTTCCCAACTTATTTCGGAAAATGATATCCATAACAGAAAAAACATTACAAGATTTACAATTTCCTACCGTTTTAGAGACCGTTTCGAGTCTTTGCAACACCGATCTCGGGATGGAAAAAGCAATGAATATAACGCCTTTCAAGGACAAGGAAAGTTTGATGGAGGCTTTGAGCCAAACGTCGGAATATGTTTCGTCGTTTCAGAATAACAATGCGATTCCGAATCACGGTTTCGATTCGATTGCACACGAAATCAAGTTTCTGGCAATTGAAAATAGTACTTTGGAAGTAGGCAGTTTTAGGAAAATTGCCAATATTTCGGATACCTCCAACACGCTTTTGCAATTCTTTAAAAAATTTAACGATTATTACCCAACGTTGAACAATAAAGCTTCAGAGCTTGAATTTACCAAAGACATCATCAAGAAAATTGATGTTGTGGTCGATAAATATGGCGAGATTAAGGATGATGCTTCTCCAAATTTATTAGGCATTCGAAAGGAAATCAATATAGTTCGAGGAAAAGTGAACCAAAGTTTTGGGCTTTCATTATTGCAATACAGCGGTTTGGGCTATCTGGACGATATCAAGGAAAGTTTTGTACAGAACAGAAGGGTTTTGGCCGTTTTGGCAATGTACCGAAGAAAGGTGAAAGGTTCTATTTTGGGAAGTTCCAAAACGGGAAGCATTGCTTATATCGAGCCTGAAGCTACGTTGAAATATTCGCGTGAATTGAGCAATTTAGAATACGAAGAAAAAGAAGAAATTGACAGGATTTTGAAACAACTTTCGAATGATATCCGTCCGTTTTTGCCTTTGATAATTCAGTATCAGGATTTCTTGAGCGATATTGATGTGGTTTCGGCGAAAGCCAAATATGCGAATAAAATTAATGGAATTCTTCCTGCAATTACGGAAGAAAGAAGGATGTATTTTAGAGAAGCCTTCCATCCTATTTTATATTTGACGAACAAGCAGAAAAAAGAAATTACCTATCCTCAGACGATTGAATTGCATCAGGAAAGTCGAATCATTGTGATTTCTGGACCAAATGCCGGAGGAAAAACCATCTCGCTAAAAACTGTTGGGCTGTTGCAATTGATGTTGCAAAGTGGCATGCTGATTCCTGTTCACGAACGTAGCGAAACGTTTTTGTTTGATCGAATTATGACGGACATTGGTGACAACCAATCGATTGAAAATCACTTGAGCACGTATAGTTATCGTTTAAAAAATATGAACTTTTTCTTAAAGAAATGCAACAGCAAAACCTTATTTCTAATCGATGAATTCGGTACCGGTTCTGACCCTGAATTAGGAGGAGCTTTAGCGGAAACGTTCTTAGAAGAGTTCTATTATCGGGAAGCTTTTGGAATCATCACGACGCATTATTCCAATTTAAAGATGCTGGCGAACGAATTGCCTTTTGCGACGAATGCAAATATGCTTTTTGACGAAAAGTCATTGGAACCGATGTACAAATTGATTTTGGGACAAGCGGGAAGTTCGTTTACGTTTGAAGTGGCCCAGAAAAATGGGATTCCATTTGGTTTGATCAATCGTGCCAAAAAGAAGATCGAAGGCGGGAAAGTTCGTTTCGACAAGACGATTGCCACTTTGCAGAAAGAACGCTCCAAACTCGAAAAAACATCTTCTAATTTAAAAGAAGAGGAAACAAAGGCACGTGAGGAAAGCAAAAAATTGGAAGCGACGAATGCAAAAATCAAGCAGAAATTAGAAAGCTACCAAGAATTATACGACAGCAATCAGAAGATTATTTATATCGGTCAGAAGATTGATGATATTGCGGAGAAATATTTCAACAATAAGAACAAAAAGGATTTGATTGGAGAGTTCCTGAAATTGGTTGAAATTGAAAATTCCAAGAGAAAAAAAGCAACTCCAAAGGAAACAAAAGTAAAACAGGAACTGAAAAAAGAAATCATCAAGGAAGTTACGGTCCAAGTGGAAGAAATCCGTCAGGAGAAGAAAGAGAAAAAAATAAAGGCTTCTTTGGTTCCAGAAAAACCAAAACGTGTTTTGAAATTAGGAGACCGGGTGAGAATGCTGGATGGAAAATCAATTGGAACGATTGATAAAATTGAACGCAACAAAGCCATTGTAAATTATGGCGTTTTCACTTCAACGGTAAGTTTGGATTCTTTAGAATTTGTGGAAGCAAAAAAATAAGATTATGAATTTACCTAGAGATAAAAAGATTATCCTGTTTGACGGCGTTTGCAATTTGTGCAATTCGTTTGTTCAGTACGTCATCAAAAGAGATAAGAAAGATGTTTTCCGGTTTGTGGCTTTGCAATCTGATTTAGGTCAGGAGATTTTAAAACACATCGGAATTGATACAAAAAATATTGACAGCATCATTTTATACGAACCAGGAATAGCTTACTTCTATAAGTCTTCGGCTGCAATAGAAATTGCAAAAGGTTTAGGAGGATTTTTAGGATTGAGTGCTATTTTTAAAATTATTCCAACGGCTTTGAGAAATACTATTTATGATTATGTAGCAAAAAACCGCTATAAATGGTATGGAAAAAAAGAGGCATGCATGATTCCTACTCCGGAATTAAAAGCTAAATTTTTATAAAAAAAACCTGTTCAGTAGAACAGGTTTTTTTTTATATCCAAAACGGATTATTCTTTAATTGTTGCTTTCAATGCTTTTGCCTTGTCAGTCATTTCAAGTGCATTGTAAACACTTACAAGAGTAGTCTTGGCCGCGGTATTCTTATCATCAAGACTGATAGTTTTTTCAAGATGCTTTACAACAACTTCCAATATTGCATCTCTTTGCTTTTTCAATGCATCGTATTTTTTATTATCGGCAGCCGAAGTTCCCAATTTGTTCATCTGGTCAAGGATTACCTGAGATTCATCTATCTTCAAAGCAGATAAATTAAAATATGCATTTGCATAATTAGGATTGATTTCGATTGCTCTTAAATAATATTTCTCTGCTCCTTTTGGATCCTTGTTGTTGCTACTGATAACACCTAAGTTAAAAACCAAATCAACATTATTCGGATCTTTTTCCAAAACTTGATTTATGGCATTTTTATAGGCTTCCATATCATTTGTTTTTAGATATAGATCAGCTTCTGAAAGTAACAAAGAAGAGTCGTCAGGGTTAGCTTGTCTAGCGTCAATAACTGCTTTCTTAGCCTCTTCAATTTTACCTTTTTGAACCAATATCAAGGCTATGTTCTTGTAAATTTCACCTCTTTTTGAAGGTTCTTTTTCCTCTCTTGGAGCAGTATGGGTACCTACTTTTACATAGCTATCCCTGGTCGCTTTATCTCCAAAAAAATCTTCCTGATTATTGGCTTTATTTTTTGCGTAATAGTTGGTCTTTTCTCCAGAATAATTCAAGGCTTTCAACTCCTCATAATACTTCAAAGCTGTATCATAATCTTGTCCATTGACAGCATAACTTGCTGCATAGTACAATTTTTCCTGATCTTTGGTATCCAACAAGTACAGATTGTGTAATACTGCCGCTGCTTCAGAATATTTCTTTTTATTTCCTAATTCAACAGCATAGTTCAAAAGCGTAGGCTTGTAAAAAGCTACAGTCTGATTGATGTTGTCCGTATAAACTTTCTTACCGGTTCTTTTTTCATAATCCAAAACATTGTTTGCCGAAGTAGTAAATTCTGCAACAACGGCCGGAGTTATAAATCTTGCCATTTGTTCTGGAGTAGCCGCTGGTCCTAAAGCTTTAATTTCCATTACTGGAGTCATTGCTTTAAAGAACGAAGCATAAATCTTATCTCCTTCTTCTGAAGCCAATGGTGTCAATTTTACAACATTTGCCTTATAGTCAATCACATCTTTGGCAGATGGTGCATCTTTTGTATATAACTTTTTAAGATTTTTTAATTCATCTTTCTGTGCAAAAGAACTTACCGAAATAAGCAATGCCGTTGCAAGTAGTACAAATTTATTTTTCATATTGTTGTGTTTAAATTATTATTCTTCAGATTCTTCTTCTTCAGAGTCATCTTCTTCTAAATCTTCGTCTTCGATTTCTTCGTCTGAGTCATCGTCGTCGTCTTGCCCACCTTCGTCTTCTAGCACTTCCAAAACTGGTTTTACTCTTTCGATGGTTTCATCTACAATGATATTTCCATCTTCATCAACAGCTGGTTCAACTACATCATCTTTCATAACTTTCGTTACTGCAGCAATAGAATCGTTTCCTTTGATGTTGATTAATTTCACACCTTGTGTGGCACGCCCCATTACCCTTAGGTCTTCAACTGCCATTCTGATGGTCAATCCTGACTTGTTGATGATCATCAAATCATCAGCATCTGTGACATCGTTAATCGAAATCAATTTACCAGTTTTTTCAGTGATATTAAGGGTTTTAACACCTTTACCACCACGATTCGTGATTCTATACTCGTCAAGGCTTGAACGTTTTCCGTATCCGTTTTCAGCAACTACCAAGATTTCACTGCTCATATCATTTACAGTAACCATGCCAATCACTTCATCAGTATCGTCTTTTAAAGTGATACCACGAACTCCTGAAGCAGTTCTTCCCATCGGACGTGTTTTGGTTTCTTCAAAACGAACCAATTTTCCAGATTTAACCGCCAAGATAATTTGGCTTTCACCATTTGTTAATTTAGCTCCTAATAATTCATCTCCTTCTTTAATTGTAATTGCGGCAACACCATTGGCTCTTGGTTTAGAATATTTCTCCAGAGATGTCTTCTTAACCTGACCTTTTTTAGTCACCATTACAAGATTGTGGCTGTTGATGTAATCCTTGTCTTTTAGATCTTGAGTACAGATAAAAGCTTTCACTTTATCATCACTTTCGATATTGACCAAGTTTTGGATGGCTCTACCTTTTGCGGTTTTGCTTCCTTCTGGAATTTCATAAACACGCATCCAGAAACATTTTCCTTTCTGGGTGAAGAACATCATATACTGGTGGTTTGTTGCAACATACATGTGCTCTAAGAAATCCTGATCTCTTGTTCCTGCACTCTTTTGTCCAACTCCTCCTCTATTTTGTGTTTTGTATTCTGTTAAAGGCGTACGTTTGATATAACCTGCATGCGAAATGGTGATTACTACATTCTCATCGGCAATCAAATCTTCAATACTTACATCTCCACCTGCATATTCAATGATAGAACGACGCTCATCTCCATATTTATCACGGATTTCTGTCAATTCTTCCTTAATCAAATCCATTCTCATTTCTTTACTTGCAAGCAAAGCTCTCAAATGATCGATTAATTTCATTATTTCATCATATTCTGCCCTCAATTTATCTTGCTCCAGACCTGTCAATTGACGCAAACGCATTTCTACGATTGCTTTCGACTGGATTTCAGATAATTTGAAACGCTCCATCAATTTTTCTCTGGCTTCATCGGTATTTTTAGAAGCACGAATCAATGCAATTACTTCATCAATATTATCCGAAGCAATAATCAAACCTTCTAAAATATGGGCTCTTTCTTCCGCTTTACGTAATTCATATTGAGCTCTACGAACTACAACTTCGTGACGGTGTTCCACAAAATAATGAATCAGTTCTTTCAGATTCAACATTTGAGGCCTTCCGTTTACCAATGCAATATTATTTACACTGAAAGAAGATTGCAATTGGGTATATTTATAAAGTGTATTCAATACCACATTTGGCACTGCATCACGTTTAAGAATGTAAACAATACGCATACCATTTCTATCCGATTCATCACGGATATTGGCAATACCCTCGATTTTTTTATCGTTAACCAAGTCAGCAGTTTTCTTGATCATGTCCGCTTTGTTCACTTGGTAAGGAATCTCTGTAACAATAATCGATTCTCTTCCATCAACTTCTTCGAAGCCAACTTTGGCACGCATTACGATTCTTCCTCTACCAGTTTTAAAGGCTTCGCGGACACCATCATAACCATAAATTACACCTCCTGTAGGGAAATCAGGCGCTTTGATGTGGTTCATTAACTCATCGATTTCAATTTCTTCATTTTCGATATAAGCCAATGTTCCATTAATTACTTCGGTCAAGTTGTGTGGGGCCATATTAGTAGCCATACCAACTGCAATTCCCGAAGCTCCATTAATCAATAAAGTCGGAACTTTTGTAGGCATTACTTTTGGCTCATACAAAGTATCATCAAAGTTCAACTGAAAATCGACAGTCTCTTTGTCGATATCAGCCATGATTTCTTCCGAAATCTTTTTCATTCTTGCTTCGGTATAACGCATTGCTGCAGGACTATCACCATCCACAGAACCAAAGTTACCTTGTCCATCTACCAAAAGGTAACGCAAACTCCACTCCTGTGCCATACGAACCATGGCATCATATACTGAGGTATCACCGTGAGGGTGGTACTTTCCTAAAACTTCTCCAACAATTCTTGCTGATTTTTTATGGGCTCTGTTTGAAAGAACCCCTAATTCGTACATACCGTAAAGTACTCTTCGGTGTACTGGTTTCAAGCCATCTCTAACATCTGGAAGTGCTCTTGATACAATAACTGACATCGAATAATCGATGTAAGCTGATTTCATTTCGTCCTCTATGTTTATTGGAATTAACTTTTCTCCGTCAGACATATTCTATAGTTATAATTAAATTTACTTGTTTTAAAAAATCCTGCTAATATAACGTTTCTGACGCATTTTTCAGCTATTAAACCGTACAAATTTCTTTGATTTATTAACAAATTTCAACCCTTTTTTAGTTGATAAGTTAATAGAGATTTAACTTTTATTTTTAAGTATTTTTTTGTCACTTAGCTGACAGCAGTAATGACAGGGTACGATTTTTGCAATTCGACTACATTATTATTAAATTTACATCAGCAATTTATATATTTATGGATGATAATTTTTCACCAAGAGTAAAGGATGTTATCACGTACAGTAAAGAAGAGGCTCTAAGACTTGGTCATGACTTTATTGGTACCGAACATCTTATGCTGGGTATCTTGAGAGATGGCAATGGAAAGGCAATAAACATATTGAACAATCTAGCTATCGATTTGGATCACCTGCGCAAGAAAGTAGAAATTCTAAGCCCCGCCAACCCTAACGTAGAGATTAGCAACGATAAGAAGAATCTTCACCTTACCCGTCAAGCGGAAAGAGCCCTGAAGACCACCTTTTTGGAAGCTAAAGTATTTCAAAGCAGTTCCATTAGTACCGCACATCTTTTATTGTGCATATTGAGAAACGAAAATGATCCCACAACCAAGCTATTGAATAAGATGAAAATCGATTATGATGTAGCTAAAGAACAATATTTAAACATGACGCCAAACGAAGAAGAATTCTTAGAAAACTTGCCGAGAAACGAGTCATTCAATGACGATTCAGGACAAGATGACAGTATGAAAGAAGGTAGTTTCAACAACCCTACCAACAAATCCAACAAGAAATCCAAAACGCCGGTTCTGGATAATTTCGGAAGAGATTTAACAGAAATGGCCGAAGAGGGAAAATTGGATCCCGTTGTAGGACGTGAAAAAGAAATCGAGCGTGTATCGCAGATTTTGAGCCGTAGAAAAAAGAACAATCCACTTTTAATCGGAGAACCTGGAGTTGGTAAATCTGCTATTGCAGAAGGACTAGCATTAAGAATCATCCAAAAGAAAGTATCGCGAATCTTATTCAACAAACGCGTAGTAACCCTTGATTTGGCAAGCTTAGTTGCCGGAACAAAATACCGCGGACAGTTTGAAGAACGTATGAAAGCCGTGATGAACGAGCTTGAAAAAAACGACGATATTATTCTTTTCATTGATGAAATCCATACTATTGTGGGTGCTGGAGGAGCAACTGGTTCGCTCGATGCTTCCAATATGTTCAAACCGGCTTTGGCAAGAGGTGAAATCCAATGTATTGGTGCCACTACTCTTGACGAATACCGTCAGTACATCGAGAAAGATGGCGCTCTTGAAAGACGTTTCCAAAAGGTAATTGTAGAACCAACCTCTGTTGAAGAGACAATCACAATCTTGAACAACATTAAAGGTAAGTACGAGGATCACCACAACGTTATTTTTACACCTGAAGCAATTGAAGCTTGTGTTAAGCTGACAGATAGATATATGTCGGAGCGTTTCCTTCCAGACAAAGCGATTGATGCTTTGGACGAAGCAGGTTCGAGAGTTCACATTACCAACATCGATGTTCCAAAACAAATCTTGGATTTGGAGCGTCAATTGGAAGAAGTGCGTGAACTTAAAAATACGGTCGTTAAAAAACAGAAATACGAAGAAGCTGCCAAACTTAGAGACGATGAAAAACGCATCGAAAAGGACCTTGCAATCGCCCAGGAACAATGGGAGGAAGATTCAAAAAACAACAGGATCGAAGTAACCGAAGATAATGTTGCAGATGTTGTTTCGATGATGTCAGGAATCCCTGTAAACCGTATTGCGCAGACTGAAAGTAATAAATTAGCAAAATTACCAGAACTCATTCAAGGTAAAGTAATTGGCCAGAACGAAGCGGTTATGAAAATTGCGCGTTCAATCCAAAGAAATCGTGCCGGATTGAAAGATCCAAACCGACCAATTGGTTCGTTTATTTTCTTAGGGCAAACAGGTGTCGGAAAAACACAATTGGCAAAAGTTATTGCTAAAGAATTATTTGATTCTGAAGAAGCCTTAATCAGAATTGACATGAGTGAATACATGGAAAAATTCGCCATTTCAAGATTGGTTGGAGCACCTCCGGGATACGTTGGGTACGAGGAAGGTGGTCAGTTGACTGAAAAAGTAAGAAGAAAACCGTATTCTGTTGTACTTTTGGATGAAATTGAAAAAGCACATCCTGATGTTTTCAACATGATGCTTCAGGTTTTGGACGACGGATTCCTTACAGATAGTTTAGGTCGTAAAATCGATTTTAAAAACACCATCATCATCATGACTTCCAATATCGGGGCACGTCAATTGAAAGATTTTGGACAAGGCGTAGGTTTCGGAACGGCAGCAAAAACAGCACAATCTGACGAACATTCGAAAAGCGTGATTGAAAATGCCTTGAAAAAAGCATTTGCTCCAGAGTTCTTGAACAGGATTGATGACGTGATTGTTTTCAATGCATTGGAAAAAGAACACATCGACTTGATCATCGAAATCGAATTGAAAAAATTATATGCTCGTGTGAAAGAATTGGGCTACAACCTTAACCTTTCCGATAAAGCAAAAGCATATATCGCTGAAAAAGGTTTCGACAAGCAATTTGGCGCAAGACCTTTAAAGAGAGCCATTCAGAAATATGTAGAAGATGCTTTGGCGGAAGAAATCATCACTTCAAAAATTGGAATGGGCGACGAAATCTTTATGGATATCGAAGACGGAAGCCAAGAATTGACGGTTACGGTTCAGAAAACAGAAGAACCAACAAATTAACCTTAATTTAATACATACTTTAGACCCGATAAATCTTTGTTTATCGGGTCTAATCTTTTTACGACAGTTTGTTCTATTTACAAAAACAAGTAGTACTTTTGATACAGGCAAACTAAAATTCATCAATTAAAATATGCTACAAGAAAAAGTTATCGTAGGAAGCGAAGAATGGTGCTCCTTCCCTGCTCTGGGGATTCCAACGATTAAAGCGCGTGTAGATTCTGGTGCCAAAACATCAGCATTGCACGCCATAAATATTGCTCCATTCATCAAAGATGGAGAAAATTGGGTAAAGTTCGACATCAACCCTATTCAAAACAATGTAAAGACCGTTATCCATTGCGAATCTAAACTGGTTGACAAAAGAGTTGTAAAAAGCTCTAGCGGTTTCCGCGAACAGCGATACGTTATCGGTGCCGAACTTGAAATAGGCGGACAACATTGGTCAATCGAAATCACACTGACTAATCGTGACTCAATGGGTTTCAGGATGTTATTGGGTCGTGAAGCAATGAATGGACGCGTTTTAGTTGATCCTTCTCAAAAATACCTACTAGGACAGCCAACAACCGACAGTCTTAAAGAACTTTATAAAACTTCCGATAGAGCAAAAACAGGATTGAGAATCGGGCTTCTGGCAAGTAATCCTGAACTTTACAGCAACAAAAGAATTATGGAAGCAGGCGAAATGCGCGGCCATGATATGCAATTCCTGAACATCAAGGAATGCTATATGAAACTGGATGCGACGAAACCTGAAATTCATTACAGAGGTGGAAAAATCCTTGATAATTTTGATGCCATCATCCCGAGGATTCGTCCGAGCATTACCTTTTATGGCTGTGCTTTGACCAGACAATTCGAGGCCTTGAAGGTTTTTTGCTTGAATTCTTCTTCCGCCATCACACAATCCAGAGACAAATTATATTCATTGCAATTATTATTGAACAACGGAGTTGATATTCCAACTACAGGATTCGCAAACTCACCTTTGGATACTAATGATTTGATTAAAATGGTGGGCGGACCGCCTTTGATTGTAAAACTTTTGGAAGGCACACAAGGAAAAGGTGTCGTTTTGGCAGAGACCAAAAAAGCAGCAGAAAGTGTAATCAACGCCTTCAAAAGTTTGAATGCAAATATCTTGGTGCAGGAATTCATCAAGGAAGCCAATGGAAAAGACATTCGTTGTTTTGTAATCGATGGAAAAGTGGTTGCGGCTATCCAGCGTGAAGCATTACCGGGAGAATTTAGAGCCAACATCCATTTGGGAGGAACGGCTTCCATCATCAAGGTTACAGCAGAAGAAAAACGTATCGCCATCAAGGCAGCGAAAGCAATGGACTTGAAAGTAGCAGGTGTCGATATAATACGTTCCTCAAAAGGACCATTATTGCTGGAAGTTAATTCTTCTCCTGGACTTGAAGGCATCGAAGGTGCGACCAACAAAGACATTGCGGGCGAAATGATTTATGCAATTGAAAAGAATTTTAGAAACAGACTATAAAACGAAAACAGCTTCTATTTCAGAAGCTGTTTTTTTATTTAAATCTTACTTAGTGTCAACGTATAAAATTTTCGAGTAACGAGATCTCCTATCTTGTTCCTCACTTCATCTGTATTTTCTTTTATTTCGGTGAGCTTAAATCCTTCTTCTTTGGCTAAATTTTGAACTTCATCAACTTCATAAAGCGTAAAGACATATTTTGTAAAAGGAAGATTCTCCATAAAGGACTTGTCTGCCATTGTGATAAGAAACTTTCCATTCGCATTCAAAACACGATGGATTTCCTTAAAAAATTCTTCAGGTTCTTTCCAAAAGTAGATGGTATTTACGGTAAATACAGCATCAAACTGTGAATCTTCAAAAGGAAGCTTCATGCCATCATAAAGAAGAAATTGAACATTCTGACGTAAAGAATCTTGATTGATTTTCTTTGCTTGCTCCGACATTAGGGACGAAATTTCCAAACCAGTATAGCTTAAATTATTTGTCTTGTTAAGAAAATACTTCAAGTGACCGCAATTGCCGTGGCCAATTTCCAAAACTGAATCGTTATCTTTTAAATTCAACTGATTGATACAGTCGGTTGTCATGGCGATATTGGTGGCATTCATCATCTCGCCCATCTGGATGCCCGCTTCTCCCTCGGGTTTTGAGAGCTGGCTGGCTATGTTTTTTAAATCTTCTTCGGTCATTTATCTAAATTTTACGATTATAGAAAAATCTTAGTTCAAAGATAAATCAGATCAAGCTGCGTTGATCTTACCATCAATAAAAAAAGCACAATTATTTCTAATCGTGCTTTTTCATCAAAAAAATAGTTTTTAATCTGCTGGATTATTTCTTGAAAGTCTTAAATCTTGATTATGCAAAACCAAAGAGTCATTAGTTAGTAATAAAACCTTACCTACTGCGACACCCCCAGCTATACCTCCGTTTGCAGCAGGTGTAATAGTTATTTCATCTGCTCCGGTCCATTCCCAAGTTCCAACTCCTTGGCCCATTCCTAAATTGCTCTGATCTTGAATGTATTCTCCATCTTCTCCAAAAAAATAGGCTTTATAGCTTATTGTAGAAGTATTAGCGTTTCTGTACCACCATCCATGTATTTTTGATTGATCGATACCAGCACTACCGCCACTGTCGTCGCTACTGCAGGATGAAAAAAATAAGGAAACCGATAAAAATAAGAATGCGAATTGTTTTTTCATTTTAAAATTGTTTTTGTTATTGTAAGATTTTTTGCTAAAATACAAATTTATTAATACAAAATTAAGAATTATAATTTTTGCATAAAAAAAGAGGAATGCTTTTAAAACATCCCTCATTTTATAGTTTTCGTTAATTTATTCCTTCGGTTTACGTTGACAGTACTTTGAGGCTAAAGAATTGTGTAATACTTTACTAATAAATTTTACGACTAGAGTAAAGCTACAAAAAAAAGTTTTACAATGAATTGATTTTATGTGAATTAACAAAAAACTTTTAGCCTTGTGCTATTTCTCTGTCAAGTGTTAGATAGGCTTTTCCTACGTGTTCGATTATAGTTGAAGTAATAGATTCTTGATGTACTGTTTTGGGAACGGAAATCAAACGTGTTGGGGGCTTTGTCAAACGAGTTGGGTGCTTCGTCAAACGAGTTGGGTGCTTTGTCAAACGTGTTGGGAGCTTTGTCAAACGAGTTGGGTGCTTTGTCAAACGAGTTGGATGCTTTGTCAAACTTGTTGGATGCTTCGTCAAACTTGTTGGGAGCTTTGTCAAACGTGTTGTAAAACAATCTGATGACGATGATGCGCTTGGGGTGACATATTGATTATGGGAATTTTTGCAGATTTTTTTAAAAGGTATTGTATATCGACAATATTGGCAACTAGCCCCGATCGTAGTGGAAATCCTTTGTTCTGAAAACCTATTTTTTCCTGACCTGGCAGAGCGACCGGAGGAAGCTCCTGTCGGGGCTTGGAAAAAAGGGTTTTTATAACAAAGATTGCAGCGGAGAGTGGGAAAAGCTTCTAAAAAAAAGAAAATACTCAGAAAAAAAGCGATAAATTAGCGACTTTAAAATTTTAACTACTTTATGATGAAAGATACTGTATTGAAGCACATACACGAGAGTTTAGGGGCGAAGATTTTGCCGTTTGCGGGTTATAATATGCCTATTTTGTATGAGGGTGTGAACGCGGAGCATGAGGCTGTGAGGAACGGCGTGGGTGTTTTTGATGTTTCGCACATGGGGGAATTTTTGTTGACGGGTCCGAATGCATTGGCCTTGATCCAGAAGGTGACTTCGAATGATGCTTCGACGCTTACTGTTGGCCGTGCGCAATATTCTTGCTTGCCGAACAATAATGGCGGTATTGTGGATGATTTGATTGTGTATAGAATGAAGGAGGAGCAATATTTATTGGTGGTGAATGCTTCGAATATTGAAAAGGATTGGGCGTGGATTTCGTCGCACAATGATTTAGGTGTGGATATGAAGGATCTTTCGGATGAGTATTCTTTGCTTGCCATTCAAGGGCCGAAGGCTGTGGAGGCGATGCAATCGTTGACTTCTGTGGATTTGGCTGGTATTCCTTACTATCATTTTGAAGTGGGGCCGTTTGCTGGTATTGAGAATGTGATTATTTCTGCTACGGGTTATACTGGTTCTGGTGGTTTTGAAATTTACTGCAAGAATGACGAGGTTGAGCAGGTTTGGAACAAGGTTTTTGAAGCGGGTGCTGCTTTTGGCATCAAGCCAATTGGTTTGGCGGCAAGAGATACTTTGCGTTTGGAAATGGGTTTCTGCCTTTATGGAAATGATATCAACGACACGACTTCGCCACTTGAGGCTGGTTTGGGATGGATCACGAAATTCACGAAGGTTTTTGTGAATTCTGATAACCTGAAGACTCAGAAAGAGGCTGGTGTTTTTAGAAAGTTGGTTGGCTTTGAATTGTTGGACAGAGGTGTGCCGCGTCAGGATTATGAAATCGTGGACAAAAACGGTGACGTGATTGGAATTGTAACTTCTGGAACGATGGCGCCGTCGTTGAACAAAGGTATCGGGATGGGTTATGTAACGACTCCTTTCTCTACGGTTGACAGCGAAATTTTTATCAGAATCAGGAAAAATGATGTTCCTGCGAAGGTGGTAAAAATGCCATTTTACAAGAAATAATTGATGCAGAACATACGTTTTGAGCGCATAAAAAAAATCACTACTTGTTAGTGATTTTTTTATACCTTGATGTTTCCAAAAACAGACTATAAAATACCCGAAATAGCTGTTGTAAAAGTGAAGATTATGAAGAGAATTTTACTTTTTTCGTTGCTGTTGCCCCTATCCGTTTCGAGTCAGTCGAACGACAAGATGTGTGAAACGCTTTCTAAAATAAATGCTCTTGTAAAGGAAAATCACTTTCAGCCGAAACCGGTGGACGACAGTCTTTCGGTTTTTGTTTTTGATAAATTCATTGACGGACTGGATGAGAATAGGAATATTTTCACGAAATCTGAATATGAAAAACTTAGTAAGCACCGCCTCTTAATTGATAATTATATTGCTAAAAATGATTGTTCATTTATGAATGACTTTGTTTCTATTTATAAGAAAGCATTGGAAAGGAAGAAAAGCGTTCTTGAAAAACTAGAAACGGTGTCACTGGATTATAATTCGCAGGACAGTGTGAAATTCTCAAAAGATCAATTTCCGTTTGATTTGACTGAAAATGATTTTGATCGGGTTTGGAAAAAGAGGCTTCGGTTTGATATTTTGGAAGACATTTCAAAACTGAGCAAAAATGCCGACTCGTTGCAACTTCACTTTACAGAAATTGAAAAGACAATCAAGCAAAGGGTTTTTGATACCAATTTATGCAAGGTCAATAGCATTCTGAACAATAAAAATGGTGTTAAAAGTATCTTGAAAAATGATTTCCTGAATGCGTTCTGCTATTACTTTGACCCCCACTCCAACTACTTTTCCTTTGATGCAAAATCAAGCTTCTTGTCGGGTTTGTCTACCAGTAATTTGTCGTTGGGAATTGAAGTTTCGATGAACGAAAGGGATGAAATTGTGATTGAAGAGATTGTTCCAGGAGGTCCGGCAGCTCGAAACAGTAAGATTGAAGTGGGCGATGTTGTAACCAAAGTTTCCAATACCAAAGGTGAAGAATACTGGGTTTCGTGTTCCTCGATGGAAACAATTGGCGAAATGATTTTTTCGGATCATAATAAACAAATTGAGTTGACGCTTCGCAAGAAAAACGGCACAACAATAGCCGTTTTATTGAAGAAAAAAGTGATGAAAGCCACTGCAAACGCGGTTTATAGTTTTATTGCGGAGAAAGATGCAAAGGTGGGCTACATTAAGATTCCAAATTTCTACGCTGATTTCGATGAAAGGAGTCCAAAAGGATGTGCTGATGATGTGGCAAAGGAAATTGCTAAACTGAAAAAAGATAATATTTCTGGACTTGTAATTGATTTACAAAACAACGGCGGCGGATCGATGGCCGAAGCTATCAAGTTGGCCGGAATGTTTGTTAATGCAGGCCCCATTTCGGTTTTGGTGGATAACAATCACAATCAAAACATCATCAATGATTTTTTTCGAGGTGAGATTTATGATGGTCCAATCGTGATTTTGATGAACGGCTATTCGGCTTCTGCCAGCGAGTTTTTTGCGGCAGCGTTACAAGATTATAATCGTGCGGTAATTGTGGGTTCGACTTCATTAGGAAAAGCCTCAATGCAGACAATTATGCCTTTGGAAGAGAACAACGAAAATGATTTTGTTAAGCTAACAATTGAGAAGTTTTATCGCATTTCGGGCGAAAGCCACCAAATAAAAGGCATCATTCCGGATGTTTTTGCTCCCGTATTGTTTGATAGTTTGATTAAAAGGGAAAACAGTTTTAAAACAGCTTTGCCATACAATGCAATTACTACGAGTACAAAATACAATCCGTTGCCGAAAAATATCACCTCGGAAATCATTAATTTGAGTAAAACTAGGATCGATAACGACTTGCGTTTTAAAGAATTGAAAAGCATCAACGAGGAGATTAATTTTACTTATAACAAACCTCGAAACCCCGTTAGATTGACTTTTACTGATGTATTTAAAGAAGTGCACGACATTGATTCTTTATGGGAAAAAGTGAAAAATGCTACTGAAAAAGAAAACAGCCTGCTTATTTACAATACTAGTTATGACACTAAAAAATTGGCTTCGGACGATTTTCAGCGTGAGATAAATACCTTTAAATTGAAGGACATCAAAAGTAATCCTTACCTAGAAGAAGCCATCAATATCATTAATGATTATAAAAAATTTAAGCAATAACTTTTATTCTGGCTCAAACATTTTTGATATAAAGAAGGAATAACACTATTTTTGCAACCGTTAAAATAATTTTTAGAAATGGGAAGAGCTTTTGAATTTAGAAAAGGTAGAAAAATGAAACGTTGGTCAGCAATGGCCAAGGCATTTACCAGAATTGGAAAAGATATTGTAATGGCCGTTAAGGAAGGCGGACCAAATCCGGAAGCGAATTCCCGTTTGAGAGCCGTTATGCAAAATGCCAAGGCTGCCAATATGCCAAAGGAAAATGTGGAACGTGCCATTAAAAAAGCGACCGATAAAGATACTGCGAACTACAAGGAAGTTTTGTTCGAAGGATATGCACCGCACGGAATTGCCCTTTTGATTGAAACTGCTACCGATAATAACAATAGAACCGTTGCCAACATCCGAAGCTATTTCAACAAATGCAACGGAACAATGGGAACTCAAGGTTCGGTTGAATTTATGTTCGACCATACTTGTAATTTCCGAATCCCAGCAGAAGGAATCGATGTGGAAGAAATGGAATTGGAATTCATTGATTTTGGTGCAGAAGAAATTTTTGCCGACGAAGACGGAATCTTGATCTATGCCCCTTTCGGAAGTTTTGGTGCCATCCAGAAAGAATTGGAAAACCGCAAGATTGAAATCCTCTCTTCTGGTTTTGAAAGAATTCCGCAAGTAACCAAACAATTGACGCCAGAACAAGTAGCTGATGTTGAAAAACTTCTAGAAAAAATCGAAGAGGACGACGATGTTCAAAACGTTTACCACACCATGGAAGAGTAATCTTTTTTAATTATACATATACTAAACTCCCTTTTTGGGAGTTTTTTGTTTTAAAAAACTTTGAGCCTTGGTGCCTTTGTGGCAAAAAGATTTACAAAAATATTAAGAACCAACCCAACCAATAAATGTTAAATTGCACTAACTTAGTAACAGAATTTTACCTCAATTAAATGGATCAGATAAAAATACTTTGGGTGGACGATGAAATCGATTTGCTCAAGCCACACATACTCTTCTTGGAGAAAAAAAACTATAATGTAACCACTTGCAACAACGGTCGAGATGCAGTTGACATGTTCGACGAAGGCAATTTCGACATTGTTTTCCTGGATGAGAACATGCCTGGAATGAGCGGTTTGGAAACGCTTCAGGAAATCAAAGAAAAGAAATCTTCTACTCCAGTAATCATGATTACAAAAAGTGAGGAAGAATATATTATGGAGGAAGCAATCGGTTCTAAAATTGCCGATTATCTGATAAAACCCGTAAATCCGAACCAGATTTTATTGAGTATCAAAAAGAATTTGGACCATTCGAGATTGATTTCTGAAAAAACTACTTTAGATTATCAGAAGGAATTTCGAAAGATTGCAATGGAGCTTTCAATGGTAAATTCATACGAAGATTGGTTTGAGTTGTATAAAAAACTATTGTATTGGGAAATCGAACTCGAAGACATCGACGACCAAAATATGGTGGAGATATTGGAATCGCAAAAGATCGAAGCCAATTCGCAATTCGGAAAATTTATCGAAAGAAATTATGAAGATTGGTTTGCACCAAAAGCCGACAAACCTATTCAATCCCATACCCTTTTCCGTGAATTGGTGGTTCCAGAAATAACCAAAAAAGACCGACCAGTGCTTTTTGTCGTAATCGATAATTTACGTTACGACCAATGGAAAGTCTTTGAAAGTGCGGTCAACAATCACTATAAACTGGAAAAAGAAGTTCCGTATTATGCCATTTTACCAACTGCTACACAATATGCCAGAAATGCTATTTTCTCAGGATTGTTGCCAATTGACATGGAAAAGCAATTCCCACAATATTGGAAAAACGATGTGGACGATGGTGGAAAAAACCTTTATGAAGCAGAGTTTCTTACGGCACATTTAAAACGTTTGGGATTAAACATCAAACAGGATTATTTTAAAATTACAAACTTAGCGAGTGGAAAAAAACTCGCTGAAAATTTCAAAGCGTTAAAAAACAACGACTTGGTGAGCGTGGTTTATAATTTCGTAGACATGCTTTCGCACGCCAAAACCGAAATGGATGTGGTGAAAGAATTGGCTTCGGACGACAAGGCCTATCGTTCCTTGACCTTGAGCTGGTTCAAGAATTCCCCTCTTTTGGAGATCATCCAGCAGGCACAAAAATTGGGTTTCAAACTCATCATCACTACCGATCACGGAACCATTAACGTAAAAAATCCTTCCAAAGTAATCGGTGACAAAAATACCAGCTTGAACTTGCGTTATAAGACCGGAAGAAGTTTGACGTATGAGGACCGCGATGTTTATGCGGTAAAAGATCCTAAAGCCATAGGATTGCCAACGATTAACATGAGTAGTTCGTATATTTTTGCTAAAAATGATAACTTCTTGGCCTACGTCAACAATTACAATCACTACGTGAGTTATTACCGAAATACCTACCAGCATGGTGGCATTTCACTCGAAGAAATGATTGTTCCGTTTTTAGTTTTTAATCCAAAATAAAAATTTATTGTTCTGAAATACAATGGAAATAGAATTCTCACTTGAACAGATAAATCAAGTTGCTCAGGAAGTTTTAAAACAAAATCCACAAAAAGTGATTCTCTTCAATGGCGATATGGGAGTTGGCAAAACGACCTTCATAAAAGCATTATCAAAGGCGCTTGGCGTGAAAGATGCTACAAGTAGTCCAACTTTTTCGCTCGTAAACGAATACGAAGCCGAAAACGGAAAACTCGTTTACCATTTTGATGTGTACCGACTCAAAAATGAAGCTGAAGCCTACGATATTGGCATAGACGAATACCTTTATTCAGATGAATGGTGCTTTATCGAATGGGCCGAAAAAATTCCGTCGTTGATTCCACAACAGCATTCTGTCATAGATATAAAATTATTGAGCAACGGAAATAGGAAGCTTGTTTTAAGGTAATTAGAAGCAAAACATTAGGCATATTTGTCCCGAAGCTTCGGGGCATTTTCCTGCTTTCCGCTTCAATCTTTTTCAATTGTTTCGGGTTTAAACCCGAGGCAATTGAAAAAGGATTTCCACTTCAATCAGGGCTATTTAGGAAACTATTTGTGTACTTTAAACATTTCTTAAAATCGCACATAAAATTCCAACAATTCACTTCTCGAATTTCAACTTTTTGCGTAATTTAGACCATTAATTTTTAGGTACAATTATGTCACTATCTCCATTTACCAAACAGCAACTCATTCCTCAGGAAGAAAAGCTAGAAATCGCCCGACACAAGAGCGAACTTTTTATTGGCCTTCCAAAAGAAACTTCTTTTCAGGAACGAAGAATTTGTTTGACTCCTGATGCGGTGAATTCGCTTACATCACACGGACACAGGGTAATGGTAGAGTCAGGTGCAGGCGAAGCTTCAAGTTATTCCGACAAGGAATACAGCGATGCTGGTGCCGAAATTACAAAAGACACGAAGAAAGTTTTCGGCTGTCCGATGATTTTAAAAGTCGAACCACCAACGATTGAAGAAATAGAAATGATCAATCCACAGACGATTATTATTTCTGCCATTCAGCTTAAAACACGACAAGCTAACTATTTTGAAGCACTTCATAAGAAAAAAATTACTGCCTTAGCTTTTGAATTCATCAAAGACGATGACGGGACTTATCCTGCAGTAAAATCCTTAAGCGAAATTGCAGGAACAGCTTCAATATTAGTTGCGGCCGAATTGATGATCAGTAATAAATCAGGAAAAGGTCTCTTGTTCGGAAATATTACCGGAGTTCCTCCAACTGATGTAGTGATTCTAGGTGCTGGAAGCGTTGGTGAATTTGCCGCCAAAACCGCCATCGGATTGGGTGCAAGCGTAAAAGTTTTTGATAATTCAATAACCAAATTACGAAGACTGCAAAACAATCTCAACCAGCGTGTCTATACCTCAACCATACAACCAAAAACGTTACTAAAAGCATTACGCCGTTGTGATGTTGCGATTGGCGCGATGAAAGGTCGCGACCGTTGTCCGATTATTGTAACCGAAACAATGGTCGAACACATGAAAAAAGGTGCCGTAATTGTAGACGTCAGCATTGATACCGGCGGATGTTTTGAAACTTCGGAAGTGACTTCACATGAAAAGCCAACTTTTATCAAACACGAAGTAATTCATTATTGTGTACCTAATATTCCTTCCCGATATTCAAAAACGGCTTCATTATCCATCAGCAATATCATCACTCCTTACCTCTTGCAAATTGCCGAAGATGGAGGTATTGAAAGCTCCATCAGATGCAACAACGGACTAAAGCACGGAGTTTATTTCTACCACGGAATCCTTACCAACAAAGCCATTGGCGAATGGTTCGGAATTCCAAACAGTGACATCAATTTAATTGTGTTTTAATGGCGTTTGGCTTACCTTTGCACAAAATTTAAACAAATGAAGTTCTATCAGCGTTTCGCCTACTATATTGCCGGATTTTCTATTGGTTTAGTATTCCTATTTTTCATCTTGAACGGAAAAGAAACCAGTTGCAGTTATTTCCCAAATGCCCGAGTTTTAAAGGATTTGAGAAGCAAACCCTTCCATTATTCTGATGTTGCAAAGGAAAAACTGACACAAAGCTGGATTGACTCTGTTGATATCAAAAACACACTTACCTACGGTGATGTAGATTTTGACAGAAGCAATATTAAAGAAGGAGCTGGTAAACTGTACACCATTGAAGGTAAAAATTCTAAAAATGAGAACATTACCGTAGAAGTCATCAATTATTCCGACAGAGTTCTTTTAAAGGATATAAAAAAAGAATAATTTTTTATTCAAAATGTCTTGCAAATATAAAATCATAGTGTATATTTGCACTCGCATTCAGGGCGATTAGCTCAGCTGGTTCAGAGCACCTCGTTTACACCGAGGGGGTCGGGGGTTCGAACCCCTCATCGCCCACCACAAAGGACAAAGAAGTTTAAACACTCTTTGTCCTTTTTTTATGCTCTTTCCTTTTCTTTTAAAAGAATTATCATGACTGTTTTCCCAACACAATACTCATTACTTTCTGCTAAGGCCTTGCAAGAACACTTTTCAAAGCAATATAGTTTTGCAATAACCAATTGCAAACTGATCACACACAATGTAAGTGATACTTATTTGGTTGAAACAATTGCGGAACAGTATATTTTTAAAATTTACAGGGATAAACATCGTTCACATGATGAGATTATGGGCGAAATGCAGCTTTTAGAGTATCTCCACAAGAACAAAGCAAGTGTTTCCTACCCAATCAAAGATGCTTCTGGTAACTATCTTCAAGAATTTAATGCTGCCGAAGGTATTCGATATGGCGCACTATTCACTTATGCGAAAGGAGAAAATATTTATTTGATGAATGATAAGCAATTGAAACTTGTAGGCAAAGAAATGGCAAAATTACATCAATTGTCTTCTAAAGTTGAACTGGATTATACGAGGAAAAAATACACAATTGCATCTACATTACAAGAGCCTTTAAAAGTAATAAAGCCCGTATTTAAAGAACTGAAACCTGAATATGACTATCTTGTTGAAATCGCTGAATTGGCTGTACAAGAACTGTCAAAATTTGACTTATCAAGCTTCAGTTATGGCTATTGCCACTATGATTTCTTGCCTAAAAATTTTCATTTTCAAGGAGAAAATCAACTCACTTTTTTTGACTTTGATTTTGCTGGACAAGGATATTTAATAAACGATATCATGACCTTCCAAGTTCATTTTTTTCTGGATGTTTATTACGGAAAGTTAACGCGGAATGAAGCCGACAGATGCTTCAGTGTATTCCTTGAGGCCTATCGCAAAACCAAACCAGTAACCGATGATGAAATAAAATCCATCAAATATTTCGGTCTAGGCTTTTGGCTGTTCTATTTTGGTTTCCATCAGGAGAATTTCGATGATTGGTCCAATTCATTCTTCACGCCCAATTTTATAAAAAGCAGAATACCTCTCATTAAAAACTGGATGGAATATTAGCATTTCGATCTCTTTTTAATCCTATTAAACAATTTAATTTTACTGACATCATTTGAGAAATTACTGATACCTCATCGAAAATAATCTTGTTGCTCCGAACAAAGTAAGTATTCATAAAAAAAAGCGAAAAGTATATCTTTTCGCTTTTAATTTTTAAATGGTTTTGCTGGGAATAAAAATGGAGATTGTTGCACCCTCATCTTCCTTTCCGGTGGCTTTTATAAAGCCATTATGGTTGTTGACAATCTTTTTGCATAAGGCAAGCCCCAAACCGCTTCCGCGAATTTTATCCTTGCTGTGTAGCCTAAAAAAGGCATCAAATATTTTTTCTGATTGACCCTCATTAAAGCCAATACCGTTGTCGCTCACCAAGATCTTAATGTACTCCAACTCAGGATTTCCTCCCATTGAACTGATTTCATCATTTGTGGCGCTATCAGTTGTTATTGTAACTTGTGGCTGTACATCGTCTTTGCTGTATTTGATAGAATTGATGATCAGGTTAGAAAAAAGTTGTTGCAATTGCTGTGGCAACACTGCTATTTTTGGCATAGCTTCAACTGTAACAACCGCTTCCTTTTCTTTGATAATATCCTTCAAATCACCTACAGTTTTCTTGAGCAACACATTCAAATCTGTTTTCTTGAATTCGTTCTCTATGGCGATGGTTCGGGTATAGCTCATTAAATCTTCTATAAGCTGGCGCATATTTTCTGTAGAAACCACTATCCTTTCGAGATTATACATACTTTTTTCAGAAAGACCCTTGTCTTCCTCCAGTATTATTTTTGCAAACATAGAAATCTTGCGCAAGGGTTCCTGCAGATCATGGCTTGCCGCCCAGCTGAAAGACTGCAACTGCTCGTTGTAGAGTTCCAATTCGGTATTTTTAAGAAGTAGCTTATCGTTATTTTTCTCTAGGTCGGTAATATCCTCCAAAGTAATCAGTATCATTTCCGCCGGCGCAACATCTATAACACTTCTTGCATTAAGGATTAGATTCCTTTCCCCAATTTGCGGAAACAAGGTCTTGATCTTATATTCATCGATGGTCGACTTCTCCTCAAACACTTTTTTCAAGGCTTCCCTTAATTCCGAAACATCCCATTGTGACGTTCCTATATCAAAAAACGATTTCCCCTCGGTGTCGATTTCTGCTTTTCTGAAATAATCATAAAAGGCCGGATTCGCACTCTTAATACGCAGTTCCTTGTCCAACACAATCAATGGATCGCGTACACTTCGTATAATTGATTCTGCGTAATTGCCCAAAGAGGTCAGTTGTTCTTGGCGGTCACGCAGCTCATCGTTCACGCACATCAGCTCTTCGTTGTTGGATTGCAGTTCTTCAGCCGCAGATTCCAGTTCGTCGTTCAAGGCCTGCAATTCTTCGCTGCTGCTCAACAACTCCTCATTGGTGGTTTGGAGTTCTTCAAAGGCAATCTGCTGTTCTTCAGTAACCCGTTTTATGTCTTCTTTGAGTTGTGTGAGTTCGCTTTCCAATTCGGCTATGCGTTTTTGTTCTGCCGTCTTGCGTTTACTGGTATCATCCTCATCTTGAGTAATAATCTCCCTTTTCTTGAAAACTATCATCTGATAATGGTCATCGCTATTAAGCGGAATGATTTCTACATCTGCCAAATAATGCTGGTTCTTGACCCTCACATTTTCTTTCTTTACCGGTTCGCCTGTTTCCTTTACTTTCAGCAAAGCATTTCGGAGTTCAAAACTGATGCCCTCGCGCGCCATCTTCAGTATATTGAAATTAGGTTTCCCCGGTGAAGGCAATAAAAAAGGACTAGTATCACCATAAAAGTGTACGATCTCCTGACTTTCATCAATCACTACTCCGGCAGGGGTGAACTGCGAAAAGAGAATATCCGAAGCTGTTTTCCTGAAATCGGTATCAGGAACATGCTTCAGTTCCATATTAGGTTTTTCTTTCAAAATCGGCACCGTCTTGACCTCTGCACTGTATTTTGCCGTATTGAATTTTTTCATGTACAGCTTCTCGTGCTTTGCCACAGCTTCAAAAAGGTGTGGAACGTTGATGGCGCTTTCTGATTTGCCAAGAAACAAGAAACCGTTTTCCTTCAAGGCATAATGGAATGTATTGAGCACCTTGTTTTGAAGGAATGAATCAAAATAAATGAAAACGTTCCTGCACGAAACCATATCGATCTTTGCAAAGGGCGGATCTTTTATAAAATTGTGTACCGCAAACACACACATCTCACGGATGACTTTGTTGACATGATAGGTACCTTCCCTTTTCGTAAAGTAATTGGCCAATCGGGCTTCCGATACATTCTGCAAATCGTGCAAGGCATATGCTCCTGCCCTTGCCTTGGTGATGACCCGCTCTGAAATATCTGAAGCAAACAGTTGCACTTTTATATCCTGCTTACGGCTCAAAAGGAATTCATGGAGGCTTATAGCCAATGAATAGGCTTCTTCTCCAGTAGAACAGCCTGCCACCCAGATTCGGAGTGTCTTGCCATTACTGTTCTGTACAAGTTGCGGAAAAATGGTATCGTTTAAAGATTCGAATATTTTAGAATCACGGAAAAAGTAACTTACCGGAATCAATAAATCATTAAACAGGGCATCCTGTTCGCTTCTCTCATTGCGAACGAAATTCAAGTAATCTTTTAGTTCCTCTTTTTGGGTCACCACCATTCTCCTCGCGATTCGACGGCGGATGGTAGGCTGTTTATAATGGCGGAAATCATTTCCCGTCCGCGAATAGATGATCTTGATGATCTCCGACAGCATTTCCTCTTCGTCTTCCGGCACGTGCTCTATCTCGGTATAGGCATAACTGGCTTCATAAGAATGGCGTATGTGCAGCAGCTGTGAAGGGATTTCCTCAGGAGCAAGAATATAATCAATCGCTTCACTGTCAATTGCGTTTTGAGGCATATTACTGTGCAAGGCAGTCAAAGGATCCTGTGCTATGGTCGCTCCGCCAAATTCCTTTATCACCTTGAGACCAGTTGTTCCATCGGAGGAATTGCCTGAAAGCAAAATACCTATTGCCCAGCTCTTGTATACTTCTGCAAGCGAAGTAAAAAAAGTATCTATGGGAAGAAACTTTCTTTCGTTCCTGCTTCTGGAAGATAGTTGCAATACTCCGTATTCGGTTACCAAAACACGGTTCTCGGGTATGATATAGATGTGATTTGGCTCAAAAACGATATCATTGATAATCTCAACGACAGGAATCTTGCTTGCTTCTGATAATCTTTCAGCAAGGCTTGTTTCTTCTGGCAAAGGCAAATGCTGTGTAATGACATATGCCATGCCCGATTCCTTTTGTATATGACTGATCAGCTTAATAAAAGCATCTAGGCCTCCCGCAGAAGCGCCAATTCCAACAATAGGGAAATTTTGGAGAACCTTATCGGCATCCTCTTTCTTTTGTGTCATTAATGAAAGTTGTTTTATTTTGGGTAAACCAAATATAATTTAAAATAAGCAACTTTCAAAGCATGACTTGTGCGAATAGTATAATAAACAATCCAAATACCATAAACATTGCTTTACAGATTGTCCAATATTTGTAAAGCTATCGAGATGAATACCTGAAGGAGAATTCAGAATCAATACTTTGTAGTTTCACTTAATACATAATGCTATGAAAAATTTAATTCTTATCGCTGTTGCATTGCTGTTTTTCGGCACTGCTTCTGCACAAGTCAATCCCAAAACCAGAGATACTTTGGCGACAGGCAAACAAACCGACACCACCCTTACGAACAGAAACAAAAACAATACTGTTAAAAAAGCGGTGAAAACAAAAGACCATACAAAGGTTACACGACAAAAGTCCGTAACGAAAGACACAATGACCACTACGAAAACCAAAAAGGAAACAAATCGTTAAGTTAATTTAGTTTGCATGAGGAGGCCTGTTTTTATACAGGCTTTTTTGTGCAACTCCATTTATCTTATAATAAATCCGATAAAAACTATAAAAATTGCACTAGTGTTTCGAACTACTTTTACTTTAGAAATTTAGCCTTGTACCGCTGTTCCTTTTAAAACAAAGACGACGGGTAGTCCGATTGTCGAGGAGGCTGTAAACGGTTCATACACTTTCCACCCGTTCGTGTATGATGCAAACCAACGTCGGCGCTTTATAGCGGAATCCGATCAGCAACACGGCAATAAAAGCAATTGCGGTACAAAAAGGCTTTATTTAGTAACAATCTGACATCAACTTAAAAAATAAAAGATATGGAATGGTTTGAAATAGCAGGTACGGTATTTTTTGTAGCAATGCTGCTAAAATTCGGAAACAACGGCCGTGGGTTAATGGAACGATAATCTATTTGCTTACAGCTTGACAGGTACGAAAATGGTAGTATGAAATCCTTACATCTTACGGGAATTATAATACCAAAAAACCCTTTGAAACTTTAGAAGTTCAAAGGGTTTTATTTTACAGCCAATAAAACAAATAGTGACTGATTTTGCTATACTTTCCTTCCTGCAAATTCTGCCTTCAAAGCCGAAAAATCCTGACGTATTCCCTGCAACACATCCTTGACACTCATGACACCCAAATCGTCCTGATCGAATTCCTGGGTGGCAATACTGCACGCATAGCGCCAAATTTCCAAAATTTCTGAAGCTTTTACTTCATAGGGTTCATAAATTGTATTGTCAGAAACCGCCATCAGCGATTGGCTGTCTTTCTTCTTCAGCCGTTTATACGAAATACCGTTTGATTTGGTCACCAGGATATACGTCCTCCCGTCCACTACATCACTAAAACGCTCTATATACTCCCCCACCACAAACGAACCTTCCTTATGCGGGGGCATGGAATCGCCCGTTATAGGAAAAGCTCGGTATTTTCCATTTCTCAAAAAGGGCAATGAAATATGCTGCAAAGCTTCAATAAATTCCGGATCGCTGTAACCCGCAAGATAACCCGCCTGCGCTTTTGCCGGAATGATTTCAATCTTATTTTCCCCAACACTGTCAACGGCGATGGGAAACAACAGGCGGTTGTCTTCCAACTGCAACAAGTTCTCATAAGGAACGTGTCGGATGTCGAACGACAACAACAAGTCAATGCTTACATGGTAATAACGTGAAATCTTTTGAAGGCACACCAATGGCGGATCAGTAGTTGCTTCATATTTTGCATAGCGTTCTCGCGGAATGGTCAGCGCATCCGCTATCTTTTGCTGTGTCAAACCGTGCTTGACACGCAGGTACCTAAGGTTATCAGAAAATACAGACATGTGTTAATGGTAATATTATTCACAACAAATATAATTATTTTTGGTAATATTGTTCCTAAATTTGTATTATCTTTTTACACCCTCAGAAAGAACTTTTTATACCATTCCCTAAAGATAGAACGCACAACCCCTTTAGCTTACAATATGAAGAAGACCGAATATGCCATTGTAGATATTGAAACTACTGGTGGCAATGCAACCCATAGCCGCATCACTGAAATCGCCATACGCATACACGACGGTGTGAATATAATCGACAGTTATGAAACATTGGTAAACCCTGAAAAGGAAATACCGGTTGCCATTTTTGCACTTACAGGCATTACGGATGAAATGGTGCGCCATGCTCCTATTTTTGATGACATAGCCGAAAAGGTAGCGGCACTTCTTACCGATAGGATATTTGTGGCCCATAATGTAAATTTTGATTATTCATTCGTACACCATCAACTCAAACAGGCTGGCTTTAATTGGTCGGCTCAAAAATTGTGCACCGTTCGCCTGGCCCGAAAAATAAAGCCCGGCTTTGCCTCATATAGCCTCGGGAACCTCTGCCGCTCATTAGACATCCCTTTATACAACCAGCATCGCGCAGGAGGTGATGCAGATGCTACCGCACTTTTATTTGCGCAACTTATGGAAGAAGACCTGGCAGGAGAAATCACGAAGATGGTAAAAAAGAATGCACAGGACCAGCGCCTTCCGCCAAACCTTCCGCCCGAAGATTTTGCACAGCTCCCGGAAAAACCCGGCGTTTATTATTTCTATAACAAAGAAAAGAAAGTGGTCTATGTAGGAAAGGCGATCAATTTGAAGAAACGCGTAGCATCGCATTTCACCGGAAATAAGATCACACCGCAAAGACAGCATTTTCTTCGCGACATCTATTCCATCTCCTATGAGGTTTGTGCCAATGAATTGATGGCGCTATTGCTTGAGTGCACCGAAATCAAAAAGCTTTGGCCGGATTACAATAGGGCCTTGAAGCGTTATGAACCAAAATTTGGACTCTACCAGTATGAGGCTCGCAACGGCTATCAGTATCTGGCAGTGGCCAAATTGGGCAAATTTCAGTCCTGCAAAGAGGTCTTCAACAGCGAATACGAAGGCATCAACATATTGCTGGAATTGGTAAGGGAATTTGAAATCGACAACCGTTTCTGCAGTTACGGACCATCCTCCCAGATCGAACAGATGCGGCCAGACACTACCGGCAACCTGCCCGATCTTCAAGAACACAACACAAAAGTTGAAAACGCACTGGAACATCTCAAGAACAGCAAGCCGAGCTTTGCCATCATCGACAAAGGAAGGTCTGTCGAAGAACGGAGCTGTGTATGGGTTGAAAATGGACATTTCTACGGAATGGGCTACCTTGCCTCCGATGTTTTGATTACAGAACCTTCGGAAGTGAAGGAATACATCACGCCCTACAAGAGCAATCACTACATGATGCAACTGGTGCATTCCTATGCAAAAAAATACCCAGGGAAAGTTTATAAACAACAAACGTGACCCAAATCACCAAAAGCCGTACCCGAAGATAATCTGTAAAACGGGCACTTCTTAAAATGTAAACAAGCCAATGACACTGTTTGACGACATCGACCTCTTTATGTCCGGTACTGGAGGCAAGAAAGTATTTGAGCTTCCTGATGCCGACGTTTTTCTTATTGATCATTTTTTCGATAAGCAAGAATCTGATTATTACTATCAAACGCTTCTGGAGCAAACCAGATGGAGCGAATACCAGATGCCGATGTACAACAAGATTGTAACCGCCCCACGAATGATTGCATGGCTGGAGGACAGCGAAAATACAGGTGCCCATTTAGAAACACCTGAACTGACCCCTGACTTAAAAACCATACGGCAACGTGTTGAAAACGAAACAAACATTAAATTCAATGCCGTATTGCTGAACCTCTACCGCAACGGCAACGACGGCGTGTCTTGGCACAGCGACAAGACCGGCAGTTCCAACAAAGACATGAACATTGCCTCGGTAACGTTTGGCGAAACCCGAATGTTCAGGCTTCGTCATAAATTTCTAAAGCATGTCCCGCAAGTTGAAATTCCCCTGCATCATGGCACCTTCCTGCTGATGGCGGGAAGCACAAACAGCTTTTGGGAACATCAGGTACCGAAAACTGCCAAGCAAGTACTTCCTCGAATAAACCTTACTTTCCGACAAGTAAACCGAAAAGTCTAAAATAAAAGTCCTTTATTCAAACAAAATTGGAAATTGATTCGAAGATTATTCATCCTAAATCCATAGTAAGTCCATAGTGAGTCCATAGTAAGTCCATAAAAAAGGTGCTTTTTAATGGTTTTATTATTTATTTATCATTAAATAATTATACCTTTATGAATAATTAACCTAAACCAAAAATAGGATTATGGCACGGATTAATACAAAAGGATTGCTAACTGGAACAGTGGGGAACTATTCCTTTAAAATTTTGAATGGTGTGGCAGTTGTGCAAAGCAAGCCCGGAAAAGGAGGTGTCAAGCAAACCACAGCTACCAAATCCAGTGCTTCGGAGTTTGGAAATGCGCATGCGGTGGCAAAACAAATCCGCTTGGCACAATTTCCGTTGCTTCAGGATTTGTCGGATGCGAGGATGTACAACCGTTTTGCAACTGCCATCTACAAGACCATCTTGAGTGCAAAAGACATGCCCAAAGGCGAACGTACCTTAGCCGATGGCGACTTGGAAAATCTAGAGCATTTTCAATTTAATGCAGACAGTCCGTTTTATAAATACTGCAATGCTCCTATGAAAGTTTCTATGAATGAAGAAAACAGGATAGCAATTTCGATAGACTCTTTTGATGCAAAGAAAGACATAGAAAGCCCCGAAAATGCTTCGGAGGCAAAATTGGCTTTTCTTGTTACAACCTTCCATCCGAAAGATGGAACGGAAAGCCATGCCGAATTGTTTCAATTTACGTTTGCGCTTTCAAACGATGCCACTGCCCCGCAACAATGGACATCCGAGATGTTGCCTGCTGGAAGCATAGCATTGGTGAGTGTAGCGCTATTCTACTCCTGCAAGAACAACCTTATCGGATCGGTTGGCCTCAACAGCAAGAAACTGCATCCATCTGAAATTATAAAAGCATTTAGGCTGTAGAAAATTCACATTGCTTGTGGTGATAGGCGGCTTCAAATTGACAGACCTGCCCTATTTCAATTATGCTTCATCACGCTTCGAAACTGCATGTTACTCTTTTGCGACAGACACCAGAATTGATTAACGATATACATTACCGCAAAAGTGAAATTCCAAATGGTTTTGTTTGGCTATATTTGCATCAGATTTAGAATTTGATGAAAAAAGCTTTCCCTTTTAGCGTAAAAACCAGTTGCATATCTGCACTACTTCTTTCGCTTGCCTTTATAGGCTGTTCGCAAAAAGAACAAAAGCTTCCCTATCTTGGAAATCCTGTTGTAGAAAATAACGATACGATTTATCCCAAGATTGCCGATTTTAAGTTCACCGATCAGGACAACCGGATTGTGACCAACAAGACCTTTGAAAACAAGATCTATGTGGCCGATTTTATCTTCCTTTCCTGCCCTACGATTTGTCCAAAAATGACTTCGGAATTGCAAAAGGTGTATGCTGTTTACAAATCAAATCCAGATGTTCATTTATTATCACACACTATTGATCCTGAAAATGATACAGTAGAGCGCTTAAAGCTATACTCTGAGAGCATTGGTATTACAAACAACTGGTATTTTGTTACGGGAGAAAAGGAAAACATATACGCCATTGCCGAAAAAAGCTATTTTACAACAGCCTATAAAGATGCCAGCGAACCGGGTGGCTATGTGCACGGTGGCGGACTGGTTTTAGTGGACAACCATGGCCATATTCGTGGTGTTTATGACGGAACAAATACAGAGGAAACCAAGAGGCTTATTGCCGATATTGGCATCCTTCTCAAAGAACTGAAAGCATAGATGAAGAAGATTGTCCTCCATATCATGCTCTTGACGTTTGTATTCCAAAGTACGTGCAACTTCTGGATCCTGATTTCATTCTATGCCAACCGCGAATACATTGCCGAAAATATCTGTATCAACCGTTTCGACCAGATGCCGGTATGTAAAGGGCAATGTTTCCTGAACAAGCAGCTGAAAGAAACCCAGAAGCAGGAACAAAAGCTTCCCGACCTGAAAGGAAAGGAAATCCAATTGTTTATAAACACTTTAGAAGTGGCTTATAATGAGCCTGTATTCTTCTTCCAAGAAACTTCCAGACCGGACATCCTTCCGGATTTTACCTTGATCAAACAACTTCCATCTTCCATCTTCCACCCTCCAAAACTGGCTTAATTTCTTTTAGCATTCACTAAAATTAATTAAATCGGGTATGTATACTTCTAAAATAAAAGTATGCAGCTTGGATGTATTCGGTACTGATGTGCAGCATTTTTGGACAGGCAACCTCTCGGTTTTGCAGGACCTTCCGAATATGCAACACCCTCACAAAAACGATTTCTATACACTGCTGTTTACAGTTGATGCTTCGGGCAGACTGCAAATAGACACAGAAGAAATATGCGTTGCTGAGCCAAGCATCATCATCATCGAACCAGGTTGCGTCAACAGCATTGTGCTGGGCGAAAATGCGTCGGGAAAAGTCATCTGCTTTTCTGAGGCCTTTTTCTCCCTGCGCTACAACAACAATATTCTGAATCATTTTTCCCTCTTTCAAAAGGAACAAAGGATTATTACGTCTATCAACAACGATCAGTTGGAACGACTGAACAAGCTGTTACAGATGGCGGAAGCGGAATTTGCACGCAAATTATCGGACAGCCTAAAGGTGCTTCGGTCGTATGTCAATATCATTTTGTTTGAAATGGAACGCTTGCTTTCGACAGCGTATTCCATTCAGAAAAACGATTTGAATTCAGAGAAGATTCAACAGTTCAAGAAGTTGATTGAAAAACATTATACGACCAACAAACTACCTTCCTATTATGCTGAAAGTATGAACATAAGCGTAAATTATTTAAACCGTTTGTGTAAAGAAAAAACCAACCTAACAGCAGGAGACATTATCCGAAAACACATCGCAATTGAAGCGCAACGGTTGCTCCAATTTACGACACTAAATATCAATGAAATTGCCAACGCACTTGGATTTGAAAGTGCGTCCTATTTCATCACCTTCTTTAAAAAACAATTGGGTATAACACCCGAACAATTTAGAAAAAATCATTAAACACATTCAACAATGAAAACAAATTTTAAACAACTGGCCTTATTTTTAGCACTTACTGGATTACTAACTTCTTGCAGCAACGACGACGGCACATCCGGACAATCGGCGGAAGGAACCGGCGATGTGGAGCTCTTTTTTGACAACGGTGTAAACGGGGATGCCTTGGTATTGGGCAGTTCGTATATGAACTCCAATGGCGAAACACTGACCATCAACCGTTTCAACTATATCGTAAGCAATTTTGTTTTGATCAAAGAAGACGGAACGGAATATGCCTATCCAAAAAACCTGAGCTATTTTGTAATCAGCGAGGAAACAGAAGCCCTGACGGTACATTTGGAGAATGTTCCTGCGGGCGATTACAAGCAGATCAAATTCGGTATCGGGGTCGACCAGCAACGTTACCTTGAAGGCGAAACAGCCCAACAGGAATTCTGGAACCTTGCTTCTACCAACAATATGGTATGGACCTGGAGCACGGGTTACCGCTTTATCAATTTTGAGGGAACCTTTACACCTGCTTCGCATGCCCACAGACACGAAGAACCGGGAACTCCTGGAGCGGGATCCTATAATTTCCAAATCCACCAAGGAAGCAATACCGCAACTGACAATTACAAAACAATTACATTGAATTTGCCTACTACTGCCAGGGTGCGTACCAATGAGATACCAAACATCCATTTTATTGCCGATGCAAATGTGATTGCCGATGGCGTAAACAAGATTGTCTTGCACAACAACTTGAACACAGCAGGAACAAATGCCAGCATCATGGGAGGAGAAAACCTGATTAAGATTGCCACCAATACGCTGAACATGTTTAAAGTTGACCATGTTCATAACGGTGCTGGAAGCCATCACTAAAACGATTCTGAACCATTAAGGTATTGAGAAATTTAAGGCTTGACCGACTTACTATCTTAATGGTTTTACTAATTCAATCCAAAATAGAACATGACTTTATTTTTTAAGAATATAAAAACTATTATTCTTTGGTTTCCATTGGCTTTGGTTTCTTGCAGCAATGACGACAATTATGCCAACATTCCCGAAGACAGTCCATACGACTTGGTTATTCCGTCGAATTTCCCTGATGTATTGCAGGACATTGCCAACAATTATCCGACAAAAAACGGAGTGGCACTGGGACGGAAGCTGTTTTACGACGCACGGTTATCTCGGGACAATACCATTTCATGCGCGTTTTGCCACGAGCAGACATCGGCTTTTACCCACCACGGTCACGATTTCAGCCACGGCATTGACAACCTGATTGGAACAAGGAATGCTCCGGCAGTTCAAAACATGATCTTCCAGAGCGAATATTTCTATGACGGTGCTTCGAACAGCTTGGAAATGCTCTCGATTGTTCCGATACACAACCCTGTGGAAATGGATGAAACGCTTCCGCAGATTGCTAAAAAGCTTAAAGCGGATGCCCAATATGTGCGTTTATTTGGAAGTGCTTTTGATAACCAACAGATCAGTTCGGCAAATATTTTGAAAGCTTTGGCGCAATTCATGACAATTATGATTTCTGCCGATTCCAAATACGACAAATACGTGCGGAATGAACTGGGCGGAACGATGGACACTCAGGAATTACAGGGACTAGCATTGTTTCGGAACAATTGCGCTTCCTGCCACGCTACCGATATTTTTACGGACAACACTTTCAGAAACAATGGCCTACCTCCCAACCCCAACTTAAACGACTTGGGCAGGGAAACCGTAACAGGGTTTGAATACGACCGCTATAAGTTCAAGGTTCCGAGTTTGAGGAATGTTGCGTTGACAGCACCCTATATGCACGACGGACGCTTCGGTTCCCTGCAATCGGTATTGAATTTCTATTCGAACGGTGTTCGAAATACGGCCAATCTGGATCCGCTGATGCAACAACATCCAACTTTGGGTATTCCGCTTACACAAGAAGAGAAACTGGCCCTTATCGCTTTCCTGAACACCTTAACCGATGAGACGTTTATTACAAACCCAGCCTTTTATCATCAAACATAATTCTATCAAAATGAAAAAAATAATAGCAGTACTCGCCTTGTGTTTCACACAGATTGCTTTTTCAAACTACTATACGAAAACATCTTCCTCCTTTCCTCCATTGAATCCGCCCGCATCGTTTCTGCTTGATGATTGCGATGCCTGTGGTTGTTCGGCAAATGGCGGAAGCATGGGTTTCAGCTCGATGCTCAATGAGAATTTCGTAGGGATACGGTATTTCCATCAGAGCTATAAAAGCCGTGACGGCGTGTTTAACAATTCGCCTTGGATTGATGAGAACTTCAATACAGCCCAAATCTGGGGAAGGATTCCCGTTTCGGAAAGGATCGAAATTACAGCATTGATTCCGTATCACTTTCATAGAAGGATAAAAACCAATGATACCCAAAATGTAAACGGTATTGGTGACCTAACAGTTATGGCTTTTTATACGGCCTTTAAAACAAAAACGGACAGCAGTTTTTATCAACATAAAATATTAGTGGGCGGAGGCGTAAAAGCACCAACAGGAGATTTCGACAGCAAGAACAACGGAAGCATCAACCCCAGCTTTCAGGTTGGTACCGGAAGTTGGGATTATACTGTTGCTACGGAATACATCATCAGAAGAAAAAGATTCGGACTGAATACGGCCCTGAATTATATCTTTAAAACGGAGAACGAATCGAATTACAAATTTGGCGACCAGTTCAATTACGGAACCACATTGTTTTACACTACTTCCATCAAAAACCTATCAATAGTTCCGCAGATTGGAATTGCTGGTGAAACTTACAAAGCGAATCAGGATCATCAGGAAGATGTTCCATTTACCAAGGGTGATATTTTCTTCAGCAAAGTGGGTGTTGAAGCGGGTTATAAAAAATTCTCTGCCGGAGTGAATGCGATGCTTCCGATTAATCAGAATCTTACTGGCGGGCGTGTCGAGGCCAATTATCGTCTGGCGGTTAACTTGAATTATACTTTGTAGAAAAGAACCTTAATAGGCATTTAAGGGCGTTAAAGCTAGTTTATAGTTCTTAAATGCCTTTTATGGTAAATTTGGTAACGTGAATCAATAACAATCCGTCAACAGCTGGTTTCTAGACTGGTAATAGCTGATGGTTTTCATCTTTTGCTCAAGGCAGATGCTTTCAAGGATTTCTACCACCATCTGTTGCATAGCCAATGATCCGCAAATCATAATGACACCGTTATTTTTTAGAACTTCCGCAATAATCAATGCATCTCGCTGTACCAAATCCTTAACGTATTGCTTTTCGCCTTGGCGAGAATAAGCAAGGTTCAATTTTGTCAATTTTTGCTCCTGCAAGCCTTTTTCAATACCTTCCTGATATAATTCAAACGAAGATGAATCACGGAATCCGCAATACAAATGAGTTTCAATCTTGTTTCGGTTTTCATCGATCATTCCTAAAAACGGCGCAATACCCGTTCCGTTTGAAATCATCACGACGGTTTTTGCCTTTTTTGGAAAATGAAAGTGGGCATTCTTATCCAAACTGGCGTCCATAGTATCGCCTGGATTGAGTTTGTATAAAAATCCGGAACCCAGTCCGTTTTGATGCAACTTGACACTCAATTGCACTTCGTTGTTTACTTTTCCGATAGAATACAAGCGTTCACGGTGATCCTTTGCGGGGTAAATCGCCAGCAAATCTCCTGAAGTGAATTTGGCTTTGCCTTTTGGTTTTAATTTTATCAAAAAAGAACCATCAACGTGGGCAATTTCTGTTTTTTCGGTAACTATAAACTTCTGGGTACGCTTTGGTTTAAGGTTCAGAAGTTCTTTCGAAATGGAAAAGGATATTTCGATTTTCTGTGCTAAAAGCGACGACCATTTTTCGAAATCATCAGGTGATTTATCATTTACGGTATGCGCTTCCAATAAAGCTTCCGCCCATTCTTCTTGTTGAAGCGCATTATTTACTTCATAGGCAAACTTGCAAAAATCCGGATAGGCATACGAGCCAAAACCAAGAACAGAAAAATGTATCTTGCTGGGTTGCGGATTTTCTTTGAGCTTCTTTAAGAATTTTGAAGCATTGGTTGGCGCATCACCCAAACCATAAGTTGCCGTCATTACAATCAGATGTTCGGCTTTTGAAAAAACGGTATAGCTGTTCAGTTCCGCGATAAATGATTTCTGATTATTTTTAAGCAATTCATTGTGGATGGCATTTGCATAACGGATGGTTGTTCCGTTCTCTGAACCTATCAGGATAATATATTTGCACTCTTCTTTCTTGTACTTATTTTTGAGCCTGTTGCTTCTTCTCTTCAAGGTAATCACAAAACCGGAATAGATAAAAAACAGAATGTTGATACAGGCAATGGCCAAGACAATCGACCAAATGGCACTTGCTCTTCCTGTATGCAAATCAAGACTTAAATCATTGAATATTTTAATTTTAGAATAGTTTACTTCACTTAAAATTTCACCTGTAAATTGATTTACGGCTAATTCTTTATCTTCCAAATACAACGTAAAATAATCTTCGACATCATCCGAGAAAGGGAACTCAATTTTTTTAATATCTGATAAGGCAATGTTTTGGAAAGCCTCGAATTCTACCAGTTTCTTTTTAGGTTCAGATGAGATATTGTCAAAATCTATTTTATGCGAAATCTTCTGCTCTTCAAATAAATTAAACTTAACCAAGGAAAGATAGGTCCCCGTCAAAGCGAGAATAATGATGGGAATAAGTGTCAATCTTCCTAACACTACGTGGTAATATTGGGCAAAATTCTCCTTTACGATTTTGTTAAAAAAGCGCTTCATGCCGCGTTGCCTCTGAATGATTAGAACTGTTCCTGAAAAGGCTATTAAAAACAATAGAAACGAAACAAATCCGATGATAAAACGTCCTGTTTCCTTCAGAAAAAGCGAACGATGCAAGTTTGTGATCCATTGAAAGAAACTGCTTTTCTTTTCAATACTACCAAGTACTTTACCTGTTTTTGGATCGGCATAGCCCGAAACATCGTTTCCGTCCTGATCAATTGCGTTTATGATTACAAACTGATTGTCGTCTATGGAAACATCTAGAATTTCGTCGTAGTTTTTGGTAAATGTTTGCATCATTTCGCCCACCGAAATCTCATTGAAGCCTTCTACTCTGTAAGGCTGTACTTTTTGAGAAATAGGCTCAAATGCTAAAATAATTCCTGTAATGGAAGCTAATGCTATAAAAAGAAAAGAAGATATAGCCAATGCTAAATGGCTATATCTCCAGATTGAAATTGTCATAAGCCTAGACTTTAATTTGCATTAAGGCGCACATATCTTATATATCCAGTTCCTTCGTTTTTCTTGGCTAGATTTTCTGTAGTAAGCGGAAATTCAAGGTCTTTTAGATGGTATTCCTGGTTTTCTACAGCCGATTCAAAACGCAAGCTGTAACCAGCATTGATTTTTGAATTTTCTATTTCCAAAACCGTCATGCTCCTATCGCCACCCGCAATGGAAGCTCCGGTTATGGCATTAATGTTCGATTTTTTCTTGTTTTGAAATTTATTCCATTCCTTCAAATCCTTATACCACTGCTTGTCTGGTCCCATCATATAAAGTGTCTTTTCGTAAGCACCTTTTGGGTCAATCAATGATACAACGATATAGGCTCCTTCGCCAGGATAATTGGTCATTTGAACCATGCATTTGTATTTTGTAGTTGCCGTTTTTTGTGCAAATGATACAAATGATGAACAAACAAGCGCTATTGTAAAGGCAATTTTTACTAGATTCTTCATAGTCTATTTTAAAAAGTCGATTGATACTTTATTTTGAGTCAAATATTCATTTTCTGAGGCTAAATCATAGGCTGTTTCTCCCATTTCTGTTTTAACATCTTTTTTAGCTCCATCTACCAAAAGTTGCTTTAATACAGTATCATCTTTTGCAATCAGGGCCGCTTTGTGAAGTGCCGTCATTCCTTCATTGTTTTTTATATTGATGTCTGATTTATAACCACCAACAAGCTTCACTAAATGAGCGTCATTTTTCGCTACAGCCAAATGATACAAAGTGTTTCCATTCTTTTGTTGAGTCTCTATCTTGAATCCTTTATCTGCTAATAGTTTTGCTTTTGCTTCAAAAATATCTTTCTTTTCTGGATTATACGATTGTATCAAGTAAGACGATAAGTTTTCTCCACTTCTATCAATAACCTTAACATCGGCACCTTTTTGCAAAATCAAACTTACAACTTCTGGTGTGTTTCCCTTTACAGCAAGAGCTAAAGCCGTTACACCTTTACTATTCTTTTGATTGATGTCTTTAACGGTCTGCAAAATATTAGCGATGAGCTTTACATCATTATTTGATGCTGCTGCATTCATAAAAGGTGTATTTCCATCATTATCTGCCTTGTTTAAATCTACACCTTTCGATAAGAAATAAGCGATAATCTCCTCTTGCTTATCCTTGCGTACGATGGAATGAAAAACATTTTCTCCATTTTTTCCAACTGCGTTTGGATTAATTTTCAAACCTGCAAGATATTGATACACTTCCAAAGTATTAGAAGTACCTCTACCTCCCTGGCTTGCAATAAGCATTGCATTATCGGTATATTTTACACCTTTGGAAATCAGAGCTTTCAAAGTTTCAATATTCCCGACTCTTGCCGCATAGTTAAATGCAGTGTTTCCTTCCTTATCAGTGCTATTCAAGTCCAAACCTTTACCAATAAAATAATTAGTTAAGGTAAAATCTTTATCATGGGGCGCTGCCAATAGTAATGCATTTGCTCCTTTATTATCTTTATCAGTCTTAACATTAATACCATTTTCGATAAGCAAATCATAAACTTTCGTATTAGCTTGTCCTGCAGAAGCAGCAAAATTTAAAGCTGAATATCCCTTATCGTCAAAAATGTTTGTTTTTGCACCATTTTTAAGCAAATGTTCCATTATTTCAATGTTTCCTCTCCAAGCTGCCCAGAAAATATAAGTACGACCATCGTGTGTCAATTTGTTTACATCATTTCCTTTGATGGCCAATAAATGTCTGATCACTTCATTTGAAGCCTGTTCATTAATTGCTAAAACCGTCGGATCAAAGGCGTTGCTGTTCAGTTCTGTAGGATTGTTTCCTTTTTTAATTTCGGCATCTACTGCTTGAACTGTTGGATTTTTTTTCCAAAATCCACGGTCTAATAAGGTATTGTTTTGAGCTTGGATTGAAAAACTTAACAAAGTAATTGTGGCGATAAAAAGCTGTTTCATTTTTATGAATTAAATGGTTAAAATACCAATTGGGTATAATTTTGTAGTAATAAAAATTGTACGGCAAAACTACTAAGAATGATTCTAAATAAAAAATTAAACATCATCAATATCGATGTTAATCTAGGTTTAGGTGCGTTAAATAAATCATAATGAATTTTCCAAATCCTTTTAAGGATAAATTATAATCTCAAAGAAAATTAAAATCTACTTTTGCCTGTAATTTATAAATGATGAAGAAATACCTTTTAATATTATTTTTTTTTCAGTTCGTTGGTTCTACTGCACAAATCACGCAAAGCAGTGCTGTAACGCTGATGGGCTCTCGTTTTGACATTACGATTGTTGCCAAAGATATCCCAACAGCAGAAGCTTATATCGATTCTTCGGTTGCCGAAATCAGCAGAATTGAAAATCTAATTTCCGACTGGATTCCAGAAAGTCAGTTGTCGCAAGTAAATAAATTTGCAGGGATAAAGCCCGTAAAAGTAGATGCTGAACTTATAGCACTCACAGAAAGAGCCATCCATTTTTCTGAAATGACGGACGGAGCATTTGACATTAGTTTTGCCGCCGCGGATAAAATCTGGAAGTTTGACGGATCAATGACCGAACTGCCGTCACCCGTTGCAATTTCTGAATCGGTAAAAAAAATTGGCTATAAAAACATCATCATCAATAAAGATGAATCTACTATTTTCTTGAAGTTTCCTGGAATGAAAATAGGATTCGGTGCCACCGGAAAAGGATATGCTGCCGATAAAACCAAGGAATTGATGATTTCTAAAGGTGTTCAAGCCGGAATTATAAATGCTTCAGGCGATTTGAATACATGGGGAAAACAACCGGACGGCAGCAACTGGATCATCGGAATTACCAATCCGATAAAAGAAGATGATTTATTTGCCGCCTACGAACTTTCTGGAACTGCGGTAGTGACCTCGGGAAATTATCAAAAGTTTATAATGATTGACAACAAACGATACGCACATATTATCGATCCGAGAACGGGTTACCCTTCTTCAGGGTTGTCCAGTGTTACTATTTTTGCAGATAGTGCCGAAAAAGCAAACGGATTTTCTACTGCAATCATGGTTTTAGGGAAAAAAGCAGGACTCAAACTGCTCAAAAAAAATCCCGATTTGAAAGGCATTCTTATCGACGATACAGGAAAAATATTCTACTCAAAGAAATTTAATATGAAAGAATATAAATTCTAAACACTACAAACTCATTTAAATTCAAGCTCTTAAAATTTCTGGCACAATTTTTAGTATTGTTAAAATAATCTAAAAATTCATATTACTATTGATTGAAAATTACACTATCACTTTCCGTATTTAAAACTGTAATTAAAATTAATTAGTAACCTTTAATATGAATTTTTATGAAAAATGCTTTGAAAAAATGGGACTCAAAATCTGGGTTCCTTACACTTCCAAAAATTGGAGTTGCACTACTCCTATTTGTAGTTGTCCTTTCCTGTAAAAAATATTCTGAAACAGAAGAAGCAACAGCGGAAATGACCGAAACAGCTGCATCGGCTGATAATGTCTCCTCATCTGCCGCAGTAGAAAATAAAAACAGCGATCGGAAGTTTATTAGGACGGCTGATGCAAAATTTAAAGTAAAGAATGTTGCACAATCGACCTATGCGATTGAAAACGCTACAACCAAGTTTGGTGGATTTGTAACCTATACCAATTTGCAAAGCAGCGTTTCGGAGAAATTTGATACCAAAATCAGTCAGGACAGTACGTTAGAAACTACACGTTATAAGGTTGAAAACAACATCACCATTCGTGTTCCTAATACGCAATTGGACACGGTGATCAAGACCATTGCCAAGCAAATTGATTTCTTGGATTATCGTGTAATCAAGGCCGATGATGTTTCGCTACAACTGTTGAGCAATCAATTGGCGCAAAACAGAAGCAAGAATTATGAAAATCGATTGGAAAAAGCAATTGATGAAAAAGGCAGAAAACTCAAAGAAATCAATCCGGCAGAAGAAAATTTGAATAATCAGAAAGAAAATAACGACAATAAAAAGTTAGAGAACCTCGCCTTGAATGATAAAGTGAATTTCAGTACGATTTCGTTGTACATCTATCAGCCGGAAACTACAAGATTGGAAATGGTAGTAAATCAAGCGGATATAAGTGCCTATCGACCGCATATTGGAATTCAGATTCTGGACGGACTGCGAACAGGCTGGTACATGCTCGAAGCCATTATTGGATTTATCGTGCAACTTTGGTCGTTGATTCTAATCGCCTTTGTTGGCTATTTCGTCTATAAAAAATATTGGAAGCAAAGTATAAAAGTTTCTTGAAAAATCAAATTCATAAACTAAGATGTAAATTTTACATCTTAGTTTATGAATTTGAAAACAGAACAACTCCATTGATTTACAGCCTTCTATAAAGCATAAAATCCAAGTCTTTACTAAAAAATTTGCCCAAGCGGTCATTTTTTTGTAAATTTGCACCATTCATTACAATGAGAATTTGTCTCATTTCTTACTGGCTGTTCCTACGGCACATTTAAAATTCTTGTTTCATATCGTTTGAAATACTGTGGCTTTTCTAAAGCCGCAAAGCAAATTGCGTTCTATACATTCGTTATTTTTTAAATGTCTCAAAATGTTGCGGAGTCAATGAAATATGAGCAATTCATTAAATTATTTATAGTATGACGACTGATAAAATTAATTACGATCACTACCATCAAACCCAATTCAGCAACGAACAAATTGCCACTTTCTTAGAAGAGCATCTGGACGAATTTGGCGATGCAAAGGAAGACATCCTTAAATGTATCGATTTTGTTCAAGATGAAAAAAAAGGTGGCCACATCATCCTTGCCACAAATTCCAATGAAATTATAGGCGCTGTAATCCTTAACAATACTGGAATGAGTGGCTATATTCCCGAAAACATATTGGTTTACATAGCAGTAAACAATACCTACAGGGGAATGGGCGTTGGCAAAAAATTGATGCAAGAAGCTATTCAAATTTCTAAAGGAAATATTGCACTGCATTGCGAACCCGACAATCCAGCTCGAAAATTATATGAAAAATTAGGCTTTACAAGTAAATATTTGGAAATGAGATTGACCAAATAAACAACCAGAAATATGGCATTTATAAAATTACATAGAAGTAAACTGCAGCACAATTACAAGCATTTGAATACACTTTTCCAATCTAAGAATATTGAATGGGGAATTGTATCAAAGCTTCTTTGTGGCAATAAATTATTCATACAGGAACTGATAAACCTTGGAACAAAAGAAATACACGATTCAAGGATCAGTAATTTGAAAACCATCAAGTTGCTGGCGCCAGAAATTCAGACTGTATATATAAAACCGCCTGCAAAACAAAGCATTAGAAGGATTGTAAAATATGCCGATGTGAGTTTTAATACAGAAATTGATACGATTAAAATGCTATCGGAAGAGGCAAAAAGACAAAATAAGAACCACAAGATCATTATTATGATTGAGATGGGCGACTTGCGAGAAGGCGTTATGGGTGAAGAATTAATTGACTTTTACGGACAAGTAATCAGTTTGCCGAATATCGAAATCCGGGGCATTGGAACGAATTTGAATTGTTTGAGTGGTGTGATGCCAAATCAGGACAAACTCATTCAGCTTAGCCTTTACAAACAATTGATTGAAGCTAAATTCAATATTTCTATTCCTTGGGTTTCGGGTGGAACTTCTGTGGCGATTCCGTTGATTTTGAAAAATGCACGACCGATGGCGGTGAATCATTTCAGGATTGGTGAAGCGCTTTATTTTGGAAAGGATTTGTTTACGGGAGAAACGATGAAAGACATGGAAAGTGATGTTTTTCAATTGTTTGCCGAAGTCATTGAAATTACAGAAAAGCCAAATGTCCCAACAGGCGATTTAGGAGAAAACGTAGCTGGAAATGTCTTTAAAAGTGACGAAAACGAAGATTTGGGAGGCTCATCGCTTCGGGCGATTCTGGATATTGGACTACTCGATATGCAACCCCAATATCTCGCTCCAGAGGATAAAAATATTACCATGGTGGATGCAAGCTCGGATATGCTGGTTATTGATATTTCTAATTCTGAAAAGGATTATAAAATTGGTGATTTGATTTCGTTCAAAATTCAATATATGGGTGCACTATATTTATTGAATTCAGACTATATTGAGAAAGTCGTTGCTTGATACACAAAGTTGGCAATGATTCCGAAGATGCAGAAAATTTCCTCCTAGCCCCGATTGTAGTGGAAATCCTTTTTTGAATTGCTAGGGGTTTAAACCCCTAGCAATTCAAAAAAGATTATAACGGAAAGCGGGAACATGGATTACTTTATTACTACCGATTCGCTCCTAATAAAAAACCCGCTTCTAAATAGAAACGGGTTTTCTTATTTTTAAAATTTCTAAAAGTCTAAGCGTCTAAAAATCTAACAATCTAATATTACATGTGAATTGGTCTGTTTTCAGTTGCTGCCAATGCCGCTTCTTTAACCGCTTCCGCGTATGTTGGATGCGCGTGACTCATTCTAGAAATGTCTTCGGCAGATGCTTTGAATTCCATTGCTACGACAGCTTCGGCAATCAAATCGGCGGTTCGGGCGCCAATCATGTGGATTCCTAACACTTCGTCGGTCTTTTTGTCGGCAAGGATTTTCACGAAACCATCCGTGTCACCACTCGCGCGGGAACGTCCCAACGCTTTGAATGGGAAACTTCCAGCTTTGTACTCCACTCCTGCTTCCTTCAACTGCTCCTCTGTTTTACCAACAGCGGCAACTTCTGGCCATGTATATACAACACCTGGAATCAAATTATAATCAATATGTGGTTTTTGACCAGCGATTGTTTCCGCAACAAAAACACCTTCTTCTTCGGCTTTGTGCGCCAACATTGCTCCTTTTACAACATCTCCGATAGCGTAGATGTTTGAAACAGAAGTCTGCAAATGATCGTTTACTTCGATTTGACCTCTTTCGGTAACTTTTACTCCTGCCTTGTCAGCATTCAGACCGTCAGTATATGGACGACGACCCACTGAAACTAGCGAGTAATCTCCGTCAAGCGTAATCGTTTCTCCTTTTGCATTTTCAGCTTGCACTTGTACGCCTTCTCCGCTTCTTTCTACCGATTTCACTTTGTGAGACGTGTAGAATTTCATGCCTTGCTTTTTCAAGACTTTTGTCAATTCTTTCGACAAACCAGCATCCATTCCTGGGATGATTCTATCTAAATATTCCACTACGGAAACTTGAGCTCCAAGACGAAGGTATACTTGTCCCAATTCCAAACCGATAACCCCACCACCAATAACTATAAGGTGTTTCGGAACTTCTTTCAAGTTCAACGCTTCTGTTGAAGTGATGATTTTTTCTTTATCTATTTTGATAAACGGTAAAGAAGATGGCTTAGAACCTGTAGCAATAATCGTGTTTTTTGCTTCCAAAGTTTCAGAAGTACCGTCTGCTTTGGTCACTTTTACGTGCGTTGCATCTTCAAATGAACCAACGCCTTCAAAAACGGTGATTTTATTTTTGTCCATCAAATATTTGATACCCGAAACGTTCTGGTCTACAACCGTTCCTTTTCTGGCAATCATCTGTTCGATGCTGAATTTGATTTCGCCTGTAATTTCGATTCCGTGTTCCTTGAAATGCGAAATGGCATCGTGATAATGGTGCGAAGAATCCAATAATGCTTTTGATGGAATACAACCAACGTTAAGGCAAGTTCCTCCTAAAGTTGAATATTTTTCGATGATTGCGGTGTTGAAACCCAATTGTGCACAACGAATTGCGGCAACATATCCACCTGGTCCTGAACCGATAACGACTACGTCAAATGAACTCATAGTATATTGTTTTGTGTGTTTTTAAAAATTGTGTAGCAAAATTACGGAAGTTTTTTTGTTTAGGGAGTCTTTTGAAGTTACTAATTTGAGATTTATCAAGGCTTTTTGTCAGGATTTCTGCTTGTATGAAAAACAGAATAAATTATCACTTCATCGTCAATAATTTCATAAACTACAGTGAATGGAAATCTCTTTAATGGCATTTCCCTGTAAATAGATTTTCTTTTAATTGAGAATAATTCTGGATTTGATTTTAAAATACTGAAAGCTGATTTTAAATGATTTAGAAATTCTTTTCCTAGACCTTTTCGTTTCAATTCATAGAAATCAATTGATTCGGTAATTTCTAAAGAAGCTAGTTTGGAGATTATGATTTTAAAAACCATACTTTGAATTCAATTCATTTTCAAAATCGTCCCAAGAAATTCCTGAATTTTTATCTGATAAATAGTTTTCTCTAGCTTCTTCTACTTTTAAATAATGACTTTCCGGAATTGAAGAATTTTTATCCTCTTTAATGATTGCATCAAAAACACTTTCGAGCAAATCCAATTTTGATTCATCTTCAAGGATTTTACCAAAATCAGTCATCAATTTTCTTCTTAGTTCTTTAGTTTTCATAGTGTATGGTTTATATCAAAATTAAACAAATAATTTTTATGAACTAATAACTTTTTTGGTTTCCTTCTTCGCATTTCTATTCAATAAAATATACCCCGCAATTCCCGCTAATATGGAGGCTACAAAAATCGCAATCTTTGCTTGTGTAATATGTTCCGGATTTTCATAAGCCAAAGTGGTGATAAAAAGACACATCGTAAATCCAATTCCCGAAAGGATACTAATCCCGAAAAGATGCTGGATGGTCATCATTTTTGGAAGCTTCACCAGTTTCAATTTCAATAAGATAAAGGTCACGCCAAAAATCCCGAGGAATTTCCCCACGATCAATCCCGTAACGATACCTGAAAAGATATTGTTCGAAAATAAATCTTCAAAATTAATGTTGAACACTACTCCGGCATTCGCCAAAGCAAAAATCGGCATCACGACAAAAGCTACAACAGGATGCAAACCGTGCTCCAATCGTTGCAGTGGTGGCATCGCATGTTTGGTCATCGATTTCATTTTTCCGATGATGTGCAGTTGGTCGTTCGTCAGCGTCGGTCCATCGAGCGATTTGGTTTCGTCCAGATTGCTCGAATATTTTTTTATCTTTTTAAGGAATCCCGCCTCGCTAATTTTGGTGGTAGCCGGTATCGTGAAGGCAACCAAAACCGCTGCGATGGTTGCGTGAACGCCCGAAAGCAAGAACGGAACCCAAACACCCAATATCCCCACAACACCGTAAAACAAGGTGCTTCTTACTCCAAATCGATTGGCAATCATCAGCAATACAAAGAAACTAAGCCCGACGATTAAGCTTACATACGAGATTTCATTGGTGTAGACCAAAGCAATAATCAAGACGGCTCCGATATCATCGACAATACCAAAGGCAGTGAAAAATATTTTTACGGAAGCAGGAACTTTATCGCCTAATAGATATAAGATTCCGAGGACGAACGCAATATCACAAGCCATCGGGATTCCCCAACCGTCAAGGGCTTCAACATCCGAAGTATTGAAAAAATAGAAAATCAAGGCAGGAAAAATCATTCCCGAAATTCCAACAATGATGGGAAGTATTGCGTTTTTAAAACCTGATAATTGTCCGTCGACCATTTCGCGTTTTAATTCCAATCCCAATACAAAGAAAAATATGGAAATCAAACCATCATTAATCCAATGATGCAAGTCGTAGTCAAGGAAAACTGTATCATTAAAATTTAAGGAAATCCTGTTTTTCCAAATCCCTAAAAACCACTCCGACCAAGGGGAATTGGCTAGAATAACCGCAATTACAGTCGCCACAAGAAGCACGATGCCTCCCATAACCGAATTGCTGATGAATGATTTCATTGGATTGATGACGTAGCGGTCAACTGGGGCTACTCGTAATTGGTCTTGCATAAAAGGTATTTTGGTGTTTTCCCAAATATAACTTTTTGAAACTTAAAAACCCAATGATTGTAAGGATATTAGGATTTCTTTGGCATATTTTTATAATGAAAAAGCGGTTGTATTTTTTACTTCTCCAATCATAAACGTACTGTGTGTGCTTCCAATATGTTGCAGGGTCGTGAGTTTCGTAACCATAAATTCACGGTACTCTTCCATATTTTCCACACAGATTTTCAAGATGTAATCATAATCGCCACTGACGTGAAAACATTCCAAAACTTCGCTGAGTTGCACCACTTCTTTTTCGAATTGCGAAATAAATTCTTTCGTATGTTGCATTAATTTAAGATGGCAGAACACCACAAACCCTTTTTGAATTTTATTTCGGTTGAGAAGCACTACATATTTGGAAATGATTTCCTCACGTTCCAATTTTTTGATGCGTTCGTAAACAGCTGTAACGGAAAGGTTCAGCTTCAAAGAAAGTTCTTTTGTGGTTTGCTTGGAATCTTCCTGAATAAATTCAAGCAATTTTTTATCGGTGGTATCTAAAGTCATTTGGAAATATTTTCGGTTTAAATGGAAATATCCATCGTTTAATGTAAATATAATTACAAATATAGAATATTATAGTTTTATTTTCTAAATATATAAACTATGGTTGATTTATAATCTATTTGTTCGTTGTTTTGAAATGATAAAAAGGCACGAAAAGATTGTTTTCTAGCCCCGACTGGAGGGAAAATCCTTTTTGTTTTTTCTTTAAAAACAAAAAGATTTGGAAGGAAGGCGGGAAAATGGAACCCAAAAATGCCCAAGCCTTTCGCTCCTAATTATAAAAACAAACTAACATTATATACAATGAAAAATTTTAATCCGGCTGATAACATTCAGGACTTGCAGTATTTTGGGGAATTTGGTGGTGTAAATCCGTCCATTTCTGATTCATCAACCTATACTTTTTTGTCGGCCAAAACGATGTTCGACACGTTTGAAGGCAATGCAGAAGGCTGTTATTTGTATTCACGTCACTCCTCGCCTAGCAATTTATATCTGGACAAGGCATTGTCGGCAATGGAAGGAACGGAATCTGCGAATGTTTCGGCTTCTGGAATGGGTGCGATTACGCCAACGCTTTTGCAATTGTGCGGAAGTGGCGACCATATTGTTTCGAGCCGAACGATTTATGGCGGAACGTATGCTTTCTTGAAAAACTTTACTCCGAAATTTGGCATCAAGACGACTTTTGTGGACATCACGAAATTGGATGTTGTAGAAGCTTCGATTACACCAAACACTAAAGTTTTATATTGCGAAACCGTTTCAAATCCGTTGCTTGAAGTGGCTGATATTGCTGGTTTGGCGAAAATTGCAAAGAAACATAATATCAAATTGGTTGTCGATAATACGTTTTCCCCTTTGTCGGTTGCTCCAGCAAAATTGGGTGCCGATATCGTGATTCACAGTTTGACGAAATACATCAACGGAAGCAGTGATACGGTTGGTGGTGTGGTTTGTGCTTCACAGGAATTCATCAATGATTTGAAGAATGTGAACAACGGGGCAAGCATGCTTTTGGGACCGACGATGGACAGTTTGCGTTCGGCAAGTGTGATGAAAAACTTGAGAACGTTGCACATCAGAATGAAGCAACACAGCCATAATGCACAGTTTTTGGCTGAGAAATTTGAACAGGCTGGCTTGAAAACAGTTTACCCTGGATTGAAAAGCCACCCGAGCCATGAATTGTATAAAAATATGATTAATCCAGAATATGGTTTTGGTGGAATGATGACCGTTGATGTTGGAAGTCTGGACAAGGCCAACGAATTGATGGAGTTGATGCAACAACGCAATTTGGGTTATTTGGCGGTAAGTTTAGGGTTTTACAAGACCTTGTTTAGTGCTCCTGGAACATCTACATCTAGCGAAATTCCGTTGGACGAACAAAAAGAAATGGGACTTACCGATGGTTTGATTCGCTTTTCAATTGGATTGGATAACGATATTCAAAGGACGTATGATATGATGAAAGCTTGTATGATGGAATTAGGTGTTTTGAAAATGGAAAACGCTTAAAAACACAGCTTCTTACAAACACGAATTCCACTAATGTACACGAAATGATTTGTGTAAATTAGTGGAATTTGTGTTTTAAACTATTGGATTACTTGGCTTGTGTATATAATAAATTAGCCAATTTGTCGTCACGTTTGTAAATGTCTTGGTAGAAACTTACGTTACCATTTTCATCGGCCCAAGCTGTGAAATAAGCGATATACACTGGGATTTTATGATTTAATGTATAATACTTTTCAGTTCCGGCATTCATCGCTTCATCAATTTTTTTGGCATTCCAGTTTTTATCGCCTTCCAAGATTTTATTGGCCAATTCTTTGGCTTTTTCTACACGAACACAACCGTGACTCAAAGCTCTGGCATCCCTACCAAACAAACTTTTTGCAGGCGTATCGTGAAGGTAAATATTATTGGAATTTGGGAACATAAATTTTACTAATCCTAAAGAGTTGTTTGGTCCTGGCTTTTGACGCACGTTACCATTGTTCCATTCCATATTGTGTTTTGCCAGATAATCGCTATCTGCCTCAATTCCCGGTTTGATTTCGTTTTTGATGATGCTCGGCGGAATGTTCCAATACGGACTGAAAACCAAATAACTCATTTGTCCACTGAACACTACTGTTTTGTTGAGTTCTTTACCCACCACCACATTCGATTCTAAAACACGTTTTCCATCCTTAAAATATTGCATTCTGTACGAAGGAATATTTACGGCCACAAGCTCCTTTGCGTTCATCGTTTCGGGATTGATCCAACGGCATCGCTCCATATTTACGATGATGGTTTTGATTCTATCTTCAACAGAAACATTCAAATTCGCAACCATAGCCGGCCCGATTTTGTTATCGAATTTACGGTGATGACGGCTTTCATATTTCGTCAATGCTTCTTTTAATTCATCATCAAAAATGGTTTTCTTTGAATCGTTTTTTAAATCTCCAATTAGGAACAGTTTCTTTCTGATTTGAGCCACTGCAGTTGAAGAATCGCCCACTTTCAGCGATTTCACTCCTTCTGCCAATTGAATGGTTCCCCAACTACCCGCCTTTTGAATTTCACGGAATTTGTGCAAGGCTTTTTTTAGATTGTAGTATTGACCGATTAGCTCGCCTTGGTCTTTTTTAATTGAGTAAGGGTCCTTCAATAGTTCATCTAAATAATCAACGTAGGAAACATTTTCACGTGGTAAAAACCATCCGGTTTGCTTGCTTTTTTCAGCATCTAAGCCTTGCAAAACATTTTTGGTGTAGAAAAAATACATCGAGCTCACCAAGAAATCGCTTTCTGGACCCGGCTTCTTGCTTTCTCTTTGGTCAAAAAGATCGTCGATTTGCTTTTTGTAAGGCAATTGCACTTGCACTCCATCATTTTTAATCTGATTGATTCGGTTGTATAAAACTTCTGCAAAATCAATCCTTCCATCTTTATCATACCATACATAATGATAGTTTCTTTTTTGATACACTTCTTTCAATTCGCCTTCAAACTCCTTAAAATCTGGAAATTTGGCAATAAAGTTTGGTATATAAGTGCTGTCGAATTTTACCAATTCGTCCTTGGCAATAACAGCTGATTTTTCTTCCTTTTTTTTGCAGGAAGTAATCGTAATGAATACTCCAGCGATTAGGATAAAATATAATTTAAGATTTCTCATAGGGATTTGTTTTTTATTTTAAATATACACAAAAATATCTAGCGATGAAAAGGGTTAACATCAATTTAAGGATTGTGTTCCATAAAAAATCCCGGAAGAACCGGGATGTAATTTTAAATGTTCTGAACATTCAATTTGCTGTTTTTTCGGCTAAAGCCAAAATAAATAACCAAACCTAATAAAAGCCAGATGGAGAAATAAATCCAATTCCAAACGCTCAACTCGGCCATCATGTACAGACAGCAAACCAGACCTAATAAAGGTATTAGTGAAAGGTTTTGTCGCCAAGACCATACAGTTAAACCCAAGAGTACAATCAAAAAGATGTACATTGGAATTTTATGCTTGAAAAGGGCAAATCCTGTTTCGTATTTCAAGTCATTATCAATTGGCAATGCTTCTACCAAATCAATGTATTCCGTTTCGTTTTCACTGTAAGCGTTCAATATTTTTTCCAAATCACTCGTTTCGGATGTAATGCTTCTAGCGTCATTTGCTTTTAAATAAGTGAAAACATTTTCTGTTTGCTCTTTATCCAAAGAAGTTACAATAGCTTCTGGCGTATTGATTTGCTTTTCATTATTAAGGAAAGCCATCGTTGCTTTTTCATTATAAGTAAAAGAAAAAACCAAACCCGCAATCAATAAAACGGGAACAATATATTTTGAATTGATATAGGGCGTTTTGAATTTTCCTCGTGGGATATTCGGTTTGTTCTGCAACACCAAAACTCCGGCACAAACCAAGACAAACGCAAATAAAGTTCCGATACTGCATAAATCCGTAACCATTGTAAGGTTCAAAAACAATGCTGGGACAGCTACCACAAAACCGGTCACGATAGTTGCAAAAGAAGGTGTCTTGAATCTTGGATGTACTTTTGAGAATTTCTTTGGAAGCAACCCATCTCGGCTCATGCTCATCCAGATTCTTGGCTGTCCCATTTGAAAAACCAATAGTACGCTTGCCATAGCGACAACCGCACTAACAGCAATGATTCCCGACATCCATTTTAAATCCAGTTTATCAAAAACAAAAGCCAGCGGATCGCCTACATTCAAATCAGAATAATGCACCATGCCTGTCAATACTAAAGCAATGGCAATGTATAAAATTGTACAGATGATAATCGCCCACATCATTCCTTTTGGAAGGTCACGTTGCGGATTCTTGCATTCTTCGGCTGTTGTAGAAATCGCATCAAAACCTATATAGGCAAAGAAAACCGCCGAAACACCTTTCAAAACACCACTCACTCCGTTTGGAGCAAATGGATCCCAGTTGGTCGTATCTACATAAAAAACACCTACAGCGATTACTAAAAGGATAATACACAGCTTTACAACCACCATCAAATTGCTAGCATTTCTGGATTCTTTCATTCCTCTGTAAACCAATGCAGTAATCAAAATGATTATGAAAAGTGCAGGCAAATCAGCTACAAAATGAAACGATCCTATTGTCGGAGCGGTTGTCCAAGCGGTATAAGCAGTTTTTAATCCGGCCCCTAAATCTTCAAATGACTTCCCTCCTTGCATCAGTGCCGTTGCATCCGCAAAACCGTTTGAGGCCGTCAAATAATCCATTTGAATCCACTGCGGAAGATGAAGTCCGCCACTTTCGAGCAATCCTGTAAAGTAATCACTCCACGAAATGGCGACGGTAATATTCCCAATGGCATATTCCATTATCAAAGCCCAACCGATAATCCAAGCGATTATTTCCCCAAAGGCTACATAGGAATAAGTATAAGCACTACCAGAAACTGGTACCATTGAAGCAAATTCTGCGTAGGCAAAAGCCGCAAAACTACAAGCAAGGGCTGTAAAAAGAAACAAGAAAATAACTGCGGGACCGCCATCCGCACTTGCTTTCCCAATAGTGCTAAAAATTCCAGCACCTACAATTGCCGCAATTCCAAAAGCCGTCAAATCTCTAGCCGTAAGATGTTTTCCTAAAGAACTATGTCCGTCAGTTTCATTTTTTTCAACCTGCCTTAATATATCTTGGACCGTTTTCTTTCTGAATAAATTGGAAAAACCCATATTTGATTTTATCGTTAGTTTAAACAAATATATAAAACCAAATGAAATAGTATCACGTTGCTTTATAAAAATAGAATTTTTAAAATAGTCAAAAACTATCAAGTGATAAATAATTATAATAATTTTTGATGCAAAATTATTTAAGTCTGCCCTACTTTTGTAGTGTTCAAAAAATAACCATTAAAAAATATATTATGTCATTAGTAGGTAAAAAATTTCCAAGCATTGCAGTTGACGCCATTTCAGAAATGGGTGACAATTTAAAAATCAACATTTTTGAAGAAGCAACTAACAAAAACAAAAAAGTTTTATTGTTTTGGTATCCAAAAGATTTTACATTCGTTTGTCCAACTGAATTACACGCTTTTCAAGCCGCTTTGCCAGAATTCGAAAAAAGAAACACGATTGTAATTGGAGCTTCTTGTGACACTAACGAAGTTCACTTCGCTTGGTTGAATACTCCAAAAGACAATGGTGGTATTGAAGGAGTTACCTATCCAATTTTAGCGGATACAAACCGTAACTTGTCCAACATTTTAGGAATTTTGGATATTGAATCTACAAGCTACAGCGAAGATACGGATTCAGTGATCATCGAAGGTTCAAACGTAACGTACAGAGCGACTTACCTAATTGACGAGACAGGTAAAATTTTCCACGAAAGTGTAAATGATATGCCATTGGGAAGAAACGTAAATGAGTACTTGAGATTGGTTGATGCTTACACGCACGTTCAAGAAAAAGGCGAAGTTTGTCCTGCAAACTGGGAAGAAGGAAAACAAGCTATGAGCGCTGACAGAAACAGTACTGCTGCTTATTTGGCTTCAAACTAATTTAAACAATAAGTTGCAAAGTTTCAGAGACACAAAGTTGCAAAGTTTTGCTTCTTTGAAACCTTGCTACATTAAAACTCAAAAACTATGTTAATCGAATTAAACGAGGATACTTTACAAGATATCGTAGCAAAAACCAAAAAGGTTGTGGTGCAATATTCCGCTTCTTGGTGTGGAAACTGCCGTATCATGAAACCAAAATTCAAGAAATTGGCTTCAGAAAATGAAGACGTGACTTTTGTTTTGGTAGATGCTGAAAAATCTCCAGAATCAAGAAAATTGGCCAATGTTTCCAATCTTCCCACTTTTGCCACTTTTGTGGATGGAAAACTAGTGAACGAAACCCAAACGAATAAGGCTGAAGTTCTATCAGAATTGATTGTTGAAATATTATAAAAATCTTCCAAATGAAACTACCAGTTATCAAACATCTGACTCAATTTATTGAAGAAAATGATCAGGATTATATTATCGAAGCCATTGAAGTTCTTGAAGCCCTAACCGAAGTTCCCTCACTAAAGGATGAAGAGCTGGATGTTATTGGAGAATTGATTTCTAACATGTACGGAGCGCTAGAAGTGGACAAAATGGTAAAAGAAGGAACCGACAAAAAGGAAGCACTGAATGCTTTTATGAAAAGGGTTCTTGGTTCGATCGATAAATAATAGTTGCTTAGACAAATAATAAAAACGCTCTCATTCTGGGAGCGTTTTTTTGTCGTTTTCTATGCTTTGAGTGACTTTTATTACCGATTATTTTCATACTTTTGAACCTTAATTTTAACTAAAACAAAATGGCATCAATAACTTTAGGAGGAAATCCAATACATACGACTGGCGAATTACCAAAAACAGGTTCAAAAGCAACTGATTTTAAACTTATTAAAAACGATTTATCGGTAGTTTCTTTGGCTGATTTTGCGGGAAGCAGATTGGTTTTAAATATTTTCCCAAGTGTAGATACTGGAACTTGTGCTGCTTCTGTTAGAAAATTCAACGAAAAAGCAAGCCAATTGGAAAACACGAAAGTATTGTGTATTTCAAGAGATTTACCATTTGCCCAAAAACGTTTTTGTGGTGCCGAAGGTCTTGAAAATGTAGTGAATCTATCTGATTTCAAAGACGGAAGTTTTGGAAAAGAATACGGTTTGGAAATTACCGATGGCCCTTTGGCTGGTTTGCACTCAAGAGTTGTAATTGTGGTTGACGAAAACGGAAACGTTGCTTATACAGAACAAGTTAGCGAAATTGCTGACGAACCTAACTATGACGCAGCTTTAGCGGCTCTTTAATATTTTTTAAATGAAGGACGATCATTCTTTTGTAACCGGACGGTTAAAAAGTTTTAAATATGCGATTCTCGGCGCCTACAAATTAGTAACTACGGAACATAGCATTATGGTGCAATTTTCCTTAGGAGTTTTACTTAGTATTGCTGGTTTTTATTTTGAAATTACCAAAACCGAATGGCTTTTCCAGACTTTAGCTATAGGTTTGGTCTTAAGCATTGAAGGGTTGAATACTGCTGTAGAGAAAATTGCAGACTTTATTCATCCTGATTTTCATAGTAAAATTGGTTTCATAAAAGATATCGCCGCCGGTGCTGTGTTTTTCGCCGCCGTTGCCGCGCTGGCAATTGGATGCATTATTTATGTTCCAATAATTATGAGCTTGTAAAAGCCATTTATCTTTTAATTTTATTTATTTTTACTCCAATTAGCAACAACCTGAATGGCAAAAACGATTAAAAAAGAAACCGCTGGCAAGAAAAATGAAGCGGATACTGCTCCAAAAAAATCATTTAAAATTACCCGTCAACATAAAGTTGTAATTGGTAGTTTGCTTGTACTCTTTGCAATTTCACTTTTGTTGGCGTTTATTTCGTTTTACATTCACGGCCAACACGATCAAAGTGCCATCAGCGAATTAAGCGATCGAACTGTAAGCGTTCAGAATTGGCTTGGAAAGTTTGGTGCCTACTTGGCCGATGTTTTTGTTTACAAAGGTTTTGGTGTTGGAGCTTTTCTTTTTGTGCGATTGTTTTTCTTGACTGGAGCGTATTTGGTTTTAGATTTATCGGTAAAAAAATTAAAGAATACATGGTTTTGGGATTTGTTTGCAATGGTCATCATCTCCGTTTTGTTTGGATTTTTTGCACATTTTCTTCCAGAATTGGGAGGAATCATTGGTTACGAAATGAATCTGTTTCTTCAGGATTATATAGGAAAATCAGGCACTTTATTGGTTTTACTATTTGGATTGATTGTCTATCTTATTTTTAAAATAAAAATATCACCTGATTCTATCAAAGCTTTATTCGAAAAGACGAAAAAAGACCTCTCAGAAGATTTGGATTCCATCAAGACACCTTCAACCCAAAGCACTTATAATTTAGAGGAATTTGCAGTTGATGAAGAAGTGCAAGAAATTACACCAAGAGCTTTCACCGAACCTTTAGAAGAAGATGAAGATGATTTGGAATTGGAAAAAATTGTCATCAAACCGGCATCTCAATTTGAAATCAACAAGGATGCTTTAAAGCCAACGATTAGCAGTTCTTCTGAATTGATTTTGGAACCTACTGTTAAACCTTCTACCTTAGAGATAACTCCTCCAACACCACACATCGAAGAGGAATTTATCGTAGAAAAAGTGGCCGAAGAAGACATTATTGAAGAAAATTTGGCCTCTCGCCTAGTTGCAGATTTTGGTCTTTTTGATCCTACATTGGATTTATCCAACTATAAATTCCCAAGCCTAGATTTATTAAAGGAATATACTACTGGTGGCATCACCATCAATCAGGAAGAATTAGAAGAAAACAAGAACAGAATTGTTGAAACACTTCGTAATTATAAAATTGAAATTGCACAGATCAAAGCAACCGTTGGACCATCTGTAACCTTATATGAAATTGTTCCCGAAGCGGGAATCAGGATTTCGAAAATCAAAAGTTTGGAAGACGATATTGCTTTATCACTTTCGGCCTTAGGAATCCGTATCATCGCGCCAATTCCAGGAAAAGGAACGATCGGTATTGAGGTTCCGAACAAGAATCCTACTATGGTTTCAATGAAAAGTGTGATTGGTTCAGCGAAATTTCAGGAAGCAGAAATGGAACTTCCTATCGCTTTGGGAAAAACCATTTCAAACGAAACTTTCGTTGTCGATTTGGCTAAAATGCCTCACCTTTTGATGGCCGGGGCAACCGGACAAGGAAAATCGGTTGGTTTGAATGCCGTTTTAACTTCATTGCTTTATAAAAAACATCCGGCTGAAGTAAAATTTGTCTTGGTCGATCCTAAAAAAGTGGAGCTGACACTTTTTAATAAAATAGAACGTCATTATTTGGCAAAACTTCCCGATACGGAAGACGCCATTATCACCGACAATAACAAAGTAATCAATACTTTAAATTCACTTTGTATTGAAATGGACAACCGTTATTCTTTATTGAAGGATGCGATGGTTCGAAATATCAAAGAATACAACGAAAAATTCAAGGCACGTAAATTGAATCCAGAAAACGGGCATCAATTCCTTCCTTATATTGTTTTAGTGGTCGATGAGTTTGCCGATTTGATTATGACGGCTGGAAAAGAGGTTGAAACACCAATTGCACGTTTGGCCCAGTTGGCGAGAGCAATTGGAATTCACTTGATTATTGCTACACAAAGACCTTCGGTTAATGTAATTACGGGTATCATCAAAGCCAACTTCCCCGCTAGAATTGCATTTAGAGTTACATCAAAAATCGATTCTAGAACCATTTTGGACACACAAGGTGCCGATCAATTGATTGGACGTGGAGATTTGCTTTATACAAACGGAAATGACGTGGTGCGTGTGCAATGTGCCTTTGTAGACACACCCGAAGTTGAAAAAATCACTGAATTTATCGGTGCTCAAAAAGCCTATCCTAATGCTTATTTATTGCCAGAATTTATTGGCGGTGACGAAAGTGGCATTAAACTTGATATGGATATTTCCGAAAGAGATTCTTTATTCAGGGAAGCGGCCGAAATTATTGTAACAGCCCAGCAAGGTTCAGCTTCATTACTTCAGCGAAAGCTTAAATTAGGATACAACAGAGCAGGAAGATTGATTGACCAATTGGAAGCCGCCGGAATTGTTGGAGCTTTTGAAGGAAGTAAGGCAAGAACCGTAAACATACCTGACTTGAGTTCTCTTGATGATTTTTTTAACAATGAACAAAACAATTTTTAAGATGAAACATTTTATTCAGTTTGCTTTTTTATTAATTTTCAGCTTTTCGATTCAGGCACAGGACAAAAAAGCAAAAGCACTACTTGATGAAGTTACGGCTAAAGTGAAAAGCTACGATAATATTGTAATCGATTTTAAATATTCCTTGAACAACTCAAAAGAGAATATCAATCAGGAAAGTAAAGGAAACGTGACCTTGAAAGACAATCAATATGTATTGAACTTCATGGGAATTACAAAGATGTTTGACGGTAGAAAAGTATATACTATTGTTCCAGAAGACGAAGAAGTGAGTATTTCAAGCGTTGATGAAAAGGATGAGAATGCCATTACCCCTTCTAAAATGCTGACTTTCTTTAATAGTGGCTATAAATATTCTTGGGATATCCTTCAAAATGTAAAAGGAAGAAAGATTCAATATATCAAGTTGATTCCAAACAGTTCAAAAGACCAAAGAAAAGAGATTCTTTTAGGTATTGATACTCAAACGAAACACATCTACAACCTTATTGAAACTGGGAAAAATGGAACCAAAACGACAATTGTTGTTAATTCTTTTAAAACCAACCAACCATTATCAAAAAATCAGTTTACCTTTGTTCAGAGTAAATATCCAAAATACTATATCAACAAGTTAGACTAATTTCCCAGAGTGAAAATTCTTGACCGATACTTATTAAAAACATTCCTGATTACATTTACTTCGGTATTTGTAATCCTTTTTTTTATATTCATATTGCAAACGGTTTGGCTTTTTATAGCCGAGCTTGCAGGAAAAGATTTGGATTTGATCCTTATCGTGAAGTTCCTCCTCTACTCTATGCCAACCGTTATTCCGTTGGTTTTACCGCTTTCGATCCTTCTAGCTTCCATCATGACTTTCGGAGACTTATCCGAAAATTATGAATTTGCTGCGATGAAATCCTCGGGTGTTTCTTTGCAGAGAGCCATGAAAAGCTTGATTGTTTTTATTTTTGTTTTGAGTATTGCCGCTTTTGCATTTGCCAATAATGTAATTCCGTATGCTCAATATAAATTCATTAATTTCCGAAAAAATATTGCTCAGGTAAAACCTGCAATGGCAATAGCCGAAGGACAATTTAGCGATGTTGGAAATTTCAACATCAAGGTAGAAAAGAAATCCGGAGAAAATGGAAACCTTCTTCAAGGTGTAACCATTCATAAAAAATCATTAGGTGGTAATTCTAACAATGCCGTTATTAAAGCTAAGAATGGTGTGCTATTAAGCAGTGAAGACTCCAATATTTTACAATTGGTTTTATTTGATGGACATCAATATGAAGATGTGGTTCCAAAGAAATATGAAGACCGCAAAAAATTGCCTTTTTCCAAAAGCTCTTTCAAAAAGTATGTCATGAATTTGGATTTATCCTCATTAAACAAAGTTGATGTTGATGATGAAAAAGTTGCCAATACAAATACGATGCTTAATATCAATGAACTAAGATATACCTTGGATTCATTAAGCACCAACTACAACAATGATCTGATTTCATTTACAGAAAATGTTCATTTAAGAACTGGAATCACTTATCAGCAATCGCAAAAATCGATTCCATCATATAAGCAGGCCTTAAACAGGCCCGTTGAGGCTCCTATTTCAAAGACCATTACTAAAAACATTGATTCAGTTGATACAGGAAAAACAAAAGATTCTACTAAAGCTAAAGATTCTGTAAAATCTCAAAGCAAAGATTTAATAAAACGCAATGATATCATTCTTGCTAACTATAGCAATACTGAAAAGGCAAAGTTTTTAGAAATTGCCAGAAACAACACCACCAACACTATTTCTACCGTTATAGGAACAAAGGATGAGCTATTCAACAAGCAAAAAACCATTAACGAACATTGGATTGCATTGCATGACAAGTTTGTAATTGCCTACGCTTGCGTTCTAATGTTTTTTATAGGTGCTCCTCTGGGTGCAATTATTAGAAAAGGTGGATTGGGACTTCCAATAGTATTCGCGGTTTTAATTTTTATAACCTTCCATTTCATCAATACTTTTGGTAAAAAAATTGCTCAAGAAAATGAAATTGCCCCTTTTTTAGGAACTTGGATGTCTTCTATAATCCTGACTCCTTTAGCTATTTTGCTAACCTACAGGGCTACAAATGACATTGGATTGATTAATCTTGATGTTATATTGGCACCTTTTCAAAAACTTTTTAAAAGAAAAACACACAACAAAAATAAATAACTACAATGTCATCAGACAAAATACAACTCAACACAATAGAAGAAGCTATTGAAGACATCAGACAAGGGAAAGTAATAATCGTTGTAGATGATGAAGACCGAGAAAATGAAGGCGATTTCTTGGCTGCCGCCGAAAAGGTAACACCCGAGATGATTAATTTTATGGCCACTCACGGGAGAGGCTTAATCTGTACTCCATTAACCGAGAGCCGTTGCAAGGAACTTGATTTGAAAGCAATGGTTACCAATAATACCGACCACATGGAAACAGCTTTTACGGTTTCTGTAGATTTAAAAGGTCATGGTGTTACAACAGGAATTTCTGCTTTAGATAGAGCTAAAACAGTATTAGCATTAATAGAACAAGAAACAAAGCCATTTGATTTGGCTCGACCTGGTCATATATTTCCTCTTATTGCCAAGCAAGGAGGAGTTTTGAGAAGAACAGGTCACACTGAAGCTGCAATTGATTTTGCCCGATTAGCAGGATTCAAGCCAGCCGGTGTTATTTGCGAAATAATGAATGAAGATGGATCGATGGCACGCTTACCGGAATTAGTCGAAGTAGCTAAACGATTTAATTTAAAATTAGTTTCAATTGAAGATCTTGTGGCTTATAGAATGCAACACGATAGTTTGATTGTAAAAAAAGAAGATTTTGATGTAGAAACACGCTTCGGGACTTTTAGATTAAGGGCGTATGTTCAAACTACAAATAAGCAAGTCCACATCGCCTTAACAAAAGGAACTTGGAACCTAGGAGAACCTATATTGACAAGAATAAATTCTTCACAAGTAAACAATGATTTACTGGGCACTTTAACCAACAACGCAGATCAACAACTTGATGACATGTTTAAAGTGATCAACGAAGAAGGAAAAGGCGCCGTTATTTTCATCAATCAGGATATGCAATCAGTTAATTTATTAAACCGAATAACTGAATTGAAATCTTTACAAAGCGAAGGCATTATGAAAGCGCCAAAAATAATCATAGATACAAAGGATTTTGGTATTGGAGCACAAATTTTGCATGATATAGATATTTCTAAAATTAAGCTTGTATCCAATACCCCAGATCAAACTAAGCGTGTAGGAATGATCGGTTATGGGTTAGAAATCACAGAATACGTGAAGTTTTAAGCATTTTAAAAAGATTAGTGAAAATATTTTGAAAAATATCTTAAACCTAAATAAAAGAAAATGAAATGGTTAAAACCAAATAGATAATTTTCTTTATTTTTTAAGCGGAAAATGTTTTGATAATCAAAAAAGCGTGCTATATTTGCACTCGCAATCAGGTAATGAAAGCGACATACTGGAGAAATGGCAGAGCGGTCGAATGCGGCAGTCTTGAAAACTGTTGACTGTAACAGGTCCGGGGGTTCGAATCCCTCTTTCTCCGCGGAAAAAATCCTAAACGGTAGCAAAACCCTGTAAATCTTATGATTTACGGGGTTTTTTCTTTTGCAGACATTCCAAATTATTCATTCAATCTTATTTAAATCGAGATAAAATCGAGACCCTAGAAAATTCAAAAATTAGGGTCTCGCTAAATTACCTCAACACCTACAAACATTGGGTTCAACGACTGGTTCAATAGCTTGTTCAGTCAGTAAACATCTTGTTTGATTTCAATTAGGAATTTAAATTGAGTAATAATTAATTGGTCACCACAATGAAAACAAAAATCACACTTCACTTTTATGCTAAAAGCACAAAAGCCAATGCAAACGGACTACTTCCAATTTATGTAAGACTAACAGTTGATGGGAAACGACTTGAATTTAGTACCAAAAAGTTTGTAGAAAAATCCAAATGGTCAAACGAACTAGCTAAAATGAAAGGCACAACTGAAGAAGCACGTTCAATCAATAGCTACCTTGATTTGATGAAATCAAAAGTGTTGGATGCACAAATGGAACTACTCCACCGAAACGAGACCCTATCTATTGAAAACTTCAAAAGCAAATTACTTGGTACTGAAGAAAGACAAAGAATGTTAGTACCGATTTTCCAAGACCATAACAATAAGATAAAAGAACTCGTTGGAAAAGAATACGCTCCTGGAACATTAGAACGCTACACTACTTCATTGAAGCATACTATCGAATTTATGCAATGGAAATACAACGTTTCTGATATTGATATTACCAAGATTGATCACGCCTTTATAACCGATTATGAGTTTTGGTTACGAAGCGTTAGAAACTGTGCCAATAACACAGCAGTTAAATACATCAAGAAATTCAATAAAATAATAAAGATTTGTTTAGCCAATGACTGGCTAGATAAAAACCCATTTGCAAACTACAAATCAAAAGTCAAAGAAGTCGAACGAGTTTATTTAACTGAAAAAGAAATTCAAAGTTTAATTGAAAAAGATTTCAAAACAGAACGACTATCATTAGTTCGCGATATTTTTCTTTTTAGTTGCTTTACAGGTTTGGCATACATTGATGTTAAAAATCTAACAAAGTCGCATATTAGCTTCGGAATTGATGGCGAGAAATGGATATTCACTCACAGACAAAAAACAGAATCAGCTTCTAAAATTCCAATACTTCCAGTTACACAAATGATAATCGATAAATACGAAAATCATCCGCAATGTATCAACGAAGATAAACTACTACCTATTCTATCAAATCAAAAAATGAATGCCTATTTAAAAGAGATTGCTGGATTTTGTGAAATTGAAAAAGAATTAACCTTTCACATTGCTCGACATACTTTTGCAACGACTGTAACCCTTACCAATGGAGTTCCTATTGAAAGTGTAAGCAAAATGCTTGGGCATAAAAATTTGAGAACTACTCAGCATTATGCAAAAGTATTGGATAGAAAAGTGAGTGAGGATATGTTATTAATCAAGTATAAGTTTACTCCTAAAAATCTAAATGTAAAAATAAGTTGAATTTAAGAGCTTTATTTTGATGCATTCTTTAGCTATGTTATGGCAAATCAAAATTACGTAGATTAATTATTACTCCAAAAATTGAAAAAAAATAATATAATTAAACTCGAATCAAAACAGGAAGTTAATCTTCCTGTTTTGATTCTTTTAGACTGATAAGACTTTCAATCATTACATAATCCTCACCACTTTTTTCAGCGTCAGCTATGCCTAATTTCGACTTTCTCTTATCTGATGGTTTCTTAATTTTTTTGCGTGCTTTAGGAACAGCTTTATTTAATTTTTTACAGCTCTCTTTTCCAAGTTCATTATCCAAATTATAGAAAGCTTTTAATATATCTTCATGATCCTCTTTTTCTGTAAATCTTTGCATGGCATTTTCTACCATTGGTTGCAAAGCCTTAGCATATTCCTTTTTTGTTGAATCACTCCCATAGGCAAGTTGATACATTATCACTCTGAATTCATGTAGATTTGCTCCATAGTGCTTTTCAATGTTGCTTACAACTTTATTTAGGTCAAGTGCATCAACAAAATCTTTACTAAAGTTACTTGTTCCATATTGATTAAGCATTGAAATACTTAACAAACTTCCCCAATACCTCGGAGTAGCTTCTTCAAAATCTTTTTTTACTCTATTAAAATCTATAGAGTTTACAATTTGATTAACTTCTTTTTCAAAAAAAATCAATTCCGTCAATCCTGAGAAAAACATTTGAGGAAATCGAATTTCCTGTAAACTACATGTTTTAATCTGCAAACTGATTTTGTCAACTAAATATTTGAATTCACTTCTTTTGATATTTCCTACGTAATTGCGATAAAAAGAAATCAAGTCATATATCAAATCAATTTTTCCCTTTTCATTTCTTTCAATTATTGTCTGAAAATCCATAAAAGTTAATTTGTTTTGAAAATTTACGACCCATACCAAATGTCCTATCGAAATAGTATTAAATAACCATGGTAAATAATGAAATGCTTCGACATCTGAATTCTTAATAAGTTCGGCAAACTTATCGGAATCAATTCTATCCATAATTGGTTTAGTAACCTCTTTGCAATGGTATTGCAATGTAGCCCCCATTTCATTAAAATAGTACAACGTACCTTCATCCCCATTATTAATCAAATCGGCTATTTCATCCGCTTTATCTTTAAAAACTTCATTCGCAATTTTGCTGTGTCCTGGTAATGTTGTAGTGTGAAGGTGCTTTGCTAAAATTGACAATATTGGCAAACCATGCTTAATAGTTTCATTCGTTAAGCTCCTCCATTGATCTATAGTTAATGAAGCTGACCATCTTCTTGTATAATCATTCGCTTGCCCATACTTTAGCCACGACCAAAGAATCATTATTTCCTTAGCTCTTGTAAAGTCGTTAAACACTTCATCCAACAGTTCAGAGCAACCCGTTCTATTCATGAAGTAAGTGTTTTCGATAAATGATTTGGAAAACTCACGATGAACCGTTTTAAACTTGCCTCTGCTTTCGACTAAAATCCTTATATCACATAGATGATTTAATTTCTCTTTCAGCCATTCCCTTGTGGGTGCGGATTGCTTTTTTAAGATACTATTTCGACTATAGAACTCAATAATTTCATCAATACTTGAGCCTTCTTCAACTTTTGCAATCTGTTTAATTGAGATATAAAGTACAACTAAATCAAATCTGTCTTCAGCTTGAAGTTCTGTATATATTTTACTTATCCTCATTAGTCCTCCACCTAATATAAAAATAAACTGCCAAACGGTTTCTGTACTCTTAGCATAACTTTCAACAACCCTGTTTAAGTGCTGGTCCAAAGCTCCAAAACCAATTCTATCACCATTGTGATTATTGATTTCATTTTGAGTTAAGTAATTAACAATTTCTGTTTCATTTTCTAAAATAACAGATATAACCTCTTCGCGAAGTATAGGCCAACTAATATATTCAACACAATTAGGAAAATGTTGTTCTAAATTTCCTTCGCTATTGAAAGAGTTTCTTGTGTTTACAAGAATTATTTTTTGCTCTTTTTTTGCAAATTGTAAAATGCTTTCAATTTGCTCTGTTTTCAGTTTTGTATTTGCATCATCAATAATTAAAACTAGGTTCTTTTGTGCAAGTGTTAGAAATTGTGATATTTCTCTAGCAATTTCAACACTTGATTTATCAGAAACAACATATTTAAACACTATAGCGTCTTTAATGTGTCCGGCAATACCTTTTGCAAGAGTGGTTTTACCACTACCAGAACCGCCTGCAAGTATAAGTTTATTCTCTTTTTCAATGGTCTTTAAACAATGCTCAGATAAATATCCTTTTGCAAGCTGATGACAAACAGATCCTTTAGGAGAAGAAAAGGAAAAAACATCAGTAATATTTCCTTTTACTGAATAATCTATTATTTCAAATGCACCAAACGGGAAGGTAATTCCTTTTGTTCTGTATTCTTCTGCAATACTCCAAAGATTCTCCCAGGCTTTTTTAATAGATTTTTGTTCTTCAATAGTTATTTTTTTTGAATGTATGTTAGCATGGTCATTCGGACATACTAAAGCCAAGTTATCTTCATTATTATTTCTACTTACATGGTATTCATCTATATGATGTATATGAAATGGTCTTGTAGAGATACCATCTGAACAGTAGCAACAAACCTCACCGCTTTTTGATAAAACAGCATCTAGTACTTCATCTGATATTGGCTCCCTTTTCGTTTTAGCATATATCAAATCAGTTTCATTTTCTGTAAACCCGACCTTTAAAAGAGCATTTTTACTCATGGGCTTTAGACTACTAAGATTTAAGGATTTTGATTCAATTTTTTGAATCAAATCTGTGTCAAAACCTAACTCTAATAAGCGCTTTTCCGAATCCTTTCTCATAATGAATATGTTATGCGTGAGTAAAATTAAAAAACATTTTTAAATGACCATTCAATATATAATATTTACTAATTATCTACTAGATTATTTTCAAAATTGCTCTATTCAAAAAGGAGAATGTTTCGTGTAAATTTACAACCCTAAAAATATTTTAATTCAAAATTAGACCGTTTGGTTTATTTTGATTAGTTTTGTATTGTTTTATAATTATTTACACTTAACAAATAATGTCAAAGTCAGAAAACACTAGACAATTTATAGTAGAGAAAACAGCCCCAGTTTTCAATACAAAAGGTTATGCTGGTACTTCAATGAGTGATATCATGAGTGCAACCGGACTTTCAAAGGGTTGTATTTATGGCAATTTTGAAAACAAAGATGAAGTTGCTTTAGCTGCTTTTGACTTTAATCATAATAAGGTTAATGAACATATGAAGACTAGGATTTTAGCAACTGACAATTCAATTGAGAGGTTGTTAGTATATCCTGACACTTATAAGAACTATTTCAAATACTCCTATTTACAAGCTGGTTGTCCCATTTTAAATACATCTACTGAAGCTGATGATACTCATCCTAAATTGAAAGAAAGAGCCTTTAAAGCATTGAATTTTTGGAAAACTTCAATTGAAAATCAGATAAAAAGAGGTATTCTAAGGAAAGAAATAAAAGAAGATACAGATCCTACAGAAGTGGCAGTAATTATGATTTCTATGATTGAAGGAGCATTTATGCAGGCAAAAGTAACAAATAGGACTACGGAACTAAAAATAGCAATGGGGTTCTTGGAAAAAATGATTTTAAATCTGAAGCTCTAAAATTTTTTATCAAAAAAAAGACCGATTGGTCTATTTTGTATAAATTAGAAATAAAGAAAGAAAACTCTAGAAAATTTATCTATCACTTATAAATATGGAAATGATGAAAATAGTAAAGTATAAACCAGAGTATCAAAAACAGTTTGAACAATTGAATAAATCTTGGGTCGAGAAATATTTTAAAATTGAACCGATGGATGAGACCATTCTCTCCAATCCAGATGAATTCATTATAAAAAATGGAGGGAAAATATTCTTTGTAGAGTATCAAAGTAAAATAATTGGAACAGTTGCATTGATATACGTAAGCGATGGTGTTTTTGAGTTAGCAAAAATGGCTGTTAGTGAATCGTTTCAAGGACTTGGTGCCGGCAAGCTTCTCTGTAAAATTGCTATTGATGAAGCAAGAAAAATGAAGGCCACAAAACTAATCTTATTTACAAACTCAAAATTGAAACCTGCTATTAGTATTTATCACAAATTAGGTTTTAAAAATGTTCAATTAGACGGACAAGAATATAAACGTGCTGATACTAAAATGGAATTGGTAATCACTAATAAGTGGTTTGATAGGGGTTTCAATTTTGATTTCGGTATAGAGCAGTATAATAACTTATTAGATAGATTAGAAAATTTCCCGATGATATTAAATCAAACACTTGATCAGATTCCTGAACAATTTACAACTTATAATACAGAAGGTAAATGGTCTATTAACCAAAATATCGGGCATCTATTTTTACTAGAAATAATATGGCGAGCTAGGTTTCAGGAAATAAACGATGGAAAAAACATGATGTCTCCTGCTGATTTAAACAACACTGCTACTAATAGATCTTCTTTCAACAAATTATCGATAACGGAGCTTACTAAATGCTTCTGGTATGAGCGGATAAAGACAATAGATTTTCTAAAAAGTTTAAATAGTGATGATATACTTAAATCAAGCATTCATCCAAGATTAAATCAGCCCATGAGAGTAATTGACTTGATGTATTTTGTAGCGGAGCACGACCAGCATCATATGAATACAATATTGGAAATTATAAATAATAAGTTTTTTACGAAATATGAAAAAGGAAATACTATCAAATAAAATCAGGTCCATTGACTTTTCTCAACCCTTATATTTTAAAAATGCAAACTAATAAGAACATTATAGCATACATAGCTCTCGCAGTAGTTTCCATTGTATGGGGCACAACTTATTTTTCGCTTCGCATTGGTGTAGAAACTTTTCCTCCATTTATGTTCTCAGCTATTCGTCACATTGTAGCGGGAAGTTTGCTCTTGTTAATTCTAAAGATAGTTGGAAATTTAAATCTCAACAAATCAATTATTATTAATCAGCTTATTTTAGGAATATTAATGATAACATTAGGAAGTGGAGTAATAGGTTGGTGTGAACGTTATATCCCAAGTGGATTAGCGGCTTTGATTGTTTCCATTTTGCCATTATACATTATTGGACTAAATTATTTAGTTGGATTAGAACGACAAAAAATGAACAGACAAATAGTTACAGGTCTTTGTTTGGGGTTTATTGGAATAGCTTTAATTTTCAAGGATAATCTCAAGGATTTTGTAAATCCAACCTATTTAACAGGTACATTAATCACATTCGGAGCCTGCTTTTTCTGGGCAATAGGAAGCGTCTATTCAGCAAAGAATCGGTTAAAAGGAAACAGTTTGCTAAATGCTGCCTTACAAATGTTTTTTGGAGGTTTAGCTCTCATGGCGATGAGTATCTTTATGGATGATTATTCAGAATTACAAGTCATCAGTTCTGATGCTATTTGGTCTCTAGTTTATCTCGTAATAATAGGCTCAGTAATATCATATCCTTGCTACGTTTATGCATTGGAAAAGTTACCCATAGGTATTGTTTCATTATATGCGTATATCAATCCAATCATCGCTTTAATATTGGGCTACTTCCTCTTGAATGAAAAAATTACATACACCACTGTTTTAGCACTTTTTAGCGTGACAATTGGTATCTACAATATAAATCGCGGATATCAAAATAATATAAAATAGCTTATAAATGTTTAACCTCCAATACAATAAAAGATGAATATAGAAAGAAAAGCACAGTTAAAGCAAAGCTTTGAGCGGTCTGAAATAATGAAATTATATGGTGCCGAAGCAAACGTAATTTCTGAGGGGTACTTTGAAACTATTGTAGCTAAACAAAAGTTTATGCTTCGTCCTGCAGGTATGTTTAACGGAAGTACTATAGCTGCCTTGGTAGATGTATCCTCGGGCTATGCAGCTGCTTCCTCAAAAGAATCAAATAGTTATTTCACAACTGTTGAACTAAAAATAAATTACTTAAGTCCTGCTTTGGGTGATAAACTCATCGCGAAAGCACAAGTAATTAAAAACGGTAAAAGGCTTTCAGTAGTTAGATCTGATATTTTCGTTATCGATAAAAATAAAGAAACAATAGTGGCTACTTCTTTAGTTACATTAATGTGTCTTCAAAATAAAAGCAACGAAACACAAATAGACTAAACTTAAATTTATATAACATCTAAATTTTCAGTCAGTTAAAAATGCCTTACTCCGGGAATGTAACTATTTCAATATGTAAATGGCTCTTGACAATGGCTGAACACGAGATTCATCATGGAGCACAAATATACATATATCTGAATTGCCATCAATGTTTGGTTTAAATTCAGATGTTAGCATACAATAAAAAAAAACATCAAATGGATATAAAAATTGTAAAAAACATCATCGGACAACTAAAAGACATTCAAAGTGGAGTGACATGGTATGATGATAATTTTGAAAAAAAACTTGAACCAATAACGAACGAAAAAGCATTTGAGAGGCCAATTCCTCAAATTCATAGCGTAGCGGAATTAGTATCGCATATTTTGGTTTGGCGGAAAGCTTTAATTAATAAACTCAACGGACATGAATCTGACCTTACAATCGAAAGTGAGGAAAATTGGAAAAGTAACGAAGAGTTAAAAAAAATTGGTTGGAAAAAACTGAAATCGGATTTAAGGAAAAGCCAAAACGAATTGATTGACTTCCTTGCTGATAAAAACGATGACTATCTTGAGAACAATAAATATAATGGGAAACATTCGCTCAAATATATGGTCGAAGGAATAATCCACCACGATTTATATCATTTAGGTCAAATCGGAATAACAATTAAATTACTGAATAACAATACATAATGGTTATAAATAATTTCTTGTCATCACCAATCTCTGAAAATCCGAAAAGATTTTCAATTTAGTGCATACTTGCAAAGTTAACTGCTAACCCACTCAACTACTTATAACCGAGAACGATAATATCAAAAACAAGTAACTACAAACTTTAAAATTTAATAATTATGGAAAGCTATTTAAACAGCGTAAAAAAGCAATTTGAGTACTACAAAATGCTAGGCGAAAAAGCCATGGAACAATTGGAAGAAAATCAATTGTTCTGGCAATACAATGATGAAAGTAACAGCATTGCTGTTATTGTTAACCACATCACAGGCAATATGCTCTCTCGATTTACTGATTTTTTGACTACCGATGGAGAAAAGCCATGGAGAAATCGTGACGCAGAATTTAATAATCCTTTCAGTAGTAAAGAAGAATTGATGAATCGATGGAAACAAGGCTGGGAATGTCTAATTCAAGTACTAGAACAACTGACTGAAGCAGATATGGAACGTGTAGTTTATATCCGCAACGATGGCCATTCCGTTGTAGAAGCTATTAATCGTCAATTAGCCCACTACCCTTATCACATCGGCCAAATGGTATTCATTGCTAAAATGATAAAAAATGATCAATGGCAAACTTTATCTATTGCTCGAAATAAATCAACAGATTACAACAGCCGTAAGTTTTCACAAGATAAGGAACGAAGACATTTTACAGATGATTTATAATTAATTGATAGAAATGGAAAATCAAAATTTAAGATACCCGATTGGTCAATTTATAAAACCAGCGAATATAGAAAAGAGTCAGTTGGATAGTTGGATTGAAACCATAGGTTCTTTTCCTTCTGTATTGAATAATATGCTAGAAGCAATATCCGAAAGTCAACTTGATATTCCTTACAGAAAAGATGGGTGGACCGTTAGGCAAGTTGTACATCACTGTGCAGATAGTCACATAAATGCATTTATTCGTTTCAAGCTCGCTATGACAGAAGATAACCCTGTAATTAAACCTTACAAGGAGTCTTCATGGTCTGAATTAGAAGATAGTAAGTACTTACCAATAAGTTCATCCCTATCCATTATACAAGGGATTCACTACAGATGGCATATTCTTTTGAAAAATCTTGATGCTGATACATTAAAAAGAAAATATACTCATCCCGAACACGGGAAGGAATTCACATTGGAAGAAGCAATTGGTATGTATTCTTGGCATTGCCAACATCATTTGGCTCATATAAAATCCATATTGTAATAATAAAAATAATAAGAAATGAAAACAATGTTAATAACAGGATCTAGCCGTGGTATTGGTGCGGCTACGGCAGTACTTGCTGCTCAAAGAGGATTTTCAGTGGCAGTGAACTACAATAAAAATATAGAAGCGGCAGAAAACATAGTTGAAAAAATAAAATCAACTGGAGGCTCTGCAAAAGCATTTAAGGCAGATGTTTCTAATGAGGCTGAAATAATACGACTATTTAACGAGGTTGACACAGAGTTTGGGAATTTAACTTGTTTAGTAAATAATGCCGGAATATTGGAACAGCAATCTAAGTTAGAAAATATAACGTGGGAAAGATTACAGCGAATATTTCAAGCCAATACTTTAGGATCTTTTATTTGTTGTAGAGAAGCAATTAAAAGAATGTCAACTAAATATGGTGGCAACGGAGGAACTATCATAAATGTGTCGTCAATTGCTTCTAGAACCGGAGCACCATTTGAGTACATTGATTACGCAGCATCAAAAGGTGCTATCGACTCTCTCACTATTGGATTATCTAAAGAGTTGGCAGAAGATGGAATCCGTGTAAATGCAGTACGACCAGCTTTTATACATACCGACATTCACATTTCTGGAGGAGAACCTGGAAGAATAGAAAGAGTAAAAGAGAGCATTCCATTAAAAAGAGGTGGATTAGCAAGCGAAGTTGCAGAAGCTATTCTTTGGCTTGCATCTGAAAAGTCATCTTATTCCACAGGAATATTTATTGATGTAACAGGAGGGCGTTAATTCAATTTATAAATCTTGATTAATAAGAAAATAACAATAGTAGGATAACACTTTAGCCTCTCTCCATTAATTTAAGCTTCTTAAGATACAAATTAGTGTAAAGTAAATCATAAGCTATTGCGAAAATCTAAATGAATCCAAATTAAGAAATACACACATCTAATCTTCAAAATAATGAAAAAAATACCAACACTAGAGTTTATAAAAAATATGATAGCTGGAAAGTTGCCAAAAGACGTAACTACAAATATGAGATATCCAACTGCGATTTCAAAAACATTAAAAATGAAAATTGTAAATGTGGAAAAAGGAATTGCAACAATTGAAATTGATGCAGATTCTGAAGTCCATGGCAACCAACAAGGTACTATTCACGGAGGATTACTATGCGAACTAGCAGACGCAGCAATTGGAACGGCACATTCAACGATTATAAACGATGACGAAACATTTACAAGTTTAGAATTAAAAATCAATTTTTTCCGACCTGTATGGAAAGATACTTTAAAAGCGTTTGCAACGCCTATTCAATCTGGAAAGACAATTACAGTCTATAATTGTGAAATAAAAAATACTCAACAAAAAGTTGTCGCACTCGCAACAAGTACAGTAATGACATTGAGAGGAGATAAAGCTGTCGGAAGGTAAAATCAACAAAGTCTAGTATTTCTATTAAATCATTTTTATTCAAGTATTAAAAATGTACTTATCAATTAAAATGACCTCTAAATTAAACCCTTAAAAGACTATCGCCCCGACATAATTTAAGATTGGGAAAAAAAATTAAAAAGATGAAAACATTTGACAAAAAAGTGAATATTCCAAGCTATTTACATGAGTTACACGGAAAGCAATCTAGCATTTTTGATCTATTAGTCAACTATACTACTGTAATAATTACCACAAGCATAATCATATATCTTGCATGGAATTTATCTTTAAGTACTTTCAAGTTATTCATTCTAGGGATAGTGGCATTAGATTTATCAGGCGGTGTAGTATCCAATTTTACTGATGGAACAAATAGGTACTACATCCAAAATATAAAGATGAGATATTTTTTCATTGTGCTTCATGTCGTTCAGCCGTTATTGTTATTATGGCTTTTCCCAGAAGATTTGATTGAAATATTGATAATTGCAATTTACACTTTGATTGCAGTGATAATTATTGATAGTGTTGAAAAACATTCAAGGCAAAGAGTGCTTGGATCTTTTTTAATGGTAATTGGTATTTCAATATCATTCTTGATGGATGACATAGAAGCAGTTGTTCACCTAATGCTCATTCTCTTTATTATAAAATTAATTATTGCTTTTGCCGTAAAGTGGAAATAAAAAACACAATACACTACTTCACAATCACCCGTTTAGAATTAAAAATAACTATGTCTAAAAAATATAGAAAGATGCTTTAATCCCAATGTATGTATCTATATTATAGCACAGAAATACAATTATACCCTCATATTTTAAAATAAAAACATAAGTTGAAGTAGAAACCCTTGCTTGCTCAGCTATAATCAAACTTAAAAGAAAAAATGTTTTGGGAGTTAAAATTAATGCAAATTGAATCCAAAAATTAGTCAATTACTTTCTAGCCTTAATGAACAACTTAATTTTATTGACTTAGAAGTTGACAACCAAATAAAAAAATGTGAAAATGCAATAGAAGTCATTTTGGCTTCTATTGCAAATTTAAAAAAAATAATATCCAAGAGTAATTTCAAAACTGATACCGAAGAAATTCAATTTTTTAAAGATCTAAAACCTCAATTTACCTCAAAATTAATCTACTACAATATGGTCTTTAAAATTGAGATGAAAAGACCTAATGGAGGAAACCGAATTTTAAAAAAATATTACAATAATGAGTTATTAAAATTGAAAGCCTTTTTTGATAACGAATTAGAATTTTACCAATATTATCGAACAGGCAACACATATCTCGATTATAAATATTTTCAAAGAGGCAAATTTGATATAAAATTAGCACTCGACAATTTCTATTTTGAGGCGGATACAACTTTTAGCACTTCTCACGACTTCAAAGTAGCTCAAATTCTTGCTAATGATTTAATTCAATTATATTTAGAAAACCAATTAATTATAATTGAAAACAAAGATACCTCTGAAAAATCACAACGCAAACCGAACACCAAATTGATGTGGACAGGATCTAAAGTAGCATTAACGGAATTGCTCTATGCACTACATTCTGAAGGAGTATTTAATAATGGTACAACAGAAATTAAGGATATAGCAACCTATTTAGAATATACTTTCAATATCGAGTTAGGGGATTATTATCGTACTTTTTTAGAATTAAGAATGAGAAAAACCTCTCGAACAAAATTCCTATCTTCGCTAACAGATAGCCTTATAAAAAAAATGGATGAGGCAGATGAGAAATAAAAAACTATGCATAAATCTCTTTTTATATTAAATTCTGATCAAATTAATAAGCATGGTAGTTGTTTTACAATAGCAGCTATGGAAGATATTGTTTGGGGAAAATCTACTCAAGCAGTACCAATGCATCTTGGACACGACATGCACAGACCTATAGGTTGTATGGTTCCTTTTGGTTTATATTTTGAACCTCAACTAGTCAGAAATATTGGTGTCTCTTTAATTCCAGAAACTGATGAAGAAACCGAACAGATTTTAGATTTCAAAAAATATTCAACTTACATAAATATAAAAGAAGATATTGATTCCAATAATGGAGCTTTATACAAAATCTTAAAAGATAATTTAAGTGATGATTTTAAATATATACATTCAAGTACGCTTGCCATTTTTGATAAAGGTATTGTAGCAAAAGTATTCAAAAACTTAATCAACTTAAAAGTAAAAGACGATCTCATTCCCATAAAAGATTTACTAAAAGAATTTGATTATAAATACCAAGGTGTTTTTGTTCATAAAAAGCTTGATTTATGTATTTATGCAGATAGTTTTTTTAGAAGGTCTTTATCAAGACACAACTGTTTTCATTATAAATTTTTAGATGAGTTTATGTCATTCAAAGATAATGATGAGGTCGTTCTAAAGATAGCTATTGATTGGGATTTAATTGGGTATGCACAATCACTTCTTCCTACTATGGAATTCGATTATTGGTTTGGTCCAAAATATTCTGATGAAATAGATAAAATTGATCCCGGATTAACAAAACATATTACGACTGATTTTGAAAGAGATTATTATCAATTATCTTCAACTGAATTCTTTTGGAAGATTAATAAAAACTTGAGAGAGTTTGAACTTGAAGAATTAAAAGAATCTGAAGCTCCAACAGAAGTAAATTTCTATGGTTGTAGATATGTTCATTCTATTTATGATACCAATAAATCTACTTTTGTTCACTTTGATGGTGCAATAAGAGGCTATGATTCTGATTTATATTTTGAGAGAATAGATCAAAAAATGACAGATTTTGGCAGAAGAAGTCAATACAAAAAACTCTTTCGTATGGATGGGAAAATTGGAATTAATGATTGGAAAAGTTTGATAACACATTATATGCAAAGCAATCCTCTTATATACGAATATTTTAATGCTGAAAAACCAAAATCTGAACTAGAAAAACCTAAAGATAATATATCACTAGTGGAAGAATTGGTTCCTCATAAAATTGATGAAAATGAGGGGATTAAATTATTGCTATCATATCATGAGAAGAATACTAATTATAGTGAACATAGTCATTCAGTATCTATTTATGATGTAGTTGATAATGGGAACGGAGCCATTGATGCAATTGAAGAAGATATAATTGAAGTTAAAAAAGCAATTGATAGATTAGGAAAAAAGTTATTCATAAAAGAAGATGTCTTATATGGAAATTTTAAAGACGAATATTGGAACATTCCTTGCATATTTCATAGTGCTGCAGAACCTCAAGAGGACATATCAATAACAATTCAAGCACTTAAAAATATTTTTAACAAACTAATAGAAAGACACCTAAATTCTGTAATTTCATTCACGCTTGCATGGAATATGGAAGAAAAAGAAGTTAGATTAAGTTCTTTTGGTCACGTTAGCGATTTAATAAAATGGATGAATACATTTACTAGCATTCCAACAATACGAGATGAGTTTAAATCTTGGCTTGAGAAACAAAGAACGTATCTTAATTCTAACTATGAGGAATTCATAAATAAACCCGTATTAAAAGACATTTGTCAATATGATGGTGTAATTTATATAAAAAGAAAAATTATTGATCCATTATATCATGCAAAACCAATAATTAAAGATGAAAGTTTAATTTGCCAATTACAAATACCAACTGATGACAGAAATTACGATGATATTATAGAAAATAGAATTGTACCAGTAATGACTTATTTTATTAAGAAAGCCACATGTAGTAAAACAGGCAAAAGTTATTACGACAGTCCATATTCAAAATATTTAGATGATGATGTTCACGTAATTATAGAAGACTTTGAAGGACTTACCTTTTATTGGTCAGATAAACCAGTAAATTAAAAACAACCCAACTTGGGTACAACTTGTGAAAAAATGAATGTAATTATTTTAGGTGCCGGTGCTTCAAAATCATATTCAGAATCTCCAACAGGTCAAAAAATGCCTATTGCAAACGATTTCTTTAAAACTTTCCATAATCTTGATATTGCATCAAATTCTTGGGTTTTGATTGGTTTTATAATTCAATATTTTGCACAATATCGCAACAAAAAAACTTTAGACTTCCTTGATTTTAATGAAGATATTGAAATATTACATAGCGAAGTAAAGAATAGATTATTGGAAAGTCTGATTTCAAGTGAAAATAACTTTTTTAACAAAGAGAATGCATTAAACAATATGCAGTATTACAAAGCATATATGGAACTCATTTTCTTATTTACAAGTGTAATTAATGAAATTCAAAATGGTCCTGTTTCTAAACCACATTTAAACTTAATAAAATATATAAATCCTGATGACTCAATAATTACATTCAATTGGGATACATTAATGGACAGAGCATTGTCCGAATCAACGGATTGGAACACTTCTGAAGGATATTATGTGAAACCTTCAAAAATTTACAGAAATGGATGGGTCGATACTAATAAAAAAGAGGAAAAAAAATATCCATATTTAATTAAATTACATGGTTCAACAAATTGGATAACAAGTCATTTAATTCCTGAGAATGGTAAATTAGAGATGCTTCAGGAAACTAATGCGGATGATTTTTATATTTACGAAAGTTCCATTGATCCTTACAGTACCTATGACGGTAGATATATGCCAGGATATACTAATTTTTCGTATGGCTATTATCCTCCGAATTTACCATTAAAGGGCAAGAAAATTCCTGAAGGTATGATGTTGATGAAAAATATTATTAGAACAGGTTTTAATCCTAAAGGGGAAGCTGATAGTTTTGGATTAGTGTCAATGCCATTAATAATTCCTCCTGTCCATAACAAAGAATACGATTTTTATGGAAACATTTTTTCAACCCTTTGGTCAAAAGCTGAAGAGGATATTACAAAAGCAGAAAAAATAATCTTAATTGGATATTCATTCCCAATTACTGATATTAGGACTAACAATCTTTTTAAAAGAGCATTTTCAAAAAGAAAAACAATGCCTCAGATTATTATTGTAAATCCAAATTCAAGTCAAATTGAGGAAAGATTCATTTTTGAATTTGGTATTAAGAAAGAAAATATTTCCATATACAATGAGTATTTTGATGTTAATTTTGATTTAGATAAATTATTTTAAACCCAACTTGGGTATAACTTGGGTAATTAAACTATTCAAATGCTACAATTTTGTACCATAACAATCTAAATCATACGTTATGGCAATTGAAGTTATTACTCGCGAAGACTTAAACGAATTCAGAAGTCTTCTTTTGAATGATCTAAAAGAAATCATTCAATCAAAACCGCAACAAACAAAACAGTGGCTCAAATCCAATGAAGTCCGCAAGCTGTTAAACATTTCTCCAGGTACTTTACAAAACCTCCGCATCAATGGAACACTAACTTACACTAAAGTTGGTGGAATCATGTATTATGATAATTCAGACATTGAAAAACTCCTACACGGAAACAAAGTAAATGCCCTGCCTACTCTGTTTAAGTAAGATAGTAACGATATTGTCATACTGAGCTTGCGAAATATCTCCTGCAAAGCAGGTCAATCATTGAACATAGTTCAAGAAAGACTAATCACTAATTACTTTTCACTAATCACTATAAACATGAACTACATCAAACACCTAACAGGCTTCTTCATTCGCATTGCATCTGAAAAAACTATATATCCAACCCATATAAGTCTGTATCTAGCATTATTTCAAAGTTGGAACGTCAATCGGTTCAAAAACCCCATTGCAATATCTCGTGATGAAATGATGAAAACTAGTCGCATAGCTTCTAAAGCTACCTATCACAAATGTATTAAAGAATTACAAAGCATGGGATTTATTGACTATTTGCCATCATATAATCCGTATGCCGGTTCTGAAGTAATCTTGTATGACCTCTCAGACAGGAAAAATGCTTTTAAAAATCAAACCAGTTCAATTATTGAACAAACCGAACCAATAAATAACCAAGCTAACGGTAACGATACTGAACAAGTAAATGAACCCAATATATATAACAATACAAAAACATCTAAAAACAATAAAAACATATCTGTAGATACCAATTTTAAAATTTTTGATGAAGAAGAATTTATTTTTAAAGAAAACGATAAAAAAGAAAAAAGTTCCGCTAAAAAAGAAAAAGTTGATAAACCAAGTTTAGAACAAGTCAAAGAATATTTCAAACAAGAAGAATATTCAGAGTTTGAAGCCGAACGATTTTATAATTATTACACAAGCAACGGTTGGCTCATTGGTGGAAAAACAAAAATGATGGATTGGAATGCAGCAGCTCGTAATTGGATGCTAAATACTGCAAAATTCACAATAAATCTTCCGCAAAATCTTCAACAAAGAGAACAACCAAAAGCGAAACACTTACAAGTTACAGAAGACAAAAACTATGCAGAACCACTATAGAAAATCATGTCATGACTTCACAATACAACTATCCGGAAATCCTAGCATGGTTAGAAAAAAAAGCCAAACAAGAATATGGTTCAAATTTTCATTTCATAGAAGAAGATTTTGAGAATATTATAAAACTGGTAGCTTATTTTTTAAAAGATGAGGTAACGGCAAGCCAATTCGGATTAGACTTGACAAAAGGAATTCTACTTTCTGGACCAGTAGGTTCAGGTAAAACGTCTTTGATGACAATAATGAAATACATAACCCAAAAAGAAAATAAATTCTACATTAGAACTTGTCGCGATATAAGTTTTGAATTCATTAAAGAAGGCTACGAAATCATACATCGATACAGTCGCGGAAGCTATTCACAATCGGAATATAAAAACTATTGTTTTGATGATTTAGGAGTAGAAAGTAACTTGAAATATTATGGAAACGAATGCAATGTGATGGCAGAAATAATTCTCTCAAGATATGATCTATTCATCTCTAGAAAAGTCATAACCCATATCACTACCAACCTATCAGCTTCAGAAATAGAAACCGTGTACGGTAACCGGGTTCGCTCAAGATTAAGAGCAATGTTAAACCTCATCGCTTTCGATAAAACCACCCAAGACAAACGCTAAAAAAATAACATCAAACTGCTTTGCGAACATTGCGAAAATCTTTGTGCTCTTTGCGGTTAAATAAAACAAACTATGAGAAAAATAAACATCTTTTGGAACTGGTTTCAAGACAACAACCAAACCATAAAAAACTTCTTAAACGAAACCCCAAAATCACAAAAGCAAATCTGTCATTGGATAAAACACCGATTGGGTTTCTATTGCAAAGAACTCGACTACATAATTGTATTTCCCAAAAAGCCAACCCAAAAGACCGAACTAATCATTACGGCAAACGGAAATTCGGAATACTTTACACAAGTAACCGAATTAATAAAACACGCTCCAATACTCAAGCATTGGAAATTCACAGCATTTATTCAACCTACAGCAAACATTGATGAAATTATTGATGGTTTAGAAGAACCATACATCTTTCCAGAAATTACTTTAAAAACAAGCGATATAAAATTCTTGCCACTCGCTTATGACGAAAAAACAAAAAAACTCGACATCATGGTGTATTTAAAAAACTACAACATCCATTGCGATACCAAAACTTGGAACCAAGCAATCTACATCATCATACAAGACTTATTGGGAGAAAAAGTATTATATCAAAATATCAATTTCGTACAACTCGCTCAAATGCCCAGTAACAATAATGAATTGATAGAATTGTATGATTTACAGTTTTATATTGATAGTATGAATAATAGTTAACTTTCGGCAATAAATACAATTTACTGCCAAAGTTTAATTTGAGGTTTTTTAATTACACTAAATACTTATTCTACAACACTTTTAGATATAAAAATTACGAATTAGCAAAATAAAATTACGAATTACTGTTTTTGCATTACGTTTTTAATTATATTTGTACCACAAAACCCAAATAAATTTACGTCGATGTATACTGAACTAATAAAAATAATTGAAGGTGGATTGAATAACGACCATAAAAAGGTCATTAATTATTCCAATCATTTAGCAAAAAAATTAAGAGATGATGGAGATAGTAAATTAGCTGACAAAATTTTAAAAACAATTCAAGGAGCTAAAGGTATGCCTGTTTTTAAAGATCAATTATTTGATGCTCCTGTAGATAATGATACTAGATTAAATATTGCTGATATCATATTGCCGCAAGACATAAAGTTTGACATAATTGTTTCTGAAGGTATTGTAGAGCCAATAAACAATTTTATTTCTTTAGTAAATTCCAAGAATGAAATAAAAAGTAAAGGCTTAGATATTAATCTATCACTTTTACTCTATGGTCCTCCAGGTTGTGGAAAGACAACATTAGCTAAACATATTGCTAAAGAGCTAGATATTCCAATTGTAGTAGCACGCTTTGATTCTTTAATTTCTTCTTTGTTGGGCAATACCGCTAAGAACATTAGAAAATTATTTGATTACGCAAAAAGTAAGCCTTGCATTTTGTTCTTAGATGAGTTTGATGCTATAGCAAAAGCGAGAGACGATAATCAAGAAACTGGAGAATTAAAAAGGGTAATTAATAGTCTTTTGCAGAATATAGATGAATTTTTGGAAACAGGAATATTAATAGCTGCTACTAATCATGAACAATTACTAGATAGTGCAATATGGAGGAGATTTGAAAAAGTGGTAAATGTAAACAAGCCAAATTCTGATGAAATAAAAAATTTAGTGGAAAATTATTTTGCAAAAATTGGTTCTGATTTAGCTACAGATGATAAAAAGTTCGAAATGGTTAAAACGTATATGAGCAATTTATCCCATTCTGAGATTATTAAAATCATTAATAGTGCATATTACAACTCAATCATAAAAAAATCAGTTTTTGAATATGAAGATATCTTTTCTGAATATTTTAAATACAAAAACAACAATAGATTTCTTCCAGAGGATATGATTAAGTTTTTAAACGAAAGTCATATCCCACAGAAACAAATAGCAAATTATTTAGATATTTCAATTAGACAAGTTAGGAACGCTTTAAATGTAGAATAAGATGGCAAAGAAGAATTTACCAATTAAGCTTTTTCAAAAAAGGCAAAAAATAGATGACCGTAGAGTTGAAGGTGGCGGTGGAGATAATATTCCTAAATGGGAATTATCAGGACAATTACTTGCTGAAAGAGCAGAAAGTTTTATCGAGCCTATTAATGAATTAATTGAGGTATTTCAAAAACGCAATGCTTCAAGAAGTTTTATTCCTGCTACGCTAAAAATTGATATTGATGACAATGCAATTGCTAAATCACATAGAAAAGACATTCAGAAAATTTTTAATGGTAAAGTAACCAAAAACAATATTATTGGTTTTCTTGACTCAAACAGTGCAATTGTTAAAGTTGACAGCATTGAAGAAGGTTTACAGATAAAAAGCAATATAGCCAATTATCTAAAAAATCCGCGTGGTATTTCTGCTATTGAATCAATGGAAGTCTTCAAACCATTTATAGTAGATATTGAAGACAACCAAGCGGTCAAAATCTCTTTAATTGATTTTCTGAACTATGAAATTAATAATGCTGTCAAAATTGCTTTTATTAAGTATTGTAATCAATTTAACATCGAGGTAAAAGAAGTAAATTATTCTCCGGGGCTAATAATATTTAAAATTAAAAATGCTTCACAAGCAGTTTTAGATAGTATTTCTGACTTTGAAGCACTAGAGTCCATAACTTTTATGCCAAAATATCAGGTAGAAACAGATAGTATGGAATCTGATAATACTGTTGATATAAAAACACCTGCTGAAGGTGTTGAATATCCAATTGTTGGAGTTTTAGATACAGGTGTGTTAAAAAATCCATATTTAGCTCCTTGGCTACTCGATGATAAATTTTCTTCATATCCAGATGAGCTAATTGACCCAATGCACGGTTCTTGTGTTTCAAGTATAATTCTTTATGGCGATCAATTACAAGGTCAAAATTGGACAGGAAATACAGGTTGTAAAATTTTTGATGCTACGGTATTTCCAGATCAAAAACAAGAATCAATAGATGAAGATGAATTAGTAGAAAATATTAGAGAAGCGATAAAGGGAAATAATCATATTAAAATTTGGAATTTGTCATTAGGCACTGCCGCTGAATCCGACATCAATGATTTTTCAGATTTCGGTAAGGCTTTAGATGATATCCAACTAGCGAATGATGTAATTATTTGTAAATCAACAGGGAATTGCAGAAATTTCGAAAATGGACATCCAAAAAGCAGAGTAGCAAGGTCAGGCGATTCTGTTCGTTCTTTAGTGATTGGTTCAGTTGCACATTCAAAAAATATTCATGACATAGCTGATATTAATCATCCATCACCATTTACAAGAATTGGTCCTGGCCCAGCCAACAGTATAAAACCTGATATAGTGTCATTTGGTGGCAATGCAGGTATGAGAGACGGTAGAAGGATAGAAAATGGTGTAAATGCTATTTCTCACAATGGAAATTCAGTGAGAATTATTGGGACTAGTTTTGCTACACCAAGAGTAACATCATTATTATCGGAATTAAATTTTAAAATTAATGAAACTTTTAACCCTACTCTTTTAAAAGCTTTAGCTATTCATTCTGCAAAATATCCAACAGGAATTAGTCTTCCTATTAGTGAAAGAGTAAATCAAATGGGATTTGGAATTCCTGATTCAGCTGATGAAATAATCTATAATGATCCACACGAAATAACATTGATATTGCAAGAGAACATTACTCGTGGCGAATTTATTGAAATATTAGAATTTCCTTTTCCTGAAAGTTTGATTGATGATGATGGCTTTTTCTATGGAGAAATTAAAATCACATTAGTTGGCCAACCTGTATTGAGAGAAAAACAAGGTGCAGAATATTGTCAATCAAATTTAGACTTAATGTTTGGTACTTATGAAAACATAAAAGAACGAGACACAACCAAAGCTAATATTCTCAATGAAATTGGTCCAGACGACACGCAAAATGTTTTACTTGATTCTAATTATAAAAGTGCACATATTAAAGATACTGAGAGCGAATATGCACGTGAAAGAGTATTACTTAATTATGGAAAAAAATACCAACCAGTTAAGAAATACTCTGTTAATCTAAGCGAAATGAAAGATGCTAGACAACGTGATAGTTTAGCTGGTAATAGAAAATGGTATGCAAAAATCAAAGGAACTTATAGAGATTTTGCCGAAACATTAGCAATTCAAGATGGTGAAGAATTAAACCAAGACTTTACATTTATTGTAACCATTAGAGATACAAAAGGTCAGAAGCAAGTGTATAATGAAGTGTCAAGACTTTTAGCTGAAAGAAACTTTTTACATTCTAACATCAAGCTTAGAGAAGAAATCCAAATCAATATTAAAGGAGATAATCAAGCTAAATAATTAGATACTATTATGTTACAAATCAATCAATATTAGTCTTTTTTTTGTAATAAATCAATCAATGACAAATTCAAACAATCAGATATTCTCACCAGAACTTCTAAATAAATATCATTCAAAATTCAAACTTTCAAACACTTCTGATTTAAAAACAAAAAAATAGGTTATAGAGCAATGGACTAAAGAACTTAATTCAGGAAAATTAGATTGTCTAAAAGAAGAGGAAGTTAAGTCTCGTTTTATAATAGATATTTTTGGTAAAGTATTAGGATATAAATTTAATCATTCAAGAAAATGGAATTTAAGAGAAGAATCAAAAACATTAAGTAATGGAAAAAAAGCTGATGGTACATTAGGCTATTTTAGTTTTGATAAAAATTTAGATGATGTTAGATCAGTTATTGAAATTAAAGACGCTAAAACGAATCTTGATGCTAAACAAAATAGAAAAGTAAGTAACACTCCTATTGAACAAGCATTTGACTATTGCATTGATATGGGTGACAAATGCAATTGGGTAATTGTTTCAAATTTTAAAGAAATAAGATTTTACAATAGTCAAGATAATTCTAAATACCAAAGCTACTATTTAGAAAATCTAAATCAAGATACTTATCTGAGAGAGTTTGTCCTGTTATTTCATAAAGACCGTTTAATTTCCTTAACTAATAAATCTCAAACAGATAAACTTTATGAAGTATCATTAAAGCCTCTGATTATTAAGAAAAAAAATAATCATATACTCGATGAAATGTATTTCTGCATTAAAAAGTTTGACGGATTTGGCTTTGTAGATCCAAACTATTTATCTACTGTTTATCCATTTAATATTCTTAAAAAACAAGTATGGCATTATGACAATGGTGAATTATTTACAATAAATAAAGAAATATTTGGACTTATTAATGAAATTACGATTGAAGAAAAAAAAATCAATTTTAGTGCTAAACTAACAGCTGAACTTTCAAGTTTAAAGATCGAAAACGCACAAGAAAAGGTTACAGAAGTGTTGAAATTTTTAAGAAAATGTAATATCCATTATCTGACAGCCGTAGAAGATTATTTAAAAATTGGTGAAAACCGAAAGAACACAATTGGTTATAGTTATTTACATATATTTCCAACATCGGAAGAAGAAAGCAAAACAATAAACATAAGCCTTAATACAGAAACTGAATGTGATTGTTTAAACTGTAATTACAATAATTTAGATTTTGGAAAATTACTAAATAAGCTCAAGGCTAATCAAGGTAATATTGACTTTTACGATTCAGAGTATGCTTATGGTAATTATTTAGTAGCTTCTAATGATTATAAAATCTCTTACAATATTTATAAATATCTTGAAAAAAATAAATACAAAGAAGAAAAGGGAATTGAATATTTCATCACAAAATTTAATACTAAATATTTGAATGGTTTAATAAGGGGCTATTATTCTGGAGATGACCGAGAAGAAATAATTGAGAACATTAATCACATCGATTTAGATGAAGTAATTTATAACGAGCTAGAGTATGAAATTGATGATGATGTAAAAAAATACCTTATCCAAATAAAAGAAAATAAGTTACTAAATCGAGTAAAAGAAGAAATAAGAAAATTAAACTCATCTATTGATAATTTAAAAAGTTTGTATGACAATAGAGGAAAACAATATTCGGGTCCAGATTTGGTAAATAACTTATATCAACAATACATTCTTTTGTATCTTCATGTAAATAGAAACTTTATAATTCAAAATGTTTTTACTGATTACAAAGAAATTACTTCAGAAATGTTTTCCGGGCTTATTCAAAGTTATAAAACTAAAGAGGTAGGTTTAAAATCATTCAATGCTTTTATAATTGTTGAAGCAATTTTAAACATAAACACTGATGAATTAAAAAGAATAGTAAAAGCAGTTAATTCTTTAAAAATTGAAGAAAATGAAATTAACGATTTAATTGAAATAGTCCTCAATTTTCTAAATTCTTTCTATGAAGATAGTTCTTTTGCCTTTGACCCTATTAAAAATGATTCATTATCAAAATCTTGTATAAGCTTCCCATTTGAAAACAAATTATGCAGAATTTTTAGTAATATTTTTACGTTTCTTAAAATAATAGACCTTACTAAAGAACATATATCTCAAATTGAAAAACCAATTGTATCTTTTTTGAAGTCACAAACAATTCTTAATCATTATACATTAGATTCATTTTGCGAGTTCCTAATTGAAAAAGGAAACTTATTTAAAGAAAAACATATAATCGAAATTTTAAATATTGCAATTGACAAGGATTGTCCAAGATATAATACTTACGAGAGATTAGTTAAAAGCACTTGTAAAGCACTTGAAAAAAATCATCCTGACTATAAAATTTCAGATACTTATCTAATACAAAATGCTTTTTCAAATTGTAACATACTTTCTTCGAGTAGGTCAAAACTAAGATACTACATAGGGTTTTCTAAAATAGCCAATAGTGAATGTCAGCTATTAATTCAAAATATAATAGATAATCATTTAGACAAAGAATTTAATTATGATTTATATGAAGACTTGTTGAGGAGAGAAATTTATAATTACAATCACAAAGATTATTTTGATAAATACTTAGAGACGGTTTCAAAAATGGCAGGTGGTTCAGTCAAGTTTATCGAAGGTGATTATGAAGTTTTCAATTTTTCATTCATGAATTTTACAATGCTAATCCATAGATTAGAAATTAAGCTTAATCCAAATCAATCAAGTAAATTTAAAAACTTAATTGATTTTGAAAAGTGGCTATTAAATCCAGAAGACTTTGATTACAAACTTTTTAAAATATATTGGTTAAAACCAATATCACATAGTAATTTCTTCTTAACTAAAATTAAAAATAATAAGTATATAAAAACTCAATTGGAGAATGAGTTAAGAAAAGAATTTAATCAAGAACTATCAAATACCTATGTAAAATATTTTATATAATGGCAAAGAAAAATAGAACCAAAATTCCTCAAGTAAATAAAGTTAGAGCAATCCTTCAGAAAGAAATAAACTCCAAATGTCCTAATTGTGAAAATACAGATGTTGGACACTTTGAAATACATCATATTGACGAAAATCCAGAAAACAATCAAATTGAAAACCTAATTTTACTTTGCCCTATTTGTCATTCTAAAATCACTAAGAAAGACATTCAAATTGATGAAGTCAAAAAATGGAAGAATAATTTAGTGAATAGAAATTCAGATATTCAATTTATATCTGTAACAGTTGATAGTGAAAATTGCGGTTGGGAAGCAATTAAAGGAGCCATAAATGCTTTTGAAGCAGTTCGTTTTAAATCGCTATTTCCAATACTCAATTTTACATTTATAAATAATTCTGAGAAAACAATTCTCTTAACTAATATTGAAATAAAAAACCAAAGACTTCCCATTGGTTTATCAGGTCCAGTAATTGATATTCCGACAATTCTTAGACCAACAATCAAATACAAAATTAGATTACCTAAAGATGAAGAAACTATAAATACAGTTCTAAATGATGAAATCATAATCCCAAAAAATACAGCGTTCAAATTTCAAGTTGAAATATTTAATGACCACATGGAAAGCTTCATGCCTCCACATAATAAATATGCAATATATTTTAAATTCGGTTTCAATAATGATTTTTACATTGATGCTCCGATGATTTTGTTAAACTCATCTAAATATTATGATAGATTAACTCATGTTGGGTTAGGATAAATAAATTATAAACAATCACAAGAATGTATAATGTATAGGTTTAGATGTATAGAAAATCTCATTGGAAAACATAAAGAACTTGAAAATCAAGAAATCTATTTTGCTGCTCAAGAACAATTAAATGATCCTATGGAAGGATTTTTAGACATCTTTTGGCAGGGAGATAAAATTGTTTGGAATAACCTTTTAAAACACTATTTAATGTGTCTTGAAACTGTATATTTTTCAAATTTATTTGAAATAAAAAAAACTACATTAAGTTTGAATGATATTCCTATATACAACCATCAAAATCAATATAGGACAGAGAAAAGAAAACAGATGTTTGATGAAATTGAAAATAAATTTAACCAGTTCCTGTTTATTAAAAAACTTCCTGAATATTTAGCCAACAAAAAAGAACAAATTCGAAGAAATGAATTATTGTGTTATTTACGCAGTGTTCAAATTTATGCAGTTGATTCCATAAGTTTTGTTTATAAAAATCATTCATTTCTTAATCCACTTTTCCATAAAAAAAAATTAAAAAACATTTCAGATTTTTCAAAAGCTAATATCGAATTAATCAAATTAATCAATTCATACGAAAGCAATACTATTGATGAATTACAATTTGAAAATATTGCTTTAAGTATAACCAATAAAACTTTTCATGAATATGATTTATTAATTGCTAAAAAAAATAAAGACACCAATATTAGTAACAACTTTAAGTTTATACTATATGAATTTTCAGAAGCGTATATTACAAGATTAGAGTCTATTGCTTATCCAAAATGGTACACCGCTTGTTTTATGTCAGAATGCAGTAATTCATCAGTTTGGGGACATTACGGCGATAAACATTCTGGTGTATGTTTAAAATTTAAAACTAATACTATTGATAATAAAATTCAATTAGACTTGAACACAATATATGGATGTAATGAAAATGGTGACATCATAGGAATGGTTTCGCATACATTTCATAAAGTCAATTATGAAAATAAACATGTTGAAATTAATTTTTTTAAATCATTAGGGAGATTACCTGTATATCAATTAAGATATCAATGGTATACTGACCAGGAAGGGAACATGAGTAGCTGTGCAGATCCTATTAACGAAGATGAAGAAAAAAATAAAGTTTGGTTAGATCAATATTGGTTAAATTTTCAAAATGGTGCAACAACAAAATTAAAAGATTGGCAATATGAAAATGAATATAGATTATTGATAAATAACATGCTGCATGACTATGAATCTTCTGAAAAAAGAAAATTGAAATATGATTTTAATGATTTAGAAGGTATAATATTTGGAATAAAAACTTCAACATCTGATAAAATGAAAATAATAAAAGTTATAGATCAAAAATGTAAAGAACATAATAGAACTAATTTTAATTTTTATCAAGCCTATTATTCAAAAGAGACAGGAAACATAAATCATGAGAAGTTGAATCTAATTTAATACAAAATAAAAATTCAAATACAACTATGAAAAAAAAAACATTAGAAAATGTAAAAATGTCAGATTTGACTAAAGTATTAAACAAGTTCAAAGAAGATGGTAGAATTTTTAGTTGCAGTATCGAACAATTATCAAAACATTTTTTAAAAGAATTTCTAGATATAAATCCTTTTCAAGTTGATTTTGATGAGCTAACTAAAAAGTATTTAGAAAACATCAACTTTACTACACCAAAAACTATTAAAAACAGGAGTAATAAGATATTTGAAGATTTTTTTGAAAAGAAAGATAAAGAGTTATCAATTGCAGTTACAAATAAAGAAGACTTTCATAAATATATTTGTAAAAAATACCTTGAAATAGTTCGAGAACCTAAATCTGAATTACTTGAAACCTACACTAATACAATAAATGATTTAAAGACAATTGATGACACTTTAAATGATATTAGTATTAAAAGAGATAAAATAATAAGAGACAATAAAGCCGAAGAGATACAAGAAAAACTTCCAATTCTTCATTATTATAAAGAGTTAAATGAAATAGCAAAAGAAGAGGTAATTCATTTTTTAAAATATGATATTAGAAATTTTGCACTAGACAATTCCATAGAACACTTTTTTACACATAATTTTTTTGGCAAAACTCCATACAATTATAACTGGAACCCACAGGCATACCTGCCGCAACGCCCAAATGATCTAGCTAATAAATTCGGAGAGTTACCATATTCTCATTTTTTAAAATTAAAAGAAAAATATGATTTAGAAGATAAAACAGAATTTAATGAATATCTAGCCAACTACATAAATGAAAATGAAATTATATTTTTGATAAATGATTTGTTGGACAAAAATCATATTCTTTATGAAAGAAAAGAAATTATTCAAGAAGCTCTTAATATTTATGAAAATGGAAAAAAGATTATGTTTGCAAATGCAGTTCCAACTATTATTGAGGGTATTTTTCACGATTTATGTTTAGTATGTGGTGGTTCTGATAACGAGTTATTATCTGAAGGTTTTCAGGAAAAGCTAAATAGATTAAAAAAAATCTTTAGTTGGGAGTTACACTATGAGTATTATTCATTCAAATTTAGAATAATTAGAAATAAAGTTGCTCATGGTAGATTAACAATCAATGAGATAAACCAATTATCTGATATGCTCATTCTTGATTTATATCAGGTTGCACAGCTAGTTTCAAGTACAAAACTAAAATTAAATAAAAAAAGATTTATTATTTCTGAATTCAACAAAAGTAAATCAGAACCTAATTACAATTATGTAGTAGAATATATACTGTACGACGATATAGTACTACCTGAATTTTATAATTTAAATCCAGAGATTTTAATTATAGAAAGCATCATTAAATCTCAAGAGTTTTGGGATTACCTAGAAAATGAATTTAATAATGGTTATGAAAATGATAAGCATGGAATATTTTATGTAGTAAAAAAAATATCTCATAGAAAACCTTTTGATGTAAGATGTACTGTTTTTTTCAAAAATGCAAAATTCGATGGAATCTATGATAACAACAAAGCAAAAAACTATATTAATTATTTAATTAAAGATAATTAAAGTTTAGTGTATCCATTCATTATCTCATTCAAACTGCACAAAAATCGCTCCTAGTCCAAGTATTCCTAGCATCAATTCTTTGTTTGTTTCATTTCGCTAATTTCATTTCAAATTATATCTTAATTTATTGTTTAATAAGACGATAAAAATACCTAATCCAATTAAAAAAATTAATGTTAATCTTTACCTTAGCAAGGTATTAATTTAATCACAAAGACCTGTATATGAATAACAAAATAGGAAGAAATGACTCTTGTCCATGTGGGTCTGGTAAGAAAAATAAAAAATGTCATAATGTAGACAGATGGCCAACAATTGTATCTAATAAAACGAACATAATATAAGTATTACAGAAGAATATATAACAACGCACGAGTCAAAACACCTACTTAATGAAATGATTTCCCTGCAACTTTTGCCTGAGAATCACGGTAAGAATATACGAATTGAAGAATTAGCTACACTTGTAGTCACAAATTTAAATAACGGTAAAGAGAAAGATATCAAAAAACTTTATGATTCAATCAGGAAGGAATATTTCCACAATCATAATGAGGATCCAGCAGAGAATATGTTTTCCGAAAGTGTAATTTTCTATGGCGGTAATTATACAGTTTTTCCTGGAATAGCATTAGAACCAGTAGAAATTTTTAGGAATCTAACTCAAATAATTTTCAACACCACCATTAAACTTCCCGATGCTTTTAGGGCACAGGTCTATCAGGGTATTACCTTGCTTTTATACTTAGGTCAGGAGTTAGCTACTAAAGCTGGAATTAAAGGAAATGCAGACTGTCAAAGAGAATCACAAGAGTTAATTCATTTTGATAAAGAAGTAGATTTTTCTATTTCAAAAACTGAATTAGTTAAGATTTGTAGTTTGCTTGAAATCAGCCCCGAAATAATTAATGATTTCATCATTGCACCAGATGATAGCCATTTTCAAGATTACGATCCTCAATTTAATCCATTATTATTCTTTCCTATAGTAGAGTTTAATAATGAGTATTTTTTTCTTTTAATATCAAATCAAGTTAATGCTATAAATGAATACATTTTAAGATCAGCAAAACAATATGGTTGCGAAAAGGATTTACTATTAGCCTATCAAGAAGAAATTTGGACTGAAGTAAGAATAGCTTGCAATAAAATGGGATGGGTAGAAACTGATATTGAACTCCCTGAAGATAAAACTGATATAGGCTTTAAAGAAGCTATTCTCCATTTTGATAATAATCGATTAGCCTATGTTTCATTGCAGGCTCCTTCAGAATTGTCAGATTTATTCAGTTACCAATCTGCAAATAATCGAGAAAACTCACATCAGCGTTTAACAAAAGTAATTACAGAATTAAAAAACCGCCCTAAACTTTCAGACTGCAAGTTTCTAACCGTAAGTTTATATGATTCTATTGGAAGATTTTTCATGGGAGCAATGCATAAGCCTCAAGAACGAGAACTCAAGTTGTCATTTTCAGCATTCAACTTCATTTCACTTACTGAGGGTGAAGATTGGGAACAATTGAGTTTGTGGAAATTTGCAAAAGCAGCAGATATTTTTCTTAGTAAAACTCGTAGTATGTCATCAATGATTGATATCTATAACATTTATAAATCAAAGGGTCAGGGTTTCTATTTTTCAGACAACATAAGACCCGATTATACGATGTTAGTTCCTGGAGAAGGCAGCGAACTAATAAGACAAACAAAGCTAAAAGCAAATTATCATGCAACAAAAATCAAAATTGATGAAGAGATTGCATTTATTCCAGTTACACGGATTGCAGACTTTGCACCTATCTACAAGCCTACTAGGCACATTGGTTATTTTTTGCAGGTACTGGAAACTTTTACCTTTCCAATATGGATAACAAACAGACAGATTACGAAAAATTCTATGGTACCTGCAATACGTCTTTACGCAGATGCAATAGCATTTTGGCTACATAAATTTTATAAATCTCTTAGTGGTTATTTCAATCAAATTGGCTCTAATCCTTTAGAAATTGAAATTATAGTAAATCCTGCAACATTTCAGGCTATGACATCAATTGAAATGATGGAGCAAAAAGGAGATAAATATTCATCCTCATACATTGATGGTAAAATCACGTTTAACATTCCATTTTCTTCATTGGTAGAATTCATGGGTTCAAAAAATGAAGGTGAGCGAGTGATGATGAAAGAAATTCTCAAATCTCTAAATTTAGTTAACGGTATTTCGATTACCGATGAAGATATAAATAATATTATAGAGCATCATATGCCTCTGAATCAAGCAAAAATGATTTTGATTTCTGACAGTCAGCAAGATTTAATGATTGAACGCAGATGGCTTGTGAAAGCATTTTTGTTAACCGATGCTGAGGTTGAAATTTTACTGGATGAGTTACCTAGTTTGATTGAAACAAAAATGACTATCCCTGAAAAAATTATTAATGCTGATGAAAAAAAGGCTTTATTTAATGCGGCTACTACTGTCTTAATAGAAAAACTTAAGAAAGAAATTGGAGTATTCAATCACGAAGATCTATTAATATCTCTTTTGAAACTACATGAGGCGTTAGTTCAAAAAAGAGAATATAATAAGACTATCATCCCAGCACAATTGCTCTGCTTTGGGGGTATTGAAGCTAAAGTAAATGAAATACATGAAAATGAAAAAAATCTTGTAAGGACTTCGGTAGCCCTTAGAGGATTAATTGAATACCTTGCAGCACAACCTATATCAGGAGCATTAAGTTCTAGTTTAGATGATATTGATAGGCTTTTGGCATTGATGCATGAAATTGTGAATTATGGTTTTTTAAGTGATGCGGTACATTTTAAAATGGATGACCCTGAAGTTGGAAAATTACCTTCTGGACGTATCGGTATATCGAGAGATTTTTTTGAGGAAAAACTTAAACCTTATTCTGAATCCAATACTAAAGCTGAAATTGATGATTACATATCAAATTTCGAAAACAGATTTGAAATATATAGTCCAGTTGATGAAAACGATGCTGACCCAGAAATAATCCAATCGATAGAGGAATTAGATGAAGCGTTTCTGAAAGATTGGGGAATAACTTTTTCTAATCTTTATGCTTTATTTTATCATGCAGCAGTGTTGTGTATGCAAGCAGAAAAATCAGTCATTACAATGGCAGAAGATGAATTGATTGAAAAACTTGTTGTTGATTTCAACTATCCAAGAGAACAAGCTATAGCTGGAATTAACCGACTTATTTTATCGTCAAGGGATTCATACCTAACAGCTCCTGAAAATTACAATAATAGTGAAGTTTTCCCATGGAAATACAATCGGGAATTTAGTTTAACAAGAAGGTTTTTAGTGAGACATTCTAATTTAGATAAAAAAGATTTTTTGAGTTGGGGCTTTAGAGCTGCTATAGCTACTCAAAAGCAATTACAATTTTTATTACATAGTGGAAAATTAAATAATGGAGGTGTTGAGATTAAGCGGATAATGGGTGCATTTCGTGTTAAGAATGGAAATGTGTATAGAAATATTGTAAAAGACTGGTTTGCTTCACACTCCGATTTCATTGTTATTGATTATGAAGTCAAAATCGCTCCGAGAGGACCTTTAAATGCCGATAAACCATATGGTGATGTGGATGTCCTAGCGTTTCATAAACCAAGTAGTACTGTTTTTAGTATTGAATGTAAGAACACAACTAAAGCCAAAAATATACATGAAATGAAAACTGAAATGGATAGCTATCTTGGACGTGAAGGTGGAAAAGGAATGATTACTAAACATGTTGACCGACATAATTGGCTTATTAGTAACAAAGAAAAATTACAGAAACTTTTTAAAATTGAAACACCTATTACTGTGAAATCGTTAATGCTTTCATCAGAAGTAATTCCTTTTCCATATATTAAATCAGAGGCATTACCTTTACCTATAATAGCATTCCACAATTTAAAACGAGAAGGCACAAAACTATTATTTGAATAATAGCAATCCATCAGATATAGTTTGTTTCTAAACAAGAAAGTTCAAAAGTCATTAATAATAGATGAAATGAATTTTATTGCCCCTCCTTCCCAACGCTCCAAAAGTTTTTGTATGCCAGAAGTTAATCGCTCCGATAGATAAATGGTGCAAGGCAACAAAAACTTTTCCCAAAGCTTAGTTACATAATGTGGCATTATAGGGCAATAAAGAAAATAGTGCTCCAAAACAAGATGGTGCATTGCCCTATAATAACATTATGTAAAAAAGCCGCTCACCCCACGCTCAAAAGCCCCGCTCCAGCCACACATTTTTGGCAGCTTTCCTCGCACCACCCAGCTACCAAAAACACGTGGCTTCGCGGGTCTTACTTCGTGTTTTCATAAGAACATATCTGCAAAAAAAAATCATCACTTCGAAGGAAATCTATCAATTGTTTTTATCAGCTGTTTGTTTAAAGCGGTAGTGCTTGCATTATCTTTTGAAGGTGCATATCGTTTTCAAAAGAAAAATTTTGCAAACTGAAGATGAAACTGCCAACCATCGAAATCATGCACCCTCAAAAGATAAAATTGCCCAGCAAGAGTGTGTTTTTTTGATTTGTCAGAATATAAAGTAGTAATTGCTTTCCGGTTGCTGATGCTTTTAGAATTCCTAACAAAATTATTCAAACTTCAAGCCTTTCTATTCAATGACAAGTGAAGCATCAGCACCCAAAAAAGCAATCAGAAAGTAAGTGCAAACAAATCAAAAAACCACACACTTGCTTTCGCTACTGCCAACGCACTCGGTAGTATTTGCATTGTTTTTTTGAGGTGCTTCCCATTTTCAATAGCAAAACACGACTAACTGAGACTACTACTGCATACTTTCACGTTCAAGCACCACAAAAAATCAAACAGTGAAGCAAGAGTTTCAAATTTCAGTTATGGACAAAAGCGTTTATAATTGACTTTTTGTTTTTTGCCCAGCCCCAAAATTTGAAACCCTTGCAAGACGACCCCAACTCCAAAACAAAAATAAATCAGACTTCCAAAGGAAAATCCTGCTTCGAAAGCAAAAAAATAAAATAAAAAAAAGAGAGCAAAGGTAAGTTCCGGGTTTACAAAAAAGCAAGTTCAAGCCCTCCGGGTTTTTTAAAAAATCTCCACCACCCATACGTTTTCAAAACAACTTTCTCACCAAGCAACGAATTCCGACTTCCAAAGGATGAATCAGGGTGGTAGTATTTTTTTAAAAAAACTTGCTTTTTTGAAACCCTCCACTTGACGAGAGTGCTTTCTTTTTTTTCTTTTTTTCTTTTGAAAAAATTTTAATGGCAAAGTGTGTCCAGTCGATAAATCCTTAAAAGCCACGATATGATAAATTTTAAAATGAAACACCACCAAAACGGCGTAAAGTACGCAAATCCTCATTTCTTTATCCTAAACAAAGGTTTGAATACAGGCAAACCTTTGGATGAACCATGTCCAAATTGTTTTGTAATCATCTTTCAATGTTTGGAAGACTGCGAGAACATGCAGGCTATTATTTCAAACCTTTGGCGTATAAAATTTTGGCACCAATTTCTAATTGGTTCAGTCATTCCATACATCAGAATCAGTGATTTTGTAAAAAATTTAACCATTAAATCAAACGAAATGATGTTAGATTTTAAACAGCATAAAAAAGATGTAGAAAAGCTCAAATTTTTGGAACAAAAAGAGATACAATTTCACGAAAATATCAATTTAATAAATGATTTGAGAAGGGTTATCCTTTATCGGTATATAAAAAAATAACCCTGAATCATCAGGGTTATAATTTGTGGACAGTCAGGAATCGAACCTGAGAAGCTAACTGCAATATGTTCGTCCCTAATTCACTATCGATTAGACTTTTCTACTTTTGGTCTGTCCGCGTTAACTCCAATCCACCTTTTCAAAAAAATTCCAATGTCTTTCATATCTTCTAGATTTTTTATATAGTTAAAAACTGTTATTCCACCGAGTGCAAACTGGAAAAATGTTGCAGGAGGACATCTAAAAAGAATAACCGATAATAAACTAAGTAGTACTAATATTCATAAATAGTTATCTCAAATATAAGTATAAAATAAAAAAAGTCAAGTCTTTTCAGACCTGACTTTCATTTTGTTTAACCCAAAGGTCACCACAACTAGGGCTAAACTTATTTTTTGTGCTTCTTACAAAGGTATTTGAGCAATACCGAAATTGAAAAACTCACTACAGCTCCAACAGTTGCTAAAATAACTGTTTTTATCAAATCTTCCGAGTTCAAATTGGGTATCATACTCAAAAAAGTACCTCCAGCAGTTCCAAACAGAGTTGAATTACTATGGCTGCTCATTTTTTTCTACAGTCAACTGACTTACCGCTGAGATAACACCACCAGCAACTGCAACATAACCACCAACCGTAGTCACAATTACTGGCAGAGCGACTGGTGCAGTTAAAACAGCAGTGCCAACAGTGGCCAATACCAATCCAATAGTTCGAAGCACTTTAAAAAACTTTGGTGTGGGAGCGGTTGCTCTCTCTACAATTTTATTCATAATCGTAATTTCTAGGATTGAACAATTAATTCGACACTTTCGTTTTTATCCAAAGCTTGGTAAACAATCCTTTTAAGCTTTTCAAAAGCTATTCGAGACATCAAACCAAGTCCAGGACCAGAAAGTTTAGTAACAGGGGCAATACAGCCTTGCAATTCCTTTTGAGCATTATTGGCAGGATGAAAAAGAATGAATTTTCTATTCGGTACATCCATCACTTCCAAATGCCATTTGTATTTGGTACTGTATCGCTTTCTGATAAAATATTTCCCTTCAGGAATGCAGGAAACCTTCGTTTCGTTCATCTTCCAGGGCAATTCAATTGTGTTGCAAATCAATTTACCTTCGCATTCGAGTTTACCATTCGTTCCTTCAGGGAAATAAGTTCTAGTTAACCAAATAACCATTACACACCGCTATCAACCTTAGCAATCGATAATGGGTTAAAAGCACCATTTTTCAATGGGTACATTTGTCCATTTATCTCTTGATAAAACTCAAGTCCCAATGCCAAAAACAATGGTTTTGTTGAGTTAGCAGTAACCGCATTTGTTTGACTGATAACAGCAGTAGCGGTTCCATCCCAAGACAAGATTGCAGTTTCAGAAGTAGCAACCACAAAAGTTTCAGCTTCAAAATCCACTTCAGCACCGCCAGAGATGATTTTAAAATGCGTAGTTCCACTTGGAGCTGCAATCATATTCGCAGGAATAAACGAAGCCAAATCTACCGTGATTTCACCAGAAACACGGTCAATCGTTGCTACAAAAGGAGCAAACAAACTTGTTCCCAGTTTCCCACGAATATTGAATTCAAAACCAAATAACAACTCAGCTTCTCCATCAATCACGTTACGCAAACCTCTTTCACTCACTAAATCCGCTTGGATGACTTTCACCATTCGTTGAGTCAATCGGCTTACCATTCTGCTATCCGCAGAATTCAATAACAACGGTCTAAAAGCTGTTCTCAAAAGCTTTCCGGCTTTACCAGCTCTACCAAACTCAGAACCATTTTCACGGGTTCTTTGAAACGCAGGATCAGTGGCAATTCTACTAGCGTCAATGCCGCCTTTTTCTCTGGCCAAGTGTCCATCTTGCGTTTTATAAAAGGTAATATCCCCGATAGTACCTTTCAATTTAATTATGCCTTTCTGTCTAGCCATAACTTCAAAATTTTGTTAAACATTCATTTAAAATCTCCTTCATTCTTCCAATCAGTTGCAACTATTCTTGAATGATTTAAAACAAATTTGAAGCAAGATTATTTACAAAAGGAAACGATTGTCATTTTATGACACATATGTCCAAAATCGATACAAAAGACATCACAACAAGTTCATTAATCGTTTCTGAACCAGTTCAAAGAATGATTAATTTTATGGCTTCAAATGTTTAATTCAGATAGGTTTTAGGTAACTCAAAGCCTAGTCAAAGGCATAGATAAAGTATGAAAATTGAAAAAAAGAGGTTGTGTATCTACCCAAAGGACATACAACGCATTACAGGAAAGAGTTATAGACAAAGTGCAAGATTATTGCAAAAGATAAGAAGTGACCTGAATAAGCTTGAAAATGAGTTCGTATCAGTTGAGGAGTTCTGTAACTATACCAGCTTAAAGATTGAACAAGTAGAACCTTTAATTATCGGATGAGGTTTATAAAAAATGTATCAATTATTAAACTTCATTCTACATACTTTTTACAGTAATAACCAGTTCAATAAATGAACAATAATTTCAGTTATTCACTTTGTTTAATCATCTAATTTTCATAGTTTTGTACTATAAGATTTCGAAAAATTTGCACGTCATTTATAGATGCAAAAGCGAGACCCTAGGAATTTAAAAGATATTAAATCAACAATATCAATCGGTTAGAAATGGATGACAAATCCCTCTTTCTCCGCCAGTAAAAACAAAACCCTTAAAATCAATTGATTTTAGGGGTTTTTGCTTTTTATGATGGATTCGTAGCTTAATGCAATCTTAGAGTTTTTTATCATTTATTGAAACTAGCTGTTTGCTCTTTACGGATTTTTCTTTTTCCGTTTTAGCTTTCGCCATTCCCAGGGGGCTGTAGGGTTTTTGTCTATCCAGAGGCCTACTTTTTTTTCTCGCGCCTTGGTTTCTAGGTTTGCGTAGAGGATGGATTTGGAGTGCATTTTGTAATGCCAGGCCAGACCTTGCTCTACCAATTGCTGGTTGATGCATATTGTACCGACGTAGACTTCTGCTACGAGGCGTTTGTATCTGTCTATTGTGCCGTCGCTTACTATTCTAACTGTTTTTCCGAAGCATAGGTTGGAGGCAAGCTGTTTTGCATTGTTGCTGAAAGGCTGTCTCTTCTCGGGTGCGTCTATATGGGCCAGCCTTATGGTGGTTTCTTTTCCCTTGGCGAAAACTTTGAAGGTGTCACCGTCTTTTACGGCTGTTATCTTGCCTTCGAAGGTTATGGGTGTTTTCTTATCCGAAGGAGCTTCGGGATGGCAGAAGGTTAGGAACAGTAAGGCTATCAGGTATTTCATTCTTGCACTATAAGTTATATGTTCGTCAAATTTAGTAAAAATACTAGCGAACGATTATCATTTGATGTTGCTCTTACCTCAGATTGTATTTTTTTAATTTTTATATACTTTAAAATGTGTATTTTAGCTCCAATTAGAACGTTATTTCTGATTTAATAAACATTAAATTTCAACCCTAATTGTATTCTATTGAGATTGTTAACTACTCTACTCCGTAAAGTTTCTTGCTGCCTATTTGGGCTGGCTCTCCTATTTTCCGCTGAACTGTTTGCACAACAAAACATTATCAATGGTGGTAACATGGAGGGAGATTTTTCTTGGACTTGGATTACGAACCATAATGTTACCACTACTGACTATGTCTATCTGAATGCTCCTTACACAGGAAGCACTTTGCCTGGACAAAGCACGGTCTATCATGAACCCGATACTTTCAATACTGCCTTTATCCCGATAGATGATATGACAGAAGGCGGTGGTAGCACGTTGCTGATTGATGGAAGTACAATACCACATCAATACTTTTGGAAAGGTGGTTATGGTGGAAACGGTTTTTGTGGGCTAACTCCCGGAACTACCTATACCTTTACTTATTATATACGATCGGCAACTGCTTTGGTAACCGGTCCTGCAACACAGGCAGATGTTCGGATTGATTTTTCAAATGCTTCCAATATTACCTTACTAACCGGCAGTACCGTCGCACCTCTCCCGGCAGATGGATGGCTGAAAGTGTCCTATAGTTTTGAAGCTACGGCAGATTGTGTAGACATCAACCTTTGGAATTTCAATACTAATGCGGTAGGAAATGATTTTGCCTTGGACGAGCTTTCCTTATTGCGGGAGCAGTGGCCTTTTACGGTAACCTATGCTTTATTTCAGAGTACTTGCCAGGGAGGGATTTCGCTCGATTGGTATGCCAGTGGCGGCAATCAAAGTACTATTTCAGTATCGCTTGTAGGACCTTCTTATTCCAATACAGTAGGTCCATTTGACAATCTACAGCCAGGAAATTATACTTTAACCGCTACCGATGGCGACGGAACAATAGTTTCCCACCCAATAACCATACAACCATTGACATCTGCATTGACGATAAGCCCAGATATAACTATTTGTGATGGCGACACCACCACTCTTCAGGTCAGTGGCAGTACCACTCCTTATTATTGGAGCTCACAACCTTATGATAGCGATTTGCCAACTACCAGTACCCCAACCGTAACCGTGAGTCCTTCTGTAACCACTACCTATAAGGCCGTGTCAATAGACAATACCACTACGGGAAATTTAATCTACAATGGTGATTTTTCGATGGGGAATGTAGGCTTTGGCTCCAGTCATTATTATTATCCTACCAATTTTGAAAATGCTCCTGGCGCCTATGGCGTTGTAGATAATCCAGCTGTATGGGCAAGCACTCCTGTCTGTGGCGACCATACTACTGGAATGGGAAACATGCTTGTTGTTAATGGCATTAACCGTGCTTATGATGGTGGTGGTCATGCCGTTTGGATACAAACCGTACCCGTTCAACTTACTACAAATTACACCTTAACCTTTTGGGTAAAATCACTTTCTGCCATAAATCCTGCGAATATTACTGTAATTATTAACGGAACGATTCAGAATATCATTCTTTTTCCAGCACCTTCAACTACCGGATGTAATGATTGGGTTCAATACTCGCTCACTTATTTTTCGGGATGGATTAATAGTAGGGCCAACATCAGCATCAACAATGTAAACACCTACTTTGACGGAAACGAATTTGCCATAGACGACATCGTTTTTGAAGCGGCAGAAAAATGCCTTAGCAATGAAACAACCGTTACAGTAACACCAACAACTACAGTAGCACTCACGGCTTCTTCAACAGTTTCTTCGACGGTAGCGTTCGATTGGGAAGCACTGCCATTGGTTACAGGCTATAGTGTGAGCTATACCATCAACAGCGGCACGCCCATCAGCGGTGGTACGGTTACGGCTACTGATTTTACCGTTAACGGTCTGAATGCCGGCGATGCGGTACTGCTCACGGTAGCTCCAATTGATGCAGGTTGTTTTGCGCCTGCGAGCCTTCTGAAGAATTCCTTTTCACCTTGCGACATTCCGGTCGCGAGCATCACCCAACAGCCTACCTGTACGGTTCCTAAGGGAGTGATTACCGTTGATGCACCACTGGGAACTGAATTTGAATACAGCCTCGACGGCACTACTTTTCAAGCGAGTCCGGTTTTCAACAACCTAGCTTCGAATACTTATACCGTTACCTTGCGCAATAATCTGCTGGGCTGTATCGGTACGGGAAACACGCTGACATTTAGTACCGCTGGATTGCAACAACCTGATGTTACGGCGGTACAAACCATTGTCAACTGCCAGGTAAACTTGACGGCGAACAGCACTACGCCCAATACTTCGCTGGTTTGGAACGGTCCTACCTTGGCTCCCAACACTGCCAATCCTGCTACGACACTTTCGAGCGGCACATATACGGCAACGGCTACCAACCTGCTTACGGGTTGCACGCAGGATTTTGTGCTTCACATACTTCCATTGGACATCCCGCCTATTCCCTCAGTGGCTATTTCTTTGGGTACTTGCAGTAGCGCAACAGGCAGCATCCGTGTTTCTAGCCCCTTAAATCCTGATTATCTGTATAGCCTTGATGGAACTAACTATCAGGCGAGTCAGGATTTTCTGAACCTGCCTCCTGCTATTTATCCGGTAACGGTAAAGAATACCTTGACAAATTGCGTGAGCGCACCCTTTATGGCCGATTTGAATTTGCCATTGGTAACCCAACCTCCAGTCGCTCTTTTTCCTGCTATTGCAGTGTGCCAGAATGCTACCGATAATGAATGGGGCGTTACCGCCATGCCGGGGGCTACCTTAAACTGGTACGGACAAAATGCTACAGGCGGTACTCCATCGAGCATACCTCCTGTAATTGACACTTCGGTACTCGGCACCTTTATCTACTATTGCAGTCAGTCGGTTGGTTTTTGCGAAAGCCCTAGGATTGCCATTTCGGTAACAATTTATGTCGGTTCGTTTGCGCCTGATTTTGATGATATTGAAATTTGCCAAGAAGGTGTCGCGCCGTTATTGCCTGCTGTTTCTCCTAACGGAATACCGGGTACTTGGTCGCCAAGCGTAGTAGACATAACTACAAATGGCACATATACCTTTACCCCTGCTATTACTGCCTGTGCTTCCATGCAAACCATTACCGCTACCATAGTAACCCCTGCCGTACTCTCTTTTGATTGGTCGGTTGATACTGATTTTTCTGATAACCAAACCGTGACGGTCGTGCCTGCTGGTAGTGGCAACTACTTGTATCAGTTGGATGGTGGCGCTCCTCAGAGCAGTCCTATTTTTCATCATGTAACGGCAGGGCTTCATTCTATTACGATGCTGGATGCCGATGGCTGTTCAAAAGCAGTTACTAAAAATGATGTACTCGTGATAGGCTATCCGCGTTTCTTTACCCCGAATAACGACAGCTATAACGACACATGGACCATCAAGGAGTTGTTTTTTCAGCACGGTGCAAAGGTGGACATCTTTGACCGTTATGGCAAATTGATCAAGCATTTGAACCTAAAAAATGCCGAAGTATGGGACGGTACTTATAACGGACAGTTGCTTCCTGCTACGGATTACTGGTTTGTCCTGCAGTATACCAACTTGGGTGTACCGAGGCAGTTTCGTTCGCACTTTTCTTTAAAGCGATAAGATTCTTGTTCCTGTAATTTTTAAAATTGTTATGGATACGGTTATGGACATTCAAATTGATTGAATCCAATTTCAGTATTAAATGCTATAAACCTTGATCATAATACCCCTAAAAGCATCCTAAAAGAACCAATGCTCTATCTTTTCTATACTTAAAGCAAAACAACTACTCATTTTTCCAATCGCAACCATCAAACAACCAAACGCAACTATCAAACAACCAATCGCAACTATCAAACAGCCATGCGCAACTATAAAACAGCCATGCGCAACTATCAAACAATCAAACGCAACTATCAAACAACCAAACGCAACTATCAAACAACCAAACGCAACTATCAAACAACCAATCGCAACTATCAAACAACTAAACGCAACTATCAAACAATCAATCGCAACTATCAAACAATCAAACGCAACTATCAAACAACCAATCGCAAGCACTTTAAAATAAAAAACACCTACTTCAAAAAAAAAAGCAGGCACTTTAAAATAAAAAGCACCCACTTCAAAAAAAAAAGCACTCACTTTAAAATTAAAAGCAAGCACTTTATTTCAAACATACCTAAGTCTTTAAAACTATTATCGAATATTTCTAAAGCTTATTTTATTGATATTTTTAAATTTTTCAGAGTCAGCCCCAAATAAACCTTTGATAAAGCTCTTCGCATCAAGCATCACGTCTACATACCCAGTTTCTGGAGTATACATAAAAACATTTCTTTTTTCTCTGATATCCGTAATCTTTGCTTCTGCCTGCGCCATCTGGCTGTTATAGTCCAATAATCCCTTAGCATAACCCTTTAAACTAACAATTTTAAACTCGTCAACAACTGGGTCATACCCTTGGCAGATAGTAAGCAGTTCTATCAAATCCGAAAAATTCTCATAAAGGCTATCGTAGCTCTGGCGGGATGCCGAGTGCTTCTTAGCCTCTGGCTCGTTGGCCTCCTTCTCGATATCCACTTCTTTTGGCTTGATCAATTTAACACCTTGAATCTTTACATTGATAGCCCTTGCAGTTTCAATTTCCTTTTTAGTCATGTTAGTTCCCGAAAGAATCCCCATGATGCGGGTAGAGAATTTCTTGATGCCCCTAAACCCTTGCTGTCTTCCATCCACAATCAACGACCAGTTACCTTTCGCCTGTTGAACCTCTGTAATATAGTTATTTCCTTTTTCGTGGTAGTCCTTTAGCTCTACCAGTGTAATCTTTTTCTTTGAAGGTTTATACTCTGATGGAAATGTTTCAATCCTTTCAATTAATAACAATCCGTTTGCAACGTTTTTGTAGTGTCCTGTTTCTGAAGCCATAATGTTTTCTTTAAGTTTAGGTTTATGATTATTGATGTTGATAAACCTAAAAATAATTTCGACTCGTTTTTTTGTCTTTATCAGCTATTTTATAAAATAGCTGATACTCACTTTTTTGCGTATCCATTTACTATTGATTTTCAATAGCTTACATTTTTAGCTACTCCCTAAAAAACAGCAAAGTGAGTACGTTGATTTATGTTTTGACTTGTGTTTTATTTGTTTTGACTTATGGGCTTTAATTTTTTTTTGGGGGGATTTGGTGGGAATTGTAGTTTAGGATAAAAAAAACAGCTCCAAAATCACCTTCCACAACGTTGTAATGTCATTGCAAGGAACGAAGCAATCCCAGAATCAACTTCCACAAAGTTGACAAAATTTCCCGACAATTAAGGATGCAATTGCTTCATTCCTCACAATGAAGGTGTGGGGTGATGTCAGCAAACAAACCTACTCCACTTTTAACTTCCAAGAATTTCCATCACAGTCATTTGCTTCAAGTTCGGTCTCTCCTACCCATTGCAGTCTTACATCTACTTTATTTTTGTTTTTATCAAGTAGGGTCCCTACTCCGTATCTGCCGTACATATTTACATTTCCTGTAACACTATTGCCTGAGAGGTCCTTACCCTTTACATCGTAATTATAGGTATAACCTCCGTATTTGCGTGTACGTGGTTTGGAATGACTCATGGTGTCGATGCTACTGGCCATTTTGCTTTTCTTGATTGAGGGTGCTGGGTGCGATACCGCTAAAGTATTTACTCCTTGGGGTGTCACGGATCCCGTATTATGTTGGCAACTTGTGAGCACAAGGACTTGTAGCAGGATTACTCCTGCAAGAGTGTTTTTGTAGTAAGCGTACATTTTTGTGTATTTTTGGTTTGATTCTTATTATGAATCTCTTTCTGGATGGCTTTAAATGTAGGGGTATTGTTTTGTGCGGCAAATGTATAGGATTCCTACAAAAAAACTTACTAATTCTGTGATTTTTTTTACTATCAAATGGTGTTTCTCTGAATATGTGTGTATTGGTTTATTCATTCCTCCTCTGTATAATGACAAGACTGGATTTATTTTATTGAGGCTTTAAAATTACCTATACGGATTGCTTGTAGGTTACATATTCGACAAAAAGGTTTTGGGAGGCGCCAATGAATTCTGTGAGGCCAAGGTCTTTTTGAAGGAGTTCCCACAGGAGTATTTCATATTGCTGGTGCAGATAGGCCCGTTCTTCTTTTTCCATTTGTGTATAGGTAGCACTGCTCATGCCCAGGAGAAGGAAATCGACGGCATAGGGAAGATGGGCTTCAAAGGTCACCTGAAGCTCGTCTGGGAGCGTGCGGTGGAATTCTTCTAAGGAAATCTGGGTTTGGAAATAGATTATTAGTTGCTCGTGTGAAAAGGCCTCTGACTGCATGAGGTGTTCTATTGCGTGGTAGAAAATATCAGCCTCAAGGCGGAAATTGCTGTTGCGTTCTTCGGCAACGGCATTGGTTCGGTGCAGGGAATGGATGCTTTGCAGGACTTCGACGGTGTGGCCAAAAAGGAGGCATTGTGTAGGGGTTCCGTTGAAGTGGATTTTGGGTATGTTTGATAGGGCGGTAACCATGATTGTTTTTTTAGGGGTTTTTGTTTTGTTGTTTAAGGGTTTTCAAACGTAGGGATTATAGCAATTTTCAGACTAGGTGTTTCCCCTATTTTTTTGATGGGGATTTAGCTACTTGAGTATGTTGGTTGATTAAAGTTTTAAAATCTGATGAATCATTTACCAGAACACTAAGTATGATCCGCTCATTGCCATACGGCAGGAGTTTTTTGGCTTAAGTTGCTTTCTTAACTGGCATCTTTTTCACTACCCAATGGCTTTGCATGGGCTATCGACTGCCTGCTTTCCTGCTTTTGTATTTCCTGATCCTAAAAAACCAAAACTGCTTATATGAGGTAGAAGTTGGGGACGATAGACTTCATATTGTAAGTTTTATCAAATAAATCTAATAAAATAAATATAAAATTACTACTATAATGATGTGATGTACTATCATAAATTAAAAAAGGATGCCTTGAGGCATCCTTTTTTAATTGCATATATCCTATTATCAATATAGGATTGAAAGACTGTCGGTCACTGTGGTATTTTGCTCATCTTCAAAGTTATTACCGTCGTCACAATCTTCGCAGGAACCTGTAATGAATCCCGCAAATAGGGCAAGAACCAAATAGGTTAAGATTTTGATTTTTACTGATTTCATGTTCATTTAAAATTTGGTAGTACTAATAGGGTTTAAAGCAAAAATATACCTAAACATTTCTTAAATATTATAAGATTTCGCTTGAAAGTTATAGTATTACAATATTTACCTTCCAGCATCTGTATCTTTCCCATGTGTGTCACGCTGCCCTTTCATGTTGTGATCAATGAGGGAATCTTTTATTACCGAAGTAGTATCAACCTGCTGGGTGGATGAATTGTTATCACTTGTTGGATGATTTTTCTCCATCCTTTCATTTGCAGGTGATGCAACAGTACTGTCTTTACAGGAAGTAACCAACGCTCCCATCAGCATACATCCTACTATTGTGTTTTTCATTTTCATGATATTTTTTTAGTTATACTCTGAACTGAACACTTTAAGGCTTAAGAACTACTTTTACGCAGTTGTCTTGCTTTTTATTGAATATATCATACATCTTGGCGGCTTCATGTAATGGAACTTTATGAGTAATAATATCTTCCAAGGTCACTTTTCCAGTTTCTACCAAATCTATCAGATGGTCGATGTAATTGTGAACTAAAGCTTGTCCTCCCTTTAATTTTATGCCCTTGTCAAACCATTGGTGCAATGGAAAATTATCATAGGGCGTACCATATACGCCAACAACAGTTACAGTTCCGCCACGACGAACGGCATCCATACAACGTTCCAGAACCCGCATGGTCCCCACTTCTCCTTGAATAAAGTTTTTAGCTTTTGTCAGAAATCCATGATCGGCCTCCATCCCTACTGCATCTACGCAAACATCTGCTCCGTAACCATTGGTAAGGTTTCGAATCACTTCAACAGCATCTTCTTTTTCTCCGTTGATTGTTTCAACGTTTGCAGCTTTTCTTGCCATTTCTAATCTATAGTCACGGGTGTCTACCCCGATAACACGTCCTGCACCTTGGAGCCATGCGGCTTTCATGGCCATAATTCCGACAGGACCACAACCGTATACTACGACGGTTTCGCCTCCTTTAAGTTCTGCCCAATCGATGGCGGACCATCCGGTAGGAAATATATCCGTAAGGAACAAAGCTTGATCGTCTGTAAGGGCATCAGAAATCTTTCTGGGACCAAAATTTGCATAGGGAACACGAACGTATTCGGCCTGACCGCCACTGTATCCTCCGTATAAGTCTGTGTAACCAAACATTCCGCCTCCTTTGCCATCTGCTACACCTCCTTCTGGTCCGTAATGGTCTGGATTGGAGTTTTCACAATGCGTAGGAAGGTTCATATTGCAGAAATGGCAGGTGCCGCAGGAAACCGGAAACGGCACAACAACTCTATCGCCTACTTTTAGATTGGAAACACCCGAACCTACTTCCTCTACAATTCCCATAAACTCATGACCAAGCACCATGCTTTGAGGTTGTGGAATAAATCCGTTATAGATGTGCAAATCTGAGCCACAGATTGCCGTAGAGGTTACTTTTAGGATAACATCTGTACTTTCTTCTATGTGTGGATCATCTACATTGTCTACACTTACATTTTTTGGATTATGGAATACTAATGCTTTCATAATAATGATTTATAGATTAATTTAGATTAGAAAACCTGCTTTTAGGCAGGTTTTCTTTTTTTAATTATTGTTATTCTTCCTCCTGATCTGCCGCTTCAATGTTGATTGATGCCATCGCAATTTCGGTTAGGTTAACATCTGCATTTTTCTCTTCCTCTAATGTGGTCGCTAATAATTCGGCGGCTTCTGTTTCTCCCAAAATATTTGCAAATGCATATAGGGTTCCGTAGGTAGCTATTTCATAGTGTTCCACTTTTTGCGAAGCGGCAATGATTCCTGCATCCCTTACTACTCCCAACTCTGTTTCTTCCATTATGCCTTCTCCTTCTTTTATGAGTCCATCCATAGCATCACATTTTTTTGCGACAGCTTTTTTACCAACGGCCTCAAACACTTTCTCTAAACGTGTGATTTGTTCTTCTGTTTCAGACAAATGGTTCTCTATGGCAGCTTTTAACTCTGGTGAAGTTGCATTCTTTGCCATTTTGGGCAATGCCTTTGTTAGCGCTTTCTCTGCCCAATAAATGTCTTTTAAACTGTCTTCAAATAAAGATCTTAATCCCTCGGCGGCATTTGATTTTGCTTTTACAGTTCCGTTTGTGCCCGTCTTCTTAGTTGTTGAAGATTTTGCAGTTGTTGTTTTTTTTGCTGCGGTCGTTTTCGTTGCTGCAGTCTTAGTTGTGCTTGTTTTCATAACAGTCTTATTTGATAATTAATAATGAATATTTATTCTATGCCCACAAAGATTTACTATCTCAACAGGAATAATTTATAGTATTCCAACTGAACATTACAAGATTACAGTAAACATTATACTATTAATTATCAACATGTTAATTACACAACTATGAGTTTTTATCTTATAATGTTTAGCAAATTGATGTTTATACATTTGAAATATTAATCATTTAAAAATTTATTGCTATGAACACAAACCAAAACGACAATTACGGTCAAGACAGCCGTGAAAGTCAGAATCAAAACCAGGATTTACAAAGAAATCAAGGACAACAGTTGGGCGGAAATGAATCTGAGCGTTTAAGTGGCACAGATGAACACGCAAATGATGACGAACGACTGTCTAGTCATCCTGATGGAAATGAATCAAGTGCGAACACCTACGAAAATGATGATGAAAATCGCAGATTAGGTGAAAGAGATTTTAACTCTGGAAACAATGGTGGTAACCGTCAAACCACTGGAAACAGCGAGGAAGATAGAAGGAACAGCGATTCAAGAAATTACGGCGGCGGAGAGGATGATGCATATGCTTCAACCGATGAAGAGGATGCAGAGGAATTGAAGAATACAAGTGATTTTGATGAAGATGATGATCTGTCTGAAGACGATTTGAGTACGGATCGCAACATTTAATCTCATCCTTGACATTGCAAAAGGATAATTGGGCAACTCACCCAGTTGTCCTTTTTTGTGTTGTACAATTTTGTACATTAGAATCGTTAAACCCAACACTATCATTATGCTTTTATTTTCAGACTTTGAGCTCGATAAAATTTTAAAAGGAGAAACGGAATGGATCTTTCTAATTGAAATTGCCATTCGCACTGTTATAATGTTTGTCGCTATTTTGATAGCACTTGCCATCCTTGGAAAAAGAGGTGTCAAGCAACTTTCGGTTTTTGAATTAGTGATCATCATCAGTTTGGGTTCGGCTGCAGGCGACCCAATGTTTTATAAGGAAGTGGGAATACTCAGTGCCTTTACCGTTTTTATAATGATTATCCTCTGTTATAAATTGACCACCTATTTAGTTTTTAAAAGCGATAGGATAGAAAAAATGATAGAAGGAACTCCTATTTGTTTGATTAAAGATGGTAAATTCTCCATTACAAATTTCAAAAACGAACCCATCGGTTATGACGAATTTTTTGGTGAAATGAGACAATATAGTGTTTCCCATCTTGGTCAGATTGAGTTGGCTTACATTGAAATCTCAGGCGAAATCAGTCTTTACTATTATAAAGATGAAGATGTGAAGTATGGGTTGCCGATACTACCGCACCTGTATGAAGAACAGCATGTACAGATTATGAAAACGGACAATTATTCCTGTGCCTTTTGTGGCACTACAGAAGTAATTGAACAGACAGACAAACATTTGTGTGGCAGTTGCGGTAAAGAAAAATGGGTAAAATCCTTAAACACTACAAGGATTACCTAACTGCCAACAATTTCTCCACCATTGATATGGATGATCTGTCCTGTGATGTAACTGCTGTCTTGGGAAGCCAGAAAAACATAAGCGGGTCCAACTTCAGAAGGTTGCCCTGCCCTGCCCATTGGGGTGTCCTGTCCGAAATCTGAAACCTTATCAAAAGTGGCTACAATGAGCGGTGTCCAGATTGGTCCTGGGGCAACAGCGTTTACACGGATTCCTTTTTTTGCCAGCATCGTTGCCAATGAACGTGTAAAAGTGACAATGGCGCCTTTTGTGCTGGAGTAATCCAACAAGTGTTCACTTCCACGATAGGCCGTTACTGAAGTGGTGTTGATTATGGTATCGTCTTTTTTAAGATGTGGTAGTGCTTCCTTGACAATATAAAAAAACGGATAAATGTTGGTTTCAAAAGTTTCCTGCAAATGCTCTTTTGTAATGTTTTCTACTTTGTTTTCGGAAAATTGAAGCCCTGCATTATTGACAACGATATTCAATCCTCCCAATTCTTTGATAACTTTTTGAACAGAAGATTGACAAAACTTTTCGTCTTTTAAATCACCTTCAATAAGGATGCATTTTTGATTTTCTTTTTCAATAAGTTTTTTTGTGTTCTCGGCATCTGTCTTTTCATTTAAATACAGTATCGCTACAGCTGCTCCTTCTCGAGCAAAATGAACGGCGATACTTCTACCAATTCCGCTATCGCCACCCGTTATCAAAGCAATTTTGCCTTTTAGTTTTTCGCTTCCTTTATAATTTGCGTTGATTACTTCAGGTTGCGGCGTCATCATTGCTTCCTCGCCAGGAAGGGATTGCTTCTGCTCGGGAAATTTATTGGGCTTTTTCATAGATAGGTTTCTATTTAGTTGTAGTTTAAAAGTAATTATTTTGCTCACCTGAAAATATCAACATCTGATGTGTTTTTTATGAATTTGCTACATGTAAACTGAACCTTAATTACAAAAAAAAATAGGCCCAACAAAGTCGGACCTATTTTTAAATTTTATAAAAATATTTATTGGAAATTACCTGTTGACATATACCCAGCCCGTAATGTTCTCTCCTGTATTTTTCTTGATTACATAGAAGTAGGTTGCTGTTGGCAATTCATCTCCTTTATCCGTTTGTCCTCTCCATTGATTTGTGTAGTTTCTCTGGTGGAAAACTTCTGTTCCATAACGGTTGTAGATCTTTATTTCATCAACTCCAAGGCCTGTCAAATCAAATGAATCGTTTTTCTCATCAGCATTAGGAGAAATTCCTTTTGGGATTCTACAAAAAGCACCGAAGATAACTACATTGTCGGTTGTTGAACATCCGGCAGTGTTTGTTATAGTTACGGTATAGGTTGCTGGAAAAGTGATTGAAGCAACACTCATCAAATCAGTAATATTCAAAGTCTCTTCATTGGTTCCAACCGTAACTCCTTGGCTGTCTTTCCAAAGGTAATTCACAGTATTTGGATCAAATGAATTATTTAGAGGAAGCGCTGTCACTACGAAATCAGTTCCTACACATCTTTGATCGAAATCAATTTCAAAAGCACTAAGTGTTACCTGCAAAGTCAAAGGATTGGCACATTGTCCTGCATTTGGTGTAAATACATAGCTTGCAGCTGTGGTATTGTCTATCGACGATGGGCTCCAAGTTCCTACCACACCATTTGGCGAAGTTGTTGCCAAAGCAGGAGGCGTTTGTCCGTTGCAGATTGTTAGTGTTGTAGCAAAATCTGGAGTTTCATTTGGCGTAACCGTTACTGTTAAAGTAAATGTCTCTCCACATTGTCCTGCTGTTGGGGTAAACACATAAGTTCCGTTTGCGGTATTACTAACAGTTGCTGGAGACCAAGTTCCATTAATTCCGTTATTTGATGTTGTTGGCAAAATTGGAGCTGTTGCTCCGTTACAGAAAGTATCATTAATTGTGAATGTTGGTGCAATAGAATTAGTAATCGCTACATTCAAAGTAAAAGGTGCGCTACATTGTCCAGCATTTGGTGTAAACACATAAGCTCCATTTGTTGTATTGTTAATAGTTGCTGGCGACCAAGTTCCCGTAATTCCATTGTCTGAAGTTGTTGGTAAAGCCGGAGCTGTAGTTCCGCTGCAAAGTGTCGTAGCTATTGCAAAAGTTGGTGTAACGATAGGATTTACCGTTACACTCAAGGTAAAGGGTGCGCTGCATTGTCCTGCATTGGGTGTAAACACATAGTTACCATTTGCTGTATTGCTTACTGTTGCTGGCGACCAAGTTCCCGTAATTCCATTGTTTGATGTTGTTGGTAAAATTGGTGCAACTGTACCGTTACAGAAATTATTGGCAATTGTAAATGTTGGAGCAACTGTTGTAGTCACTGCTACATTCAATGTAAATGTAGTTCCGCATTGTCCTGCCGCCGGAGTAAATACATAAGCTCCATTTGCAGTATTGTTTACCACAGATGGCGACCAAGTTCCTGTAATTCCATTATTCGAAGTTGTTGGCAAAATCGGTGCTGTTGTACCACTGCAGAATGTATTCGCGATGGTAAATGTTGGTGTAATGCTGTTGCTAATCACTACATTCAATGTAAAAGGTGTACTACATTGTCCTGCAGCAGGTGTAAAAGTATAACTTCCGTTTGCAATATTGTTGATCGTTGCTGGCGACCAAGTTCCTGTGATTCCATTATTTGAAGTTGTTGGCAAAGCCGGAGCTGTTGCTCCTGAACAGATTGCTGTTGGCAATGAAAATGTTGGCGTAGTTGTAGTTCCTATTGTAACATTCAATGTGAAAGTTGAAGCACATTGTCCTGCTGTTGGTGTAAAGATATAAGTTCCGTTTGCAGTATTGCTTACTGTGGCTGGCGACCAAGTTCCAGTAATTGCATTTGTAGAAGTACCAGGCAAAACCGGTGCAACCGCTCCGTTACAAAGCGTAGTTGGTAAGTTGAATGTTGGTGTAACACTATTTCCTACTGTCAATGCAATAGTATCTACTACATTAGCTCCACAAGTATTGGTAGCGGTTAATGTAAGTGTAATAACCTGACCAGCAGCATTGGCTGGAATGGTATAAGTAGTTGCTAAACTGGAAGTGTTTGCAAAAGTCCCACTTGCTGCTGTCCAAGCTACAGATTGCTGTCCCTGAGCTGTACCAGCTAAATTGATGGTAGTTCCAGCACAAGCGTTCATAGTTGCCGGACCTGCATTAACCGTAAAAGGTTGTATCGGTGCAGAACAGCCATAATTTACATAAGAAGCTACTCCTGCAGCCGTGAAATTTACTGTAGCTCCTGGTGCATCTGCATTTACTCCGTTTTGATTTATAAGTAAAGATCTGTTGTATGTAACAGTATCATTACATCCTGCCCCAAAACTCATTGTGAAAGTTTTCATAATATTAGTTGTACCATAGTTCGTGAAATGCCCACTTCCTGTACTAGAATTATTTTGAAAAATGATATAAGTATCTTCTGCTAATGCTCCAAATGAATTGGAATTGGTATCCATCGTATGACTTGTAACCAAGATGACTGGAGCATTTGCTGGAAGCACCCCGTTTGTTGGCTGAAGTAGATTTCCGCAACCTCCTGCTGCATCAATGTCAGCATTTAGCGTTGCAACTTTTGCGGTAGTAGTTGCATTTTGAACGAGCCCTTGCCAAAGATTATTGGTAACCCAGTTTACACTTAGGTTACTTGTATTAACAGCTGTTGCCCCTACTCTAAAACGAACCATTTCATTGAATCCTTCAGTTTCAGGACCACCAGGTCTACACGCGGCAACCAAAATACTTTCAATTTGAAAACACTGTGCAAAAGATTTCTGAGAAGAAAAAACAATAAGAAAAAGTAATACTACAATAGGGTTAATTGTAAATTTTGATTTCATTTTTTTTAATTTAAAAAGCCTTGCAAGGTAGAGATTTTTAATTGATTGAAAATATTTTTCCATTATAAAAATGTTAAGCATTTGCAGGTTTATTGTTCTAAAATATTAAGCGATGTTATAAAAAAATTGAATTCATATTTTTTCAAAATTTTAAAACTAGAAAATGTGATAAATACATCAAAACAATTACCTGATTCATAGACCACTATTGCTTTTTAAATTCACTTGGCTTGATGTTCTTTTTCTTCTTAAAGTAGTTCGAAAGATGGCTTTCATCCGTAAAGCCAAACTCATGGGCAATTTGCTTGATGGGCATCTGGTTATTGACAGTCCGTTTTTTCATCACGCTGTTTTTTATCCACCACAGAAACAAGGCGTTGAAGTTACAACCTATTGAAATACGATAAAAAGTAAGGTCCCGAATATTAGGGACCTTACTTTTTTTTAAATGCCTTGCGACAATATAGAGTACATCAGTAGAAATATTTAAAAGTGTTCTTTGGTTATTTCAGCATTGACCATAGCTCCGGCAAGATTTCCTGCATGTACCGCATTCGCAACCGAGCGCATTGGGGAAGAATTGTCGCCGCATGCAAAAATTCCCTCTATGGTTGTCTTTTGAAAAGCATCAATCTTGATGTGTCCCATCTCGGTCAGCTCGCAACCTAATTCAAATGGCAGCGTCGCACTTTGCTCAAACGGTATTCCGGCATATACTGCTTCAAAGTTTCTCTTTTCGCCATCTTCAAAAACTAGATGTTGCACATAACCTTCCTCGTGCTGAATGTCAGTTATCGCTTTCGTAATGATTTCGATGTTGTGGGTTTTTAATTTGAATAATTGCTCTTCTGTAAACTCACTGACTGAAGGTGCTATGATGGTAATGTCGTCAGTTAAATTGTTTACTAGCATCGCCAAGTGAAAAGCCCTTTCGGCATTGGCCATAATCGCCGTTTTCTTGCTTTTGAATTCATAGCCGTGGCAGTACGGACAATGAATAACCGAAATACCCCAGCAATCGGCAAAGCCTTTTATATCGGGCATTGTGTCCTTGACGCCTGAGGCAAAAATGATCTTCTTTGCATTAAACACCCTCCCCGATTGGGTCGTAACAGTGAAACCATTTTCAGTTTTCTTTGCACCTGAAACAAGATCGTCTATGAATTGAACCGTGTCATACTGCAAAACCTGCTCCTTTGCCTTCTGTGCTATATAGGCTGGCTTTTCACCATCATGGGTAATGAAATTATGCGAATGGGGTGTCTGTCGGTTGCAGGGTTTTCCGCTGTCAATAATCAAAACTTTGCGCAGGGAGCGCCCCAAGGACATTCCTGCTGAAAGCCCTGCATAGCTTCCGCCAATGATAATGACGTCAAAATTGGTAAGCTCTTTCATTTGCTTTAAATTTGTAAAATGATTAGTATGTATCTTGCTTGTCAAAGTTACTAATTATTTTTACTATTGCAACATTGTTGCGATAACAATCCGTGAAAGTTGAACTATGAAAAGAAGAAACACAACCTCAAAAGATGCTGTTTTGGCGCTACTCACCAGCAGTGGCAAGGCCATGAGCCAGGATGCCATTGTGAAGAAAATGGAAATCACTGCCGACCGTGCCACCATTTATAGAATTCTTAAAAGTTTTTGTGAGGACGGAATTACACATAGAATAGTAGCCGAAGACGGAAAGCAATACTTTGCAATCTGCAACAAATGCGAGGAAAAGAAACAAGCCGAACACCATTTTCACTTCAGGTGCACGCAATGTCAGACACTGGAATGCCTGCCAACGGCGGTAGAGTTTTCTATTCCTAAGGGATATGCCGTGGAGGGTGTAAATTGTGTACTGACTGGTGTATGCAAAAACTGTACTGAAACACCCTAAAAAAAAGCCCGGCATTCGCCAGACATTTAAAGCTTTTCTATCCCATCGGGGTACAAATCTCGATCAGAAAACCATCTAAATCGCGTAGATACGCAACCGTTTGTCCCCAAGGTTTTGTTTTCGGTTTTTCAATCACAACTGCTCCCGCTTTTTCTGCATTCAAAATTGTTTCTTCTACGTTTTCGGTGGTGAAACCGATTTCAATTCCGAATGGTTTCTCGTTTGGGTTACTCTCCTGGAAACCATCTGCTAGATTTGATTTTGCCAATGTTACGGAAGCAAAAGAAAGGGTTGTTTCTCCAACGAGCAGTTCGGCATAATCGTTATCGGGTGAAATGAATTTTCTTGTTAGGCCGAATGCTTCTTCATAAAATGTCACTGCTTTGGTGACATCTTGTACATATAATATGGTGTAAGCAAATTTTATCATTGTCTAATTATTTATGATGTGATTTCAATCAGACTGCTTTGTGCATTGTTTGTCAGTCCTATTTTTGTCCAATTGCTTTTTGCTGGTAGTGTTGTGGGATACCAGTTGCGGTTGGTTTTTACAATAATCAAAAGTCCATTGTCGTTGCCAACTGCCGTAAAGACTTCGCTGTTTTGATTTTTTTCAAACAGGCTCAATCCATATTCTGCTGCAAACTTTTCACCGAGTGTTGCGGGATTGTCGGTTACAATTCCAATTTCACTGATGTTTAGAAGTTGGTTACTGCTAAAGACCTCCGCTTGTGTATTATCAAGATCCTTTCGCGCAATAAACTCCAACAGATTGCCATTGTTGTCATAAAAATAGACGGCATTGGCATTCCAGCTTTCAAAATTAGCAATCAGGACGGCTTCTTCTTGTTTGATCAATTCAATTCGGTTTTTGCTCCATTCTATGGCTTCGGATAATTTATTTTGAGGGATATTAAAGGCCAAATGATAGACTGCTTTTGGCTTTGCTGTACCGTCTTTGAAGGTGAGCAGTGAGGAACCTATTTTGATGGTGAGCGATTCGGCATCCTGTGAAACAATTGTAAGACCGAGTGCTTCTTCATAAAAACGCTTGGTGGCATTCAGGTCGTGGCTTAGAATTTCGATATGGTCTAGATTCATTTTGGGGTGTTTTAATTATAGTTGCAACTGTTTTTCAAAGGTAGGCATCTTCGCGCCATAAAAAAAGTCCGGCATTTGCCAGACTTTCAGTACTTCTATCTTTTACTCTACCTTTTTGTACTCTAAGGTTCCCATAGTGTCATGGGTGATGATCCTTTTCTTTGCATCAAAATAGTCGATGGTGAATTTTATAGGCAATAGCGCCGATACGATCGTGAGTTCTTTGTTGTCTTTGGAGAGCTTCCATTTGCTGTGGTGTACCTCATCGCCAACGATGCTTTCAAACTTTCCGTCGGGTTTAAAGAGTTGGAAGACTTGGTCGGTCTTGAAAGTATCGACAAGGCTTTTTTCTTTGCCGTTGTGGGTCCATTTTACCAGTTGCCATTTTCCAATGAGTTCGGCTGAAGTTTGTGCTGACATGTTGCAGATGAAGAAGAACAATACCATCGAGAAGATTGTTTTCATAAGGGAAGGTTTTGGGGTTAATTGTTTTATAAAAGTATAAAAATCATTGTTTTGAAAACATTCATTGAGGTTATTTTTTCGAAATATTTCAGTAAATCATCCTGCTACTGCCTCCATAGTATTAATAATTTTCGACGGATTTTCTTTACATCAGTACAATCCGTGATAATATCCTATTAGGCTGATAACCACAAATTGTAATAATTCCTAAACTCATGTCTATAAAAAAAGCCCGGCACAAAGCCGAGCTATTCAATCTCTAAGTCCTTAAATCTTTTCAGTCTGTCAAACCCTCATCATCTTTCCTCTCCGGAGCCCTCATCCTCTTGATCAACTTCGAAATAGTATATTCATCCTCCTTAGCCTTGCCGTCAAAAACAATCCTTCCGGCCTTGCAAATATTCTGGATAAACGCATACAGCTTCTTGTACTCCGCCTTCTCAGCCTCAGTAACACCTTTACCAGCATTCATGTGTAAGTTTTGCCTCTCATTCAGCTGGCGCATCGTTTCATTCCGATTCTTCAAATCCTCAGGATATTCCTTCTTCATCCCCTTCGATTCCAGTTCGCCGCTGCGTTCCTTAACCAGCTGAACCAAACCCTCAACGCTCTTGCAAGCCCCCTCAACATTACCGCTGTTCAGTTGCTTTTTCGCCTTCGTCACCAGTGCTGTGTCCACCCCAATTTTCCCTAATCGAAACGAAAGCGAGTTCATTTCCTTGTCCATCTCGTCCGTCTTCACATGCAACAATTTCGTTGCATCCTTCTGCTGTTGAGTAATCCCGAGCCCCTGCTCCATTTCCTCAACCACCTCAAGCTGATTGTCAAACGCATTTTCATACGCAACATCAAACTCGTTCGACAGTTTTTCCAGTTCCTTTCGGTCCTCTTTAAAACTCTCTTGAACAAACCTGCCCGCAACAGAATACTCCTCGTTGCGCATTTTCAAACTTGGCTTTTTCTTTCCCATAATATTTAGATTTAAAGTTAATTACATCGTCATATTGGGTATCACATCAAAAAACTTGGGGTTTTTCTCTACGTCCAAAATACAAAAAAATCCTTTTAAATAGTATTCAGGTAAACATTTTTCAAAAAAATATTTAATTATATTCTACATATCTATTTAATTGGCAAGAAACACAGATACACAGCCACTCCATGCCACATTCTTCAATTTCGTAAATAAATCACTACTTTATCATTAAACATTTTTTTACAGATTACGGAAGACCGTACTTCCTTATTAATCATCAGTAAATAACTTTGGGAAAATTTAGATGACAAAAAATATAGTACATTTATAAAAAAGAATAGAGAAAGTCTATATATTTAATACCAAGAATTAAAAAAGTTTATTTACCATATAAATAAGTAAGATGAAACCCAACCATGATGCAAATAGTAAGTAACCTAAAATTTATCACATAAATTTAATTTTATAATTATGCCAGAAAATATAAGTAAGTATAGAATATTTCTTGCGTCACCTTCAGATTTGACTGAAGAAAGAGAATCAATCGACGCAGTAGTTTCAGAATTAAACTTTAATTATGGAAATCAAAATAATATAATTATTGAAGTCTTAAAATGGGAAACCAATTCAGCTCCTGGAATTAGCAATACTGGTGTTCAAGATTTAATTAATAATGATATTCCTCAATACGATTTATTTATTGGTCTACTTTGGATGAGATTTGGAACACCAACAAAATTATTTGGTTCTGGAACAGAGGAAGAGTTTGAGTTAGCACATTTACGATTTTTAAAAGACCCCAGTTCAATTCAAATATTATTTTACTTTAAGAATGCACTTCCGGCTACATTTGACGATATTGATCCAGATCAATTGTCAAAAGTCAAAAAATTTAAATCTTCGTTAGGAGAAAAAAATATTTTATTTTGGGATTTTGACCAAAATGAAGATTTATGTAGATTCTTGCGAACACATATTCCAGCAAGAATTGAAACCTTAAAAAAAATATCAGTATTGCCAGTAGCAGAAGTTGAAAAGAATGAAGACATTTTACAAATTGCCGAAATTATTATAGAAGAAGAATTTGGAATTTTAGATTATCAAGAACTGATTGAGGACTCCTTTGCTATTTCAAATCATTCATTAAATATAATTAGTGAAGCAACGAGGTGGGTTGGAAATGAAATGAATAAAAAAACTAAGGAAATTGACAAATTAGTTGCACAAAATCATAATCAACCAATTAGTTTCAAAGTGCAAAGAAACATTTTTGTTAAAACAGCAAATGCGATGAATGATTTCGCAAATAGAATTGAACCAGAAATTCCAATTTATTTTTCAAATTTTGAAAAAGGAATTGACTCATTTTCTAAACTTATAAATATTTATAAATCTGATTTTGAAAATAAAAAGGAAGAAATTAACGAACTAAAAGTTTCTTTAAAAAATTTGATTGACAACATTCCTAAAACCATAGAAAGCACTAATGGATTTCTTATAACTATCGAATCACTACCAAGAATGTCGAAGGAATTAAATGCCGCTAGAAAAAATGTTACTGATAAACTTAGGGATTTGATCAATAGAATTGAAGTTAGTTTATCTATAGCTTCAGAGGTATATAAAAACATTTAAATGAGCTTTAGCTAAAAGCTTAGTTACTTGATCGTTTTGTTGTTCCTAGAATGTATTTCTTTCATAACTTGATAATGACCAACCAAGAGTTTGTAGTCCAATTTTCGTAACTAGCGCAAAGTAAAAAAAACATTAGTAATAATATTCCAAGAAGTAAAAAAAAGAATTAACAATATGGCAGAAAAAATAAAAAATTATAATCTTGGAGAAGTATTCACGCCAAGCAAACCGGCAGATGTATCATTTGTCGAAAGAAATGAAATTAATCGAAGGGTTGATAGAGCAATAAGAACGAGTGGTAAACAAATTATCATTTATGGTTTTTCAGGAGTTGGTAAAACTACTTTGTTATTTAAAAAACTAAAAGAATTCGGTATAAATTATATTAAAACTAGCTGCATCACAGGAATGACCATTCAAGATATAGTAGTTGATGCATTTAACCAACTTGATATATACTACCCAAATCAAAAAGATGTAATTGAAACAAATGCGGTCGGAGGAAATCTAGAAGCATCATTTTGGATATTAAAAGCTGGTTTAAAAGCTGAAACAAAAGGAGATACAAAGTTTTCTCAAAAAAGAGCTGTCGAACTTCCAATTACGCCTCAAACACTTGCTAAATTTATTGGCACAGCTAATCTAGTTTGGGTAATTGAAGATTTTCACAAAATAGAAGAATCACACAAGAAGCAAATGGCTCAAATAATGAAAGTCTTTATGGATGCTTCAGTGGAATTTCCAAATTTAAAAATCATTGCTTTAGGAGCAGTAAATTCTGCCAGAGAGGTTGTGCAATACGATTCAGAAATGAAGAGCAGAATTTCTGAACTTGAAGTGCCACTTATGTCCCACGATAATTTGAAAAGAATAATTGAAACTGGTGAAAAATTACTAAATGTCAAATTTTCAGATAATGTAACAAATAGAATTGTAACATACTCTAGTGGTTTACCTGCAGTTACACATCAACTTTGCCTTTTACTTTGTGAGTTAAATGATGTTTTTAAGACTAAAGGTAAGCTTACTAAAATTCAATCCCAACGATTTAACGAGGCAATGGTTGAATATGTTGAAGAAAACTCCGATTCTTTTAAAGCAATTTTTGAACAAGCTACAAAGACTATTCACACAAGAAAAAATGAAAACCCATTAGATTTATTAGGTTATATTATAACTTTAGGAAAAGAAAATTTTACAATTGCAGAGTTAAAGGAAAGTATTCAAAAAGGTAATATTAACTATCGTGGAAATAATCTTAAAAAATATATTGACGAATTTACTGAGCCAAATAGATCCGAGATTTTAAGATTTAATGAAAATCATAATACTTACTATTTTTCCAATCCTTTTATAAAAGCTTATGTTCAATGTTCTCTTAAAATTGATAGTCAGCAAAGTCAAACTATCCATTTTAAAGAAGATTTCAAAAATGTTTTAAAAGAAGAGTTAATTTTAGCACAAAGAGTATTTAAAGAGGATTTTGGCGATTTCGATTTTGGCGATTTTGATGATTTATAATCACTCCACAACTAGTGAGAGCATTATGCTCGTGCCCAACAAAATTAGCAAAGAAGTCCCAAGAAGTCCCTTCACATAGACACAATCTAAAACAAAACTGCAAGCCAAACTTGCAGTTTTTATTCCGCTCTCCAAACTCCACCAGTAATCCATTTCCATAAACTTGTCATCCCGACGCAGGAGGACACGAGCGATAGCAAACTGGCGAAGCAATCTCCACAAGTAACGATGCAAGCCATACTTCAGATTATAGTTTCCTCCTTCGTTCGCCTCAACTGCAGTTTAAGAGTCAAGTTTGAGCTACTCGTGGAGATCCCTCCTGCGTCGGGATGACAAGATTGGGGATATTACTTATAATCAATAAACAAAAACACTCCTCCGAAAGAATTTCTTAGTACGCCGAAAGAGCTTCTTGGTGCGCCGAAACAATTTCTGAGGCGCCGAAAGAGCTTCTTGGTACGCCGAAACAATTTCTGAGGCGCCGGAAGAACTTCTTGATGCGCCGGAATGATTTCTGAGGCACCGAAGGAGCTTCTTGGTGCGCCGAAACCATTTCTGAGGCGCCGAAGGAGTTTCTGAAGCGCCGGAAGAGCTTCTTGGTAAGCCGGAAGAACTTCTTGATGCACCGAAGGACTTTCCCAATATACCAACAAAGCATCCCCCTGCACCCAAAACCCAAAACCTTCCACCTAAAAATAATCCTTACCTTTACCCCCGTAAGCAAACCGCACCAATGCCCAAGTACGAACTCGACAAGACCTACACCCACCAAACCTACACCAAGGAAACCCTAGACCATACCGATTTTGAGGGGTGCGTTTTCAACCAATGTGATTTTACCGAAGCCACATTTGTAGGCGTCACCTTTATCGATTGCACGTTCAACAATTGCAATTTCAACACCGCCAAGATCAATTATGTCGCCTTCCGCACTGTAACTTTCAACAAATGCAAGATCAAGGAGGTCAACTTCGCCATGTGTGACAAGCTTATCTTCGAAATCCATTTCAACAATTGTATCCTTGATTTCTCCAAATTCTACACCCTAAAAATCAAGGGAACCACCTTTACCAACTGCAGTCTCATCGCCGTAGATTTTATGGCTACCGACCTAACCGAAGTACTCTTCGATAACTGTGACCTCTACCGCTCAGAATTCGACAAAGCCATCGCCATCAAGGCCGATTTCAGCACCAGCTATAACTACACGATCGATCCGGAAAAGACTAAAATCAAAAAAGCAGTCTTTTCAATCGAGGGACTGAAAGGACTGCTTGCTAAACATGATATTGTTGTGAAGTGATTCTTTATTTTTTATTTCTATTATTTATTCTTTTATCTAACCAACAATTTTTCCATCACATAATCTTCCATCAAGTACCCAAATTCTAGCTCTATATCTTCCTCGTCTACAATTTCAAAACCTATCTTCTTGTAGAAATGCTGTGCCTTGTTGTAACGGTTGACATTTAGTGAAAGCTTATCGGCGTGGTTCTCCAACGAAATCTTCTCTATCTCCTGGATCAAAAGCTTGCCCAATCCCCTTCCCTGCGTTTCCGGCAAAAGATAGATTTTATGGATGCGCGTGGTATTGGTTTCTTTATACAGATGCTCATAGGAAGCAAACCCCAGCACGGTATCGTCTTCCTTTACCAACAGAAAACGGTGTCCCTTTTCCATATAATTCTCGAGCAATGCCTCCTCAGAATAGAACGCACCCAGCATATATTCCAGTTGCTCCTGCGATAGAATAGCACCATAAGTATCCGGCCAGATGGCATAGGCCAAGGCTTTTATTGTTGGGAAATCGGATGGGGTTGCGGGGATGATGGTCATGGTTGTAGGTTTTGGGTTCTAGGTTATAAGTTGTAGGTTGTAGGTTGCAGTTGAAAACCTATAACTTACAACCTAAACTACTCTATCCGTGTATCGTCTCTGATTTTCCGTATTTTGCGATTACGGTTGCTTCGAATTCCAGCCATTCCCTCCAACGCTTTTCAACGTCAATTCCGTGGCCGTATTTTCTAGCGTATGTGATAAATGTGGTGTAATGTCCTGCTTCGCTCTCCATCAAATCCCAGTAGAATTTCGACAGTTCCTCGTCGTTGATATTTTCTGAAAGGACCTTGAAACGTTCACAACTTCTGGCTTCGATCATGGCCGAGAACAGCATTCTTTCTACAAATCCCGAAACACGGCTTCCCGTATTGCTTCGTTTCATGTATTGGGCCAGCTCGCCAACATATTCGTCTTTTCGTTCACGGCCTAATGTCAAACCGCGCTTCTTGATGATTTCGTGTACCATCTCGAAGTGCTCGATTTCTTCTTTGGCAAGCGCCAACATATCAGTCACTAAGTCTGGATATTCTGAATTGATGGTAATGATGGTAATGGCATTTGAAGCGGCCTTTTGTTCGCACCAAGCGTGATCAGTTAGGATTTCTTCTATATTTTTCTCTACAATATTCACCCATCTTGGGTCGGTTGGCAATTGAAGACGTAACATCATAATAGTAAAATTGAATGAGGGGCAAATTTACAAATTTCTGAAATAAGAAGGCGTTAATTGTTGTTGGTCTTTCTTAAAAGTTTACGAATCTTACTTTGCGTCTTAGCGCCTTTGCGAGAGAATATTGCTCGCAAAGGCACTAAGACGCAAAGTTTAAAAACCTACAAATTAATTACCCTTTCACACGGCTTTGTTCGCTTTCAGCTCCTGAACGTTCTTGTGATTTTGCTTGGAAGGCTTTTCCGAAAGAATACGTAAACGTCAAGGCTACAAAACGGCTGTCGGGTTTGTTTTTCCAAGTGGCATCGGTCAGTTTCAGGTTGTTGATGACACCGTTACGGATGCCCATGTAGAAGATGTCGTTTGCGTTTAGTCGTAACATTCCTCTATCACCAAATACTTTTCTTTGAATTCCAAGGTTGATGCTTGCCACTTCGCCCAGCGTAAATTGTGAAGAAGTCATTTCTGACGTATATCTGCCGCTCAACTCTGCCGACCAGTTTTTGTCGATCTTGAATCTGTTGTTTGAAGAAAAATGGAAGAACGTTCCTGAAGAATTCAATCCTTCGGTATATAATTCGCTATCGTATTGCATATAGGCTACTTCGGTATAAATACTGCTTGAAAACCATTTGGTCACATTAAAATCCGATTGTGTGCTCCAGCTCAGAAATTGGCTTTCGCCTATATTTCCCGGTCGGCTGTAATAGATGCCTTCTCTTATTTCGATGGTTTCATTGATGTCATCTTTCGATTTTCCGTAGGCCAATGTTGTACTGAAATTGCCTTTGTAACGGTAGGAAAGTTCCACATTATGTCCGAAAGATGGGTTCAGATAAGGGTTTCCAGAATAGAACGTAAACTTGTCCAGCGGACTCAAAAACGGATTCAAATCCTGATAATACGGACGACTGATGCGTTTTCCGTAGTTCATCACCAACTGATTGTCCCCTATCGAATCCAATTTATATTGCACATAAATCGTCGGGAAAAGATTGGTATAATCACGCTTGAACTGCGAAGCCGGTTTCATGATATTGCCCAATTGGTTTCCTTTGGAAATAGTGGTTTCGAGTCGCAATCCTGTTTGAAATGAAAATCGGTTGTAGCTTTTGTTGAAATTCACATACGCCGCATTGATGATTTCGTTGTAGCGGAAATGGTTGCTGGTGTCGTAGTTTGGTGTTTCGTTTCCACCCACAACATCTGCATAATCGGCCACATTATCGGTTTCCGAATGACTGATTTTATAACCTGCTTCCAGTAATCCTTCGTTCTTCAAAGGATGTGTATAATCGGTTTTGAAGGAATAAATTGAAATCTTGGATGGCAACTTCCCTACTAGTTCATCACTGTTGCTCAGGGTATTGTCCGGCTGGTAGATGTAATTCCTGAAACGTTGATCGGTTCTGTTAGAATAGGTCAAGAAATCGGCATCGGCGGTAAGCCTTTTGCCTTCATTAAAATCACGGCTGTAATTGAACGTTACACTACCATTTTTGAATTTATCTCTAGTGGAATTATCTGCAATAATAGTAGAATCAATTACAGAAGATGCATTCGTAAGCACGCTTCTAACATCTGAATTTCCTGAACCCGTACGCAAAAAACCGTTGACACTAATTCCCAAAGTTGTCTTTTCTGAAGCATAAAAATCCAAACCAATCTTGGCATTGGCATTCTTATTTTCATTCTCCATCAGACTGTTCTGGTCAAACAAGGTTTTGGTGCTTAAATCTTCGTTCTTATATCTTCTGAAGATGTACAAATCGGTAACCGCTTCTTGCTTTGCATAACTTACATTTCCGTATAGGCGGATCTTCCCATCGGTATAATTAAGGTTCAAACTGTTGCGGTTGACCATTCGTTTTCCTTGTGAAACACGGGTAGAAAAACTGCCGTTGAAGCCTCTTGCATTGCTTTTCTTGGTTTTGATGTTGATGATTCCTGCGCTTCCTGCCGCATCGTATTTTGCAGGCGGATTGGTCATAAACTCAATCTGGTTGAGCGTTGACGCCGGAAGTGATTTTAGGTAGGCTTCCAATTCGGCACCTGAAAGATACGTCGGCTTATCGTCGATAAAAACGGTAACACCGCTTTTCCCTTTGTAGGTAATGGTTCCGTTTTGGTCGATGATGATTCCTGGTGATTTTTCCAATACATCCATAGCATCCGAACCTGCGGCTGACATCATTGCATCGACATTTACAACCGTTCGGTCAATTTTATTTTCTACGAATGCCTTTTTCTTTTCGATGACTACTTCGTCCAACTTGTTGACTTCTTCTGTTTCCAACTGGATAAGCGGAAATACAACATTGTTTTGCTGGATGGCAATGGGTTGTGATTGATAAGTTTTGAATCCCAACTGATCGATCACTAGCAGATAGTTGTTATCGGCAAGATTGGTGAACTCAAAGTTTCCGTTTGCTTCGGGAAAAGTGGTTTTGACAAGGGAATTATCGGAAGCCGAAACCAGTGTGATGAGTACGATTTCTAATGGCTCATTATTAGAACTCTTGATTGTTCCCGTAATTTTCCCGTTGGTTTGTGCTTGCAGTGAGGAAGTAAAGAGTACTAAAAAGTACAGCAGTACCAGTTTGAATAGATGATGCATTGGATGTTCGTGATTTGATTGATGATTGATTTTTTTATGATTGCATTATTCGTTGATTAGTCGAATAATAAATGATTTAGTTACAGGCTACAAGATTAGAAATGTCATAGTTATAAACAATAGATATCTTGTCGGAAACAGGATGCTTACTTTGAACCTTTACCAAATATTTCTGCTTGAATCTTTTATGAACCGAGTCGGATTGAATTTTTCCATTAACCTCTAATTTGGTGTCTGAAAGACTAAAAGAAAGATTGATGGTTCCTGAGATAATTTTTTCTGAAGCCAAATCGACAATGATGTTTTGAGAAATTTTGTCGGGATCATCCCAAACCTTATCAGCCGTGATGACGATTCGTTCTCTTTCGGTCTTTTTATTATCGGTTACCGAAGTTTTCTCATAAGTGGTCACCGTTTTGCTGATGCTTCTTTTTGCATCTGCTTTTCTTATAGCTTCCTGCTTGTCTCTTTCAAAATCGGTTTCTTTTCTGTCTAGTTCTGCTTTCTGGCTTTTTAAATCTTCTTTTTGAGCCTCATCCATTTCAGAAATTCTTTTTGCTTCGGCTTCGGTCATTGCTGCTGGTTTTGGCGCCACCACATCACTGTATTCACTTCCATTAGTTGTGGTCGTGGTTACAGTTTTGGTTTCGGTAGTTTCAGAAACCTTCTTTACTTCTTGAATCTTATTCTTTGCATCAGAGGTTGTAGTAACTTCTTCTGAAGTGGTTCTCTCCGTTCTCTTTTCTTTAAAACTATTTTCAGAAGGATTCATTTTTGAATTACCAAAGGCCAACATCGTTATAATTACCGCACAAACAGCAATTGAAAGAAATGTCTTTTCAATGCCATTCAACGATTTTGTATCGTTGTTGATGATGCGCTTTGCACGATTCAGAAGATGATTTTTCTTTCCGCCAAAGCCCATAATCAATTCGTTGTTCTTCATATTGTATTCTTGAAATGAAATCAAGGCGTGGACGAATCTTGTCTTGCATTGCGTTACCGAAACGGCAATGTCATCACAGCAATTCTCCCTCTCCTCCTTAATGATAGATGAAACCCAAAGTACGCCCGGATTGAAGAAGAACACAATTTCGGCAAAGCTTTGAAGTAGGTTTACGAAATAATCTTTTCTTCTGATGTGTGCCAATTCGTGCAATAATATAGCTTCTACTTGGTCTTGTGGCAATTGCGAAAGCATTCCAATTGGCAATAAAATAATCGGTTTAAAAAATCCTGTTACAGAAGGCACTTTTACCAATTGTGATTCCAACAAGACAATATGCTTTTTGAGGTGAATAGTTTGACTTAGCGTTTTCAATCTTTCCTTCCAATAGTCGGAAACGGGTTGATTTCTATAATTTCTAATCTTATAAATATGACTCAAATTACTCGTAATACTGAAGGCTTTTATACAAAAAATGATGAACCAAATCAGTACAATCGTATTCGCATTTGCATTTAGAAAATCAATGACCAATACTGAAAGGTTGTTGGAAACAGTGCCATTCTCCACTTTCCAAACCGATTGCATATTTTCAATCGAAAAATTGAGTGACGTTACGCTTTCGGTATTTTCATTTTGGTATTCATAATTAAAGGTAAATCCTGCGGCTGCTATAAACGCAATAAATAAACCCGAAAGTAAATTATACCGCAAAAGAGAAGTTGCCTTTTTTGTCGTCAGAATAACAATTCCGGCCAAGAAAGCCAAAACAAATCCTTGCCAGATTGTGTGGACAAGCGTCCAAGAAATTGCTTTTAATAATGTGTCGCTGATCGTAAACATATTATTGAATTTAAGATGGATGATTATCTAATTTATCAAGCATTTTTCTGATTTCTTCGATTTCAGTTTTAGAAGTTTTTTTATTGCCCAGAAGTTGCATCATCAAACTGCTGCTTGAACCGTTGTACATCGTATCGACAAATTTTTCAAGCAGAAAGCCCTTGGTTTTTTTCTCTTCGATTGTTGGAGTATAAATGTGCTTCATACTTGATTTATCACTTTCAAGCATTCCTTTTTCGGTCATGATCTGCATCAATTTTAAGGTTGATGTATATTGGACGGCCCTTTTCTGTTCGTTCAACTGATCGTTTACAAAACGAACAGTCGATGGTCCAAACTGCCATAGGATTTGGAGGATTTCTAATTCGGATTTTGTAGGTTCGGATTGCATTGTACTTTTTATTTTATTTGAACAATTCAAAGGTAGGAAAAATTTCGTACGATTAGATTATTAGTTGTTAAAGTTTTCTAAAAATTAAGTTCATAAAAAAACCCGCAGTGATTGTGCGGGTTGATTTAATAAATTTGATTTGTATTAATCTTTTACAATTAAAAATTCAGAACGTCTATTTTGAGCATCTTGCTCTTCGGTACATGGCTTACAATTCACTTTTAACTCTGTAAATCCGAAACCTTTTCCAGAAATCCTATCCTTGCTAACTCCTTTAGAAATCACATATTGAACGGTGGATTGTGCTCTTTGATCTGATAATTTCAGATTGTAATCTGCTCCACCATTTGTGTCTGTATGCGCTTTTACAAAAATTTTCATCAAAGGATTTGTGTTCAAGACCTTTACTAATTTGTCCAATTCCTTTGCTCCTTGAGCAGTTATATTGCTTTTGTTGTATTCAAAATAAATATTATCCAACAATACTTCTCTATCAGTAACAACTACTTCAACCGGTTGCAAATCAAGTGAAACTGATATTTTCCCTGACTTGGTTTTTGCAATATTTGAAGTTGCGGGATCATAATCATTTTTTGAAGCTTGCAGAACATATTCTGTATTGCATTCTACTTTATATGAAACTTCTCCCGAAGCGTTACTTTGTTTTGTTGCGATCACGTTATTTTTGCTGTCCAAGATGGAAACTTTTGCATCTGCTAAAATCTTACCTGTTTTTTTGTCTTTCACAACGGCAACTGCTTCAACTCCACATACGGGAACAGCCAAGTAAATATTGTCTTTTCCTGTTCTATTGGATGAAAAATAACCAACATTTTTAGTCAAATTCAAACTGAAAGAGAAATCATCTTTCTCGGTATTGACAGGCTTCCCAAGGTTTAAAACCTCTGCATCTTTGTCGTTCAAATCCAATTTAAAAATATCCAAACCTCCTAAGCCTTGTCTTCCGCTAGAAGCAAAATAAAGAACATTGTCATCGGCTATGCAAGGAAATGTTTCTCTGCCTGAAGTGTTTACTTTTGACCCTAAGTTTTCTGGTTTTCCGTAGGAATTATTATTAATGCTGATTTTCCAGATATCAGTTTCGCCTTTACCTCCCGGCATATTAGAAGCAAAATACAAAGTCTTGCCATCTTTACTCAGACTCGGATTTCCTACTGAATATTTTGTACTATTGATGGGCAAAGCTTGAATGTTGGTCCAATTTCCATTCACTTTCGTTGCTTTGTAAATCCCTTGCTGCCCTACTTTCACATTGTTTTTGGTGTCTTTTTGATAAGAACCTTCGCTGTGGCTGTCGCGTGCAAAATAAATCGTATTTCCATCGGCACTCATTGTTAAAGGTCCGTCATGATAAGCCGTATTCAAATCACTAACAGCTTTTGGCTCAGATAAAGTTCCATCTTCGCTACGCGTCGATTGATAGATATCCAGATAAGGCTGGTCGATCCATTTGTCGGTTTTTTTGCCTGTATTTCTTGAACTTACAAAATACAAAGTATTGTCGTTTGACAATACAGCACCAAAATCGGCCTGATCTTTACTGTTGATTTTTGTATCAAACACATCAAACAATTTGTCGTTGCTTGTCAAGCTTGGAATATAATTTGGATTTGCCTTGTGGTCTTTTGCTCTTTTATCACTAGAAGCCATCGAGGCGAATTTGTCCATTTGCTTGTTTGCTTCAGAATATTTGCCCAATGTTCTCAAGGTTTGTGCATAACGGTAATAGGTTTCAGCATCCTGCTTGCTTTCAACTGCTTTAGAATACCATTTTGATGCCTCTTCCATATTGAAAACATTGTAGTAGCTGTCGGCCAATTGCTTATACACATAACCATCTGCTTTCTTGCTTTTCACTAACTTTAAATATTCCTCCGATGCATTTACATATTCATAGCCTTGGAATAATTTATCGGCTTTTTCGGTATTTTTATTTTGACTGTAGCCAGACAAAAAACTCAGCAACAGTCCTGCTGTTATAAATATTTTTTTCATTCTTGATATCGGTTTTTGGTTAATTATTGACGATAAGTTTTTCATTCCTACTCATACTCAATTAAGTCAGCATATAATTGGCTTTAGCTACAAATATATCGTTTTTGTTTCTTTTACAGATATTCTACTGATAATTTCGTAAACTGACACTAAAATCATAAAAAAAACCCATACGATTGTATGGGTTTAGACTTTATATAAAGGTATTTCTAGAACACGAAAATCGCTCTTTCGCCCATCATTTCGTTTACTTCATCGGCAACTTGTTCGATTATTTCTTCGTTAGTTGGATTCATCAAAACCCTGTCGATCATATCAACGATTGTTTCCATATCACTTTCAACTAAACCGCGTGTTGTGATGGCTGGAGTTCCGATACGGATTCCTGATGTCGTAAAAGGTGACTTGTCGTCAAAAGGAACCATATTCTTATTTACTGTAATTTCAGCTTTCACCAATGCGTTTTCAGCTTCCTTACCTGTAATGTTCTTGTTTCTCAAATCGATAAGCATCATGTGATTGTCTGTTCCTCCAGAAATAAGGTTGTAACCTCTTTTTATGAAGGCTTCTGCCATCGCTTTTGCATTTTTTTGCACTTGAAGTGAATAGGTGAAAAACTCATCTTTCAAGGCTTCTCCAAAAGCAACTGCCTTGGCGGCAATGATGTGCATCAATGGACCACCTTGATTTCCAGGGAAAACAGATAGGTCTAAAATAGAAGACATCATTCTGATTTCGCCTTTTGGTGTAGTCAATCCCCAAGGGTTTTCAAAATCTTTCCCCATCATGATCATTCCTCCTCTTGGTCCTCTCAATGTTTTGTGAGTAGTAGTTGTAACGATATGACAATGTGGAATTGGATCGTTCATCAATCCTTTTGCGATCAAACCAGCTGGATGCGAAATATCTGCCAATAAAAGAGCTCCAACGCTGTCTGCAATTTTACGGAAACGTTCAAAATCCATATCACGGCAGTAAGCTGATGCTCCTGCAATAATCATTTTTGGTTGCTCTTTTGTAGCAATTTCTTGGATTTTATCATAGTCGAATTGTCCAGTTTCTTTTTCAACACCATAAAAAACAGGCGTGTATAGTTTTCCTGAAAAATTTACCGGAGAACCGTGTGTCAAGTGACCACCGTGTGATAAATCAAAACCTAGAATCTTATCACCCGGTTTCAAACATGCGGCATAAACAGCTGTATTTGCCTGAGATCCTGAGTGTGGTTGCACGTTTACATATTCGGCACCAAACAATTCTTTTGCTCTATCGATAGCGATTTGTTCTACAACATCTACTACCTCGCAACCTCCGTAGTATCTTTTGCCTGGATAACCTTCGGCATATTTATTTGTAAGGCATGAACCTGCGGCTTCCATCACTTGGTCGCTCACAAAATTCTCTGAAGCAATAAGCTCCAATCCGTGTATTTGTCTGTCTTGTTCTTCAAGAATAAGGTCGAAAATTTGTTTGTCGTGTTGCATTTGATAATATTTCGTTAAAAGCTCAGCAAAAATACAAAAAGCGTTTGTTAAATTGACATATAATTATATATTTGATAACTCAATTTTCAACAAACTAACTAACATACAAAATGCCCATAACAGCTAACAATCCCCATAGAAAATCGTGGCTAGAAGTTCCTGAAAACAGCGATTTTCCCATACAAAATATTCCTTTTGGCGTATTCTTGACTAAAGATGATGTCATCACAATTGGAACCCGAATTGGCGATAACGCCATCGATTTAGGTGCTTTGCAACAGCTTAATTATTTCGAAGGAATTGATTTGACCGACGATATGTTTATGCAGGACACGCTAAACGATTTTATTTCCGATGGAAAGAAGACCTGGCGCTTGGTGAGAAACCGAATCGCAGATTTATTTGATGCAGAAAATGCAGAACTGAGAGACAATGCAGAACATAGAGACGTTATTGTTTTTAATATTGAGGATGTTGAAATGCAATTGCCTGTTTTGATTGGCGATTACACTGATTTCTATTCGAGCAAGGAACACGCTACGAACGTTGGAAAAATGTTCCGTGATCCAGAAAATGCCTTGTTGCCAAACTGGTTGCACATTCCTGTAGGCTACCACGGAAGAAGTTCTTCAATCGTTCCATCAGGGATTCCGGTTCATAGACCAATGGGACAAACCTTGCCGAATGGCGAAACGACTCCCGTTTTTGGGCCTTCAAGATTGATTGATTTTGAATTGGAAACGGCTTTTATTACAACTGATGCCAATATAATGGGCGAGAATATTCCGGTTCACGAAGCGGAAGACTATATTTTCGGTATGGTATTATTGAACGACTGGAGCGCGAGAGACATCCAGAAATGGGAATACGTGCCACTTGGACCGTTTTTGGCGAAAAACTTTGCTTCGTCTATCTCTCCTTGGATTGTTACGATGGATGCCTTGGAACCTTTTAGAACAAAAGGACCGAAACAAGACCCAACGCCACTTCCCTATTTGCAACAAAAAGGAAAACATGCTTTTGATATCAACCTAGAGGTTTCAATCGAACCAGAAAACGGAGAAGAAACAGTTGTGAGCCGTTCTAATTTTAAATATATGTATTGGTCGATGAGCCAGCAATTAGCACACCATACTTCAAACGGATGCCGTGTAAACTCTGGTGACATGATGGGCTCTGGAACTATTTCTGGACCAACCGAAGACAGTTTCGGTTCGATGCTTGAATTGACCTGGGGCGGAAAAAATCCTATCAAGATGAAAGACGGTACTGAACGTAAATTCATCAATGATGGAGATTCCGTGAGGATGAGAGGATATTGTATCAACTCTGATGTGAGAATTGGTTTTGGAGAAGTTTGCAGTAAACTGCTTCCTCCATTTACAAGAAAATAATTTTATTAGAATATTAAAAAAAGCCTGACTCTCAACAGTCAGGCTTTTTTAATTAGAGTTGTTTGATCCAAAGATAAAGATCTTCATCGGAGGGAATATCCAGTCGCTTTCTGAGTCTATTTTTCCTGCTCTGGATGGTTCTGATAGATTTAAAAGTATAAGCGGCAATGTCTTTTGTTTGAAAATCAAGATAGATGTAGGCACAAAGCGTAAATTCGCTTAACTGCAGGTCTGGGTTTATCTCTAATAATTTTTGTTGAATATTGGGATAGGTTTCTTGAAAACGGCTGTAGAAACTTGGATGATTTTGACGTGCGAGCTCCAGCAAACTTTCAAATGCAGGATTGATCTTCTTTTGAACAGACTGTAACTCATTGTCTTTTTCGGTTAAGAGACTTTCTGACTTTGCAATTATAGATTTCTTTCTTTTTTCATTTCTCACATATATGTATACTGTTGCTCCAAGGATAATCACCGCAAATACTATCGAACCCCATAACTTAAGTTGAAGATTGGTTATCTTTTCTTGGCTTTCTTTTTTCTCATCTTTGATAATGTTGTTTACCGTATGTCCGACCTCTTTTGCGTAGGCGGCATTTATACTGTCCAGGAGTGTGCTATAAAGTTTTAGGTATTTGGCTGACTCACCTGTATTTCCTAGTAATTGATAGCATTCTGACATTTGCAATAACGATTCTGATCTTGAATTTACATCCTTTACTTGCTTTTCATATTTTAAAGCCTGCTCATAATATTCAATTGCTTTTGCATATTGCTTGTTCAATCGGTAATAATGTCCCCACTTATTATGTACCAATATCGATTCAAAAGGTTCGGGATGTATTTTTAATAATTTGTCTGCTACTTGAAGATAATGACGGGCAGAATCGAGATTTACATCATGTTTCAAATAATAGTGTGCCAATGAAGATGCATCATATGTATTCTCTTCGATCTTCATTGCTTTGTGTAAATATATTTTTGCAGAATCTGGAACATTGATGCCAAAATAGGCTGATGCTTGATTTTCGTAGGAATAAAGCAATTGTGTTTCCCGGTCGTATTTGTCTTTTATAGAGTGGGCAAATTCTTCTGCTAATTTGAATTGCTTTATGGCCTGGTGGGGTGCTACTTTTTGATCGTTGTAGTTCTTTCCAATTTCATTTGCCACTAAGGATTTCAACTCATAATCGTTGATGATGTTTGCTTTTTCCCTAGCGAGGTTCAAGTAGTCGAGGCTTTCCTTATATCTCCCTAAATTTCCAAGGGAATTTCCCAATCCTTTATAGCCCCACCCTATTCCGCGGATGTACTTTTTTTGTTCTGAAAGAGCAATTATTTTTTTATTCAAGATGATACACTCCTCGAATTTGCCTTCCTTTCTAAGCCTTGAGTTCTCATACGTAATCAGAGAATCGATATGGGCTTTTGAAACTTGTGCATATCCAAAAATTGAAACTAAGATGCAAAAAAACAAATGTAATAATCTCATCCTAATGGACTCTTTCTGAGTAAAATTAATAATCTGACTTAAATTTATAAAACCTCCAAGGGGTATTTTGAAAGTTTTTATTTCCAAAAATACATTTTTTTGAAATAGTAACATACTTTATTAGGATGTAGTTTCCTTGTTATGTTTTAAATATATGCTTTTGAATACAAAGTGTGATTTTTAAAATGGTATATGGATTTTTTAAAATTGTCGATACAATTTCTAAAGTTGTCGGAGCGAATTCAAAAGTTGTCGGAGGAAATTCAAAAGTTGTCGGAGGGATTTCAAAAGTTGTCGGAGGGATTTCAAAGATTGTCGGAGTTAATTCAAAAGTTGTCGGAGCCTATTCAAAGGTTGTCGGAGGGTTTTCAAAGGTTGTCGGAGTGAATTCAAAAGTTGTCGGAGCCTATTCAAAGGTTTCCGGAGCGAATTCAAAGGTTGTCGGAGTGAATTCAAAAGTTGTCGGAGGGTTTCAAAGGTTGTCAGAGGGTTTCAAAGGTTGTCAGAGGGTTTTCAAAGGTTGTCGCATTAATAACCACCCCGCCCTTCGGGCACCGCTCAATAGGAGGGGAATTTGAGCTACTTGTGTTATCGTTTTTTGTTTTTATGCTTTTGGAAATGATAAGTAGTTTTCAGGGATGATTGGAGTGGAGATTGGTAAAAAGCCTGAACTTATTTTGTGGCACTATTGTTGAATTGTGTCCCGAAAGCCCTAGCCCGGATGGTCCCGAAGTTTCGGGAGAAATCCTTTTATTTTTTTTCTTTAAAAAAATAAAAGATTGCAACGGACAGCCGGACACGAGCTTTTTGCGACTGGCGCAGCAAATAGCTCCTTAAAAAAATTATATTTGCTAAAATTTTCCAAAAATGAAAAAAACTACCCTACTCTTATTATTACTGCTGGTTGCCATGGCTTGTGGCGTGAAGCAAACGCAAAGCATGGTTGCTTCGGGCGATTATGATGCCGCGATTGCAAAGGCGGTTGAAGGACTGAGAAACAACAAGGACAAAAAAGGAAAGCAGGACTATGTGTATTTGCTGGAGGAGGCTTTTGCGAAGGCGAAGGACCGCGATTTGAGAAGTATTTCGATGCTGGTTAAAGATGCGAATCCGAGGAATTTTGAAGAGGTTTTTAATACGTATGTTCAGTTGAACAAGCGTCAGGAAAGGATTCGTCCGCTTCTTCCGTTGAAACTTTTGAAGGAAGGGCGTGATGCGAAATTTCCTTTTGATGATTATACGGATCAGATTATTGACAGCAAGAATGCGCTTTCAAGGTATTTGTATGACAATGCGAAGGGGCTTTTGGGTACAAGAGACAAGGTGAATTTTCGTCGTGCTTATGATGATTTGGTTTACCTGGATCAGTTGACTCCAAATTATAAGGATGTGCGAAAATTGATGGACGATGCGAAGTTTAAAGGGACTGATTTTGTGCACGTTTATACTAAGAATGAAACGAAGATTATTATTCCTGTTGATTTGCAAACGGCGCTTTTGGATTTCAGCACGTATGGTTTGAATGATAAATGGACGGTTTACCATAGCAACAAGCAAAAAAACACGACGTATGATTATGCGATGTTGGTGAATTTCCGTCAGATTAATATTTCTCCTGAGCAGATAAAGGAGCGCGAGTTTGTGAATGAAAGGGAGATTGTGGATGGCAAAAAGAAACTGCTGGACGCGCGTGGAAGGGTTGTTAAGGACAGTTTAGGAAAAGATGTTATGGTGGATAATATCAAGATTGTAAAAATAAAGATCAATGAATTCCGTCAGTTTAAGTCGGCCCAAGTGGTGGCAAAAGTGGATTACCTGGATTTGAAAACCAATCAACTGATGCAGACCTTCCCTATCTCGAGTGAGTTTGTTTTTGAGAATATTTATGCGAAATACAGGGGCGACTTGAGGGCTATTGAGAAGGAATATCAACCTTATTTTAGAAACCGACCTGTTCCATTTCCTTCAAACGAACAAATGGTTTATGATACGGGCGAAGACTTGAAGGCGAAGCTGAAGAATATAATTGTTCAGAATAAATTCAGGAAATAAATAAGAAATCCGAAGTTTGAAGCTTCGGATTTTTTGTTTTTATGCACTTGTTTGTGGTTGCATTTCTGAAATTTTTTGTGTGGAAAAAACTGGATCGTTTGTTTTCCAATGCAGGTTAATCCAATACAAAACAAGGAAAGTCGCGGTATGGAACAATCCGAGCAAACCGATTGCATAATAAGGGATTCCGAATATCTTATACTCTGAATGATAAGTCCAAACGCCCATCTGTACGGTTACAATTTCGCCTACTGTTGGCAGTAATGTGGAGGCAAAAATGGTCAGGATGATTTTGTTTTGGAGTGATTTTAGTTTTAATGTTCTGATGTAAAATATTTCAAAACTGTAAAGGAATGAAAAGGCCAATCCCCATGCGAAAGGCAACCAATAGGGAAACTCGCGACCGTTTGAAAGATCGTGATAGGTCCAGAGACCGCTTTGGATTCCCCAAGTTTCGGCCAAAACACCTCCCAATGCTGAAATTACAAAGCCTAAAAAGTAAAGTTTATAATTGCCTGCTTTCTTTTTACGTAGGTAGACCAATCCTGTGAAAGCCGCCAAAATGAACATCACTATAAGGTCCTGGCTGTGGAGAACGGAGATGACTACTCCTGCAATGGACAGGATTATGAGTCTTTTTAACGTAAAAAGGAAAAGCTTTTGGAACATAAACTATGATTAGCGGTCGCCAAAAATAGTACTTTTTTGTTTTGGAGCTTCTTTTTTAGGTTAATTACTGACTAGAGCATCTAATCTTCCTGCTTCGATGTCCTGATGGGAAGCGTTGTAGATGGCGTTACCGTTTTTTATTAAAATTACTTGAGGTGATTGGTGCTGGACTCCAAATCGGTCGGCGATTTCATTTGAAATATCACGGTACATCAATAAATCCAAGAAATATGGCTTGATTGATCCTTCCAAATTGAACTCACTTTCAAACTGCTTTAGCGCAAACCTGCTGATGCTGCATCGGGTGCTGTGCTTGAAAATCAAAATCGGATTTCCGTTTGATTCTTCGGTAATTTCGTCCAACTGTTTAATATCTGTTAAAGCATTCCAATCCATATTTGAAGATGCATTATCTTTATTATCGTCTTTCCCAAAAAAATTGAATAAACTCATTTTGTCGTTTTTTAGGACATTTTGTCTGTGTAATTTGATTAAAAACTACTGAATTACAGACAATTTGTCAGTTTTTACTGATTGGAATATAATTTGAAATTCCCTTATCAAATTTAGAGAATCAAAATCTTTAAAGCGTTAAACTTAAAATAAAAATATGAACATAAATAATTTTACAATCAAATCGCAAGAGGCTTTACAGCAGGCACAATTGCTTGCCCAAAGCTTCGGGCAACAGCAAATTGAGAACGAACATTTGCTGAAAGCCATCTTTGAGGTGGACGAAAATGTTGCACCTTATTTATTGAAGAAACTGAATGTTAACGTGGATCTGTTCCAACAAATTTTGGACAGCCTCATTCAGGGGTTTCCAAAAGTTTCTGGCGGAACTATTACACTTTCGCGTGACGCTAATTCGGCCTTGAACGAAGCCGAAATCATTGCGAAGAAAATGAACGACGAATTTGTTTCAATCGAACATCTCATCCTTGCCATTTTTGGTTCGAGAAGCAAGGTTGCGCAGGTTTTGAAAGACCAAGGCGTTACCGAAAAAGGATTGAAAGCCGCCATTGAAGAATTGCGCAAAGGCGAAAGGGTAACTTCCAAATCGGCCGAGGAGAACTATAATTCCTTGAACAAATATGCGAAGAACCTCAATGATTTGGCTCGAAATGGAAAGCTGGATCCCGTTATTGGTCGTGATGAAGAAATCCGCCGTGTGTTGCAAATCTTAACCCGAAGAACCAAAAACAATCCGATGCTGGTCGGTGAACCAGGAGTTGGAAAAACCGCCATTGCAGAAGGCTTGGCACACCGAATTGTTGACGGTGACGTTCCTGATAATTTAAAAGACAAAGTGGTTTATTCTTTGGATATGGGAGCCTTAATCGCTGGCGCAAAATACAAGGGTGAGTTTGAGGAACGTTTGAAATCTGTAGTAAAAGAAGTGACTTCTGCCGAAGGTGATATTGTGCTTTTTATTGATGAAATACATACTCTTGTTGGTGCCGGTGGCGGTGATGGCGCAATGGATGCTGCAAACATTTTGAAACCCGCTTTGGCGCGTGGAGAATTGAGAGCCATCGGGGCGACGACACTTGATGAATATCAGAAATATTTTGAAAAAGACAAGGCGCTTGAGCGACGATTCCAGAAAGTAATCGTGGACGAACCGGATACGGAAAGTGCGATTTCAATTTTACGTGGAATCAAAGAAAAATACGAGACACATCATAAAGTCCGAATCAAAGACGATGCTATTATTGCTGCAGTTGAGTTATCACAGCGTTATATTACAAGCCGTTTCCTACCGGACAAGGCTATTGATTTGATGGACGAGGCTGCCTCAAAACTTCGTATGGAAATCAACTCAAAACCAGAAGAATTGGACGTCTTGGATCGAAAAATCATGCAATTGGAGATTGAAATTGAAGCCATCAAGCGTGAAAATGACGAGAGCAAGCTGAAGATTCTAGGGATTGATTTGGCCAATATGAAGGAGGATCGAAATGAAATCTATGCCAAATGGAAATCGGAGAAAGATGTTGTGGACAATATCCAAGCCATCAAAACAGACATTGAAAACCTGAAATTTGATGCAGAACGAGCAGAACGTGATGGCGATTACGGTAAGGTGGCCGAAATCCGTTACGGAAAAATCAAGGAAGCACAGGAGAAACTGGATGCTTTTCAAAAGGAATTGCAGGAAAATCAAAGCGGTAATTCACTTATAAAAGAAGAAGTAACCCGTGAAGATATTGCCGAAGTGGTTGCCAAATGGACCGGAATTCCGGTTATGAAAATGCTTCAGGGCGAAAGGGAAAAACTCTTGAAACTTGAAGACGAATTGCACCACCGCGTTGTGGGTCAGGAAGAAGCAATACAAGCCATCAGTGATGCCGTGAGAAGAAGCCGTGCCGGTTTGCAGGATATGAAAAAACCTGTTGGGACTTTCCTTTTCCTGGGAACTACCGGAGTTGGAAAGACTGAATTGGCCAAAGCCTTGGCGGAATATCTGTTTGATGATGAAAATGCAATGACTCGAATTGACATGAGCGAATACCAAGAACGCCACAGTGTGAGCCGTTTGGTTGGTGCGCCTCCGGGATATGTGGGATATGATGAAGGCGGACAATTGACAGAAGCCGTGAGAAGGAAACCCTATTCGGTTATTTTATTGGATGAGATCGAAAAGGCGCATCCCGATACCTTTAATATCTTGTTGCAGGTTTTAGACGAAGGACGATTGACGGACAACAAGGGAAGATTGGCGGATTTCAAGAATACGATCATCATTATGACTTCGAATATGGGGAGCCAGATTATTCAGGAAAAATTTGAAAATCTGAAAGGTGGCGTTGAAGCCGCAACCGAAGCGGCAAAAACCGAAGTTTTAGGATTGTTGAAACAGACGGTTCGTCCTGAATTCATCAATAGAATTGACGAGATTGTAATGTTTACACCTTTGAGCGGGGATAATATTCGTCAGATCGTGGGATTGCAATTGAAATCGGTTAGCAAAATGCTCTTGCAGCAAGGTATCACGATGGATGCCACTCCAGAGGCAATTGATTATTTGGCCGATAAGGGATATGATTCGCAATTTGGTGCACGACCTGTGAAACGTGTAATTCAAAGAGAAGTTTTGAATCAGCTGTCGAAAGAAATTTTGGGTGGCAGCATCAAAACTGATAGTATTATTTTGATTGATGCTTTTGACGGAAAATTGGTTTTCAGAAACCAGTAAGATACGTTTTGGTTGGTTTTTTAGTTGAAAACCGGAGCACTTTTTATAAAGTCTCCGGTTTTTTTATTTTTAAATTCCCTTTAGAACGTCAATCAAGGCATCGATGTCTTCGGTTGAATTGAAATGGCTGAAGGAAATTCTGAGGGAAGGTTTCTTGATATCTTCATCGTTTAGAATCTCAGCCAAAACGTGAGAAGGCTTTAAACTCCCCGATTGGCAGGCGCTTCCCCTGGAAACTGCAATTCCTTTCATATCCAGATTGAACAAAATCATAGAAGTTTTTGCTTCTGAAAAAGGCATGCAAACGTTAAGGATATTGTAGAATGTTTTTTCCTGATTTCCGTTGATTTTCAACCCTTCAAAATTGTCCTTCAATTGCTTGATGGTATAATTTTTTAAATTCAGGATATGGCTTTTTTCTTCCTCCAATAAATCATAAGAAATTTCGAGCGCTTTGGTCATCCCGACGATGTTATGAAGTGATTCTGTTCCCGGACGAAGGCCTTTTTCCTGTTCTCCGCCATAGAATAAAGGATGTAACAAAAGTCCTTTTCTTATGAAGGCAAAACCGACGCCTTTAGGTCCGTGGAATTTATGGGCACTTGCCACTATAAAATCGACTGGTATTTGTTGTAGATCGATAGTTGTTTTTCCTATCGATTGTACCGTATCCGAATGAAAATAGGCCTGATGTTGCTTGCATATTTTCCCAATTTCTTCAATGTCCAAAATACTGCCAATTTCGTTGTTGACGTGCATTAAGGAAACAAGCGTTGGAACATTATCCGAAAGCAATTCAACCAAATGATTGATATCTGCAGTTCCATCTGGTTTTATTTTCACATAATCAACCTTAATACTGTAGGTTGAAGCTAGAATTTCGATGGTGTGTAAAACGGCGTGGTGCTCTATTTTTGAGGTAATGATTCGCTGTACTTTTAAATCTGTAACGGCACTTTTGAGAATCCAGTTATTGGCTTCGGTAGCACCGGATGTAAAGATAATTTCCTGAGAAGTGGCATTGAATAACTTTGCGATTGTTTTTCTGGAAAGCTCTAAAATACTTTTGGAACTTCTCCCGAAACTATGTGTTGAGGATGGATTTCCATAATCCTCTGACATTATTTTGACCATTTCATTGATTACTTCTGGTCGGATTTGTGTGGTTGCGGCGTTGTCTAGGTAAACTTTTTTCATGGTTGCAAATTTAATGCATTTTTTAGTTTGGTGATTTCTTATGGCTGTTAAAACGAATTAAAAATAGAATTGGTGTATTTTTATTTCACTTTTTTTAGGTTTGTGATTTCATTATGATACCGCTGTTATGAATTGTATTATTTTTATTTACTTTTGCGTAAAATAGTATCACTAATGAAAAGATTTTTAGGTTTCCTTGTTTTGTCAATTTTCCTTGTAGGTTGTGATGATGGCGATATGCAAGAAGTTTCATTTGAGTTTAATGAAACTGCTGCAGCTCCTTGTAATAGCACTACAGGAAGCTTTTTTATTTATAAAACTACAGACCAAAGAGCCTTAATTCTAAAGCTGTCAGAAAATAATTTTACCAATAGCGTTACTACTGATAGCTTGGAAATTGGATATATAGGTTTAGAAATTGGCGCTACAAATCAATTAATTTACAGGACTTATAATGACAATGTTACCGCAACAAGCCTATGCCCTCTCTCGGGAGTTCCTGCTTCCTATCCGGTTGTAACAGAAGAACGAATTGCAGCTGGAGGTAAAATGTTTATTAGAACTACCGTTATAAAATCTGAGGAAAATCCCGAAGGCGCTACCAACATTACGCAATACCTGCATACTATTTCATTTTCTGATATTACTTTTAATACACCTGATGGGAACCAAAGAAATGAATCGTTACCTACTGTAACATACAGGACAGAGGCTCCAAGATTTTTATTTGACAATTTGGGCAGCATAAAAGAATGTACAGATAATGGTCATAAACTACTTTTCAGATATGCAAATGACCAGTCAATGTCGCTCCAATTAAGTGAAGCAGATGCCGCTTATTTATTTTCCAATGATATTTCAGCTCCAAAAGTTCGGTATTTGAATGCTGAAAATATTTTAACCTACCGCTTTTTTTCAAGAGCAAACATAAATCCGCTGACAGAGGCTTATTTTTGTAGTACAACCCAGCCTGATCTTCCTGCCATTAAACATTTATGGGCAGCAAATAGTAGTGTAGATGAAAATACAGGAAAAATAGAAGTTGTAACTGAGCAGACAGACGACAATCTTTACAAACATACCATCACATTGAAAAATGTGACAATGGCCAGGAATTCTCAAAATTTTAAACTTAGAAGAGATTTTATTTTTGGATCAATCGAGACTACTGTTCCTTAATTATTTTTGCTGTTTGATGTAAACTTCCGTGGCGCCAAGTCCGTATTTTTGGTAATTGGCATCTTGGAAAGCAACATTGTCATATCTTCCTAACAGAAAATCTAGTTCAGCTTTTAAAACACCCTCGCCTACTCCGTGGATGAAAACAATCTTCGGGATACGGTTTTTGATGGCAAACTCTATGTGGCGTTGGGCAGTTTCGGTTTGCAAAGTAAGAATGTCATAATTGTTCATTCCTCTGAAATTCTTCACCAGTTTTTCGATGTGCAGGTCAAATTCTGGCACACCTGCCTCGCTTTTTGGTTTCTTTTCTTTTACGAAACTTCTAGGTCTTGGTATTTCTTTTTCTTTTAGGATCTGTGTCAGATTTGGAGCAATATTGATATTTAAATCATTTCCTCCTATTTTGATGAGCTCTCTAGCTTCGAATGTTAGGTCAAAACCATCCGTCGTTTCAATAGTAACCTTATCGCCTTTTACAGACAAAACTACACCATCGATTGCATCGTCTAGAACCGTTACCTTATCTCCTTTATAAAACATTATTTTGGTCTTTATCGTTATTTTTATGGGGTATTTTTGTATTGAGTTTCATGAGTCCGAACATCAAAACTACTATCGATGCGGCAGTGATATAAATATTTGGATTGTCCTTGCTTTGTTCATAAAACAGAACAAAACCTGACACAAAAAGGATAGGAATAAGTAGTTTCTTCATTATCATAAAATTGGATTCCAAAAGTAAAGAACTTTGAAATAATAAACTTTAAAAACAAAAAAGTTTATTTTTATTTTGTAAAATTGCAGTAAAAGAAAGCATTTTGGAGTTAGAAGATTATATGATCCCCTGCATGAACAAGCAACTTTTCGGAATAGATTGTCCGGGTTGTGGAATGCAACGATCACTGGCTTTAATCTTTAGAGGTGAATTTACGGAAGCTTTTTTTATGTTTCCTGCCATCTATACTTTGATTGCTTTTTTTGGTATTGTAGCCTTACATTTTTTAGACAAAAAAAGAAATTACCATAAAATAATCATTACACTCGGGATTCTTAACGGATTAATTATGATTATTTCTTACATTTATAAAATCTTAAACCAATAATAACTAAATAACTATTTTTAAAATCATGGAAAAACAAAAATTACCTAATGCGATTGCCGTTTTAATACTTGGAATTCTTTCTATTCCTGGATGTTGCTTTTACGGAATAGGTCTTGTATTTGGAATCATCGCTCTGGTTTTGGCCAAAAAAGACACAGCTCTTTACAATTCTAATCCTGATGGATATGACAACTACGGAAACGTAAAAACAGGAAAAATTTTAGCTATTATTGGAATTGTATTGAATGTAATTGGTATCCTTTGTATTGTTGCTGCTGTAGCGATGTTTGGATGGGAAGCCTTGAACAATCAAGAATTATTGCAACAAAGAATCATGGAAATGCAAGGGCAATAGGCTGATCAACATATTTGATAAAGTCATTTTTGCTTTATTTCAAAAACCATTTATATTGTTTAAAAGCAATATAAATGGTTTTTTTTTATTCTAATACATTCAAATAGATCTAATTAAACCGATGATAAAAACATCCAACTACAACGTTTTTGTTGATAACCTTATGAAATTATTATCAAAATGTAAATTAATCTTTACTCCTATTTTCTGAAATTTGTTTTTAGAAAATTTACACCATAAAATAGGATGAAAAAACACAATTACAGTGCAGGTCCATGCATCTTGCCTCAGGAAGTCTTCGAAAAATCAGCAGAGGCGGTTTTAAATTTCAATAATTCTGGTTTGTCCATTTTGGAGATTTCGCACAGGAGCAAGGATTTTGTTGCCGTAATGGAAGAAGCTAGGGCTTTGGCTTTGGAGCTTTTAGGTCTTGAAGGCAAAGGTTATCAGGCTCTATTTCTGCAAGGCGGTGCAAGCATGGAATTTTTGAGAGTTCCGTATAATTTATTGAAGGAAAACGGAAAAGCATCTTATTTGGATACCGGAACTTGGGCTTCTGGAGCAATCAAGGAAGCGAAAGCTTTTGGTGAAACAGTGGTTGTGGCATCTTCTAAGGAACAAAATTACAATCATATTCCGAAAGGTTTTGAAATTCCGAGTGATGCCGATTATTTTCACTGTACTTCAAACAATACTATTTTTGGAACACAAATGAAATCATTTCCAACGACGGATATTCCATTGGTCTGTGACATGAGTTCAGATATATTTTCCCGCCAACTGGATTTTTCTAAATTTGATTTGATTTATGCGGGAGCTCAGAAAAATATGGGTCCTGCTGGAGTTACTTTGGTGGTTGTAAAAGAAGAACTGCTCGGAAAAACAGGAAGAAGCATTCCAAGTATTTTGGATTACGAAAAGCACATCAAGGCCGAAAGCATGTACAACACTCCGGCAGTTTTTGCAGTTTATACTTCGTTGCTGACGATGCAATGGCTGAAAAATCAAGGCGGAATTCCAGCAATTGAAAACATTAATGAGGCAAAAGCCAAATTATTATATGCAGAAATCGACCGAAATCCTTTGTTTGAAGGAACAGCTGTGGCAGAAGACCGCTCGAATATGAATGCAACTTTTCTATTGAAGGATGAATCTCATGCGGAAATTTTTGACAAGATGTGGAAAGAAGCTGGAATTTCTGGACTTCCAGGTCATCGTTCTGTTGGTGGTTACAGAGCGTCGATGTACAATGCTTTGCCATTGGAAAGCGTTCAGGTTTTGGTAGATGTCATGAAGGAATTGGAAGTTAGGACTGCTTAGACTTCTTAGAATCTTAGACTTCTTAGATTACGATTTCTTTGAATTTAGAATTTGAGAAAATAGTTCTTTATAAAGATTAAAGCACAATCTGGGTTTTAGCCCCGATTGTAGTGGAAAGCCTCGCAGGCAAAAAGCCTATTTTTTCTTGGCAAAAAAGAGCTACTCCCGAAACTTCGGGAGAAGCTCCTTTTTTGACTTAGAAAAAAAGGTTTTTGACAAGAGCTTGGAACGGAAAGCGGGAATAGCTCCTTAAAAAAACAATATCAATTGCAAAAATCAATTTCAATTGTAATAAAAAATAATTTTTTAAATAGAAATAAATGAAAGTTTTAGCCAACGATGGGATTTCAAAAAGTGGAATCAAGGCTTTGGAAAGTGCCGGTTTTGAGGTAATTACCACAAAAGTGGCGCAGGAACAAGTTGCTAATTATATCAATAACAATGATGTTTCGGTGCTTTTGGTGAGAAGTGCAACGAAAGTTCGCCAGGACATTATTGACAATTGCCCGGGATTGAAAATCATCGGCCGAGGTGGTGTCGGGATGGATAATATTGATGTGGATTATGCACGAGCAAACGGAAAACACGTGATCAATACTCCGGCTTCGTCGTCTGAATCGGTGGCGGAATTGGTTTTTGCACATTTGTTTTCGGGTGTTCGATTTTTGCACGATTCCAATAGAAATATGCCTTTGGAAGGCGATTCTAATTTTGAGGGTTTGAAAAAAGCCTACGCTAACGGAATTGAATTAAGAGGAAAAACCCTTGGTATCATTGGTTTTGGAAGAATTGGCCAAGCGGTTGCAAAAATTGCTTTGGGTCTTGGAATGCGCGTTATTGCAGCGGATAAATTTTTGGGCAAGGCCGAAATTAAAGTCGATTTCTATAACGGTCAGTTTATAAACGTAGAAATTTTGACCGAACCTATGAATGACTTATTAAAGCATTCGGATTTTATCACGCTTCACGTTCCGGCTCAGGATGGTGGTTATGTGATTGACACGGCAGAATTTGAATTGATGAAGGACAATGTTGGAATCATCAATGCTTCTCGCGGCGGTGTGATCAATGAAGTGGCACTCATTGAGGCTTTGGACAGCGAAAAAGTTTTGTTTGCAGGATTGGATGTTTTTGAAGAGGAACCTACACCTGCCGTTCAGGTTTTGATGCATCCAAAAGTTTCGTTGACACCGCATATTGGAGCTGCAACTTTGGAAGCTCAGGACAGAATTGGGACAGAATTGGCGGAACAAATCATCAGCTTGTTGAAAGTGGAAATTTAATTTTTTTATATCACTTTTTTGCATAGTTTTGTTAAAATCAAAAACAAAAAAATATGCTAGAACAATTATCAGATTTAGTGAAGCAGTTCGGAAACGAAGCTGTTGTGAACAATAAAGCAGTTCCGAATGAGTTAAACGAAGGCGTTATGGATGAGGCAAGTACCTCCATCTTCTCAGGCCTTCAAAAGATTATTTCAGAAGGCGGAGCCGATAAAATTGGTGAATTATTTAACGGCAACAACGCAGGTTCATCGTCAAATCCTGTGGTGCAACAATTAACAGAACAATTATCTGGGAATTTAGGTCAGAAATTTGGTTTGAGCAGCAGTGATGCTTCTGGAGTTGCAGGAAGTTTGATTCCAAAGGTTTTAGGTTCGCTAATTGGAAAAGCCAAAAACCCAAACGATAAGAGTTTTGAAATTTCAGATATTGTGAATTCACTTTCTGGCGGTGCTGGAAATTCGGCCGTGATGGATGCCATCCAAAAATATGGCGGACAATTTGGCCTTGACCAAAATAACGACGGAAAAGTAGATATGGGCGATGCCATGGAAGCCTTGAACAAAAAAGGCGGACTGGGAGGTTTGCTCGGGAAGTTTTTTGGTAAATAATTCAATTCAAAATATAGCAGAAAGCCGGACATTACGTTCGGCTTTTTTTTTGTTAAATCGATGATAATCAAATGGACACTAAAAATTATAATTTGTAATTTTAGTAAAAATTCAAAATCATGAAAAATTTTATCTCCTTTATAATCGTCAGTCTGTTCATCATAAGTTGCTCTTCAACAAAAAATACTTCCATGAATCAAGGTGTTACTTCGGCTGCTAAGAATGATACGGTAAGAATCGCAAACGATGAGCTGGAATATGAAATAATTATCATTGATCCGGGATTCAGCAGTTGGCTTGTTTCAAGAGCACAACCACGTAATTTTCATTCACAAAATTATATGGAAACAAGAAATAGAACGTGGGTTACCAATTGGAACATCAACGTAAATTCAAGCATCCGAAACAGGGATTTATTCGAAATGACCATCAATTATGACAATCATATTGATTATGGCTATGAAGTGAATTATTTGCTTTTTAATTATCTAACCTATTTTCAATTGACCAATAATATTCAACTGGGAGGTTTTCCTGCTCGGATATAATATTGTATTTTTACCGATATTTATTTGGTATGAATAAACTTAAACAACGCTGGGGAATTTCTTCCAATTTTGATCTTGTCATTATCTTTATCGTCTTCGCTATAAACGGTTCGTTATCGGCCAAAATCTCTTCCTTCTTGATGGGATTGATTGGCATCACTTACGAAAACACTCATTGGTTTATTTACTATTTTATCCTCTTTGTTTTGGTTTTGCCATTGTATCCATTCATGCTGATGGGTTTTGGCTATCTTTTCGGACAGTCGAAGTTTTTCTTCCCATTTGGAAAAAGAATGATTAGAAGTATGCGATTGGGGTTTCTTTTACCGAAAGAAAAACAACAATAAAAAACCGCAAATTCGCAAATTAATTGAGAATAAAAATTTGCGAATTTGCGGTCTATTTCTAACTAATTCTAGTCTTTAGTTTTCAGTAAATACTTGTAAATCCACATCAGTGTAAAGGATGGAATAATATCCGTAAATGGAATCAACTCTTCCAAGAAAGAGAACATCCCTCCTATTTTTCCAGCTCTGCCTTTATACATCCAAACCATCAGAAGTCCGGAAACGGGTGCCCAAATGACATCTGAAAATTCTCCGATTAAAGGAATCGAAAACGACATCATCCCGATGGCATCGAAAAGCAAACCGAGAATCAAATCCCTCGATTTATTGTCGTCCAACGCTTTTATATTTGTTTGATTATTCATAACTGTATTTTTTTTCAAACACTTATGCAAAACTAATGCCAACATTATTTCTTCAGCTTATCCTGAAATTTCGTCCTTACTTTATTGACTTTTGGCGTAATCACATAACTACAATACGATTGGTTTTGGTTTCGGCTGTAATAATTCTGGTGGTAATCTTCGGCTGGATAAAAAGTGGGAGCTTTTGAAACTTTGGTCACGATTGGCTTCCCGAAAGTATCTTCAGCTGTCATCAAAGCAATATAATCTTCGGTGATTTTCTTTTGCGCTTCATTATGATAAAAAACTTCACTGCGGTATTGTGTTCCTACATCGGCACCTTGACGGTTTAGGGTTGTTGGATCGTGTGTAGCAAAATAAATCTCCAATAATTCTCCAAACGAAATTTTCTTTGGGTCGAAAGTTATCTGTGTGGCTTCGGCATGACCGGTATCGCCACGCGAAACTTCTTCATAGGTTGGGTTGGCATTTTTTCCACCAATATATCCCGAAACAACGCTTTTCACACCGTCGAGTTCCAAGAACACGGCTTCTGTACACCAAAAACATCCACCGGCAAGAGTGGCCACTTCTACATCTTTTTGTAATTCCATTTTTAGGGGTTCTTTAACGGGTTTAGGAAATTCTTTTTCCTTTGATTGACACGAAACACTCATCAAAATCAATACAATCCCAATTAGGTTTTTCATATACTTTTTGTTTATCAAATTTAGGTACAAATCAACTACTTCAATTTGGTTTTAACCAAACTTTATTACTGCATATACGAAAGTTTAGTTTTCAAAGATTCTATAATCCTCAAAATCTTCGTTTCTTTGCTAAAACTGTCTGTTTAATGATACAAGCAAAAAACATCCATAAATACTACGACAAGCTTCACGTTCTTAAAGGCGTGGATTTACACATAAAAAAAGGTGAAATTGTTTCCATCGTTGGAGCTTCGGGAGCCGGAAAAACGACGATGTTGCAGATTCTTGGAACGTTGGACCATCCAACTTCTGAAAATGGAACGGAACTGCTCATCAATGGTGAAAACATCTTGAAGATGAACGACAAAGCGTTGTCAAGATTCCGCAATCTAAACCTTGGTTTTATTTTTCAGTTTCATCAGCTTTTACCCGAATTTACTGCCTTGGAAAATGTTTGTATTCCTGCTTTCATTGCCGGAAAAAACAAATCGGAAACCGAAACGGAAGCCAAACGATTGTTGGAATATTTGGGACTCTCGCACAGAATCAATCATAAACCGGGCGAACTTTCGGGCGGAGAACAGCAAAGAGTGGCAGTTGCAAGATCCTTAATCAACAAGCCAGCCATTATTTTTGCCGATGAACCTTCGGGAAATCTGGATACGGTTTCGGCGGAAAATTTACACCAATTGTTTTTTAAACTTAGAGAAGAATTTGGCCAAACCTTTGTTATTGTTACGCATAATGAAGAATTTGCCAATATGGCCGACCGAAAATTAGTAATGGTGGATGGTTTGATCAGCGGTTTATGAATGCAGACGAATTAAAATTTTTCCTTGACGAAAAGGTCGAATTATACAACAATCCCAACTTTATAGAAAGCGATCCGATACAGATTCCGCATCTTTTTTCGGTAAAAGAAGATATAGAAATTGCCGGTTTTCTGAGTGCCACAATTGCTTGGGGAAATAGAAAAATGATCATCAAGAATTCGCACAGAATGATTCAATTGATGGGAAATTCGCCTTATGACTTTGTGATGTCGCATCAGGATTATCAGCTGGAAGAATTGCAAAACTTTGTTCACAGGACATTCAATGGCCAGGATTTTATCAGTTTTATAAAAGGTTTACAGCACATCTACAAAAATCACGGTGGATTGGAAAATGTTTTTCATAAACATCAGCAGGAAAATTCAATGCAGAAAAGCATTCACGAATTCAAGAAGATTTTCTTTGAAATTGACCACCAATACCGCACCCAAAAGCATATTTCGGACCCATTGAACAACTCGGCTGCCAAGCGAATCAATATGTTTCTGCGTTGGATGATTCGTCAAGACAACAAAGGAGTTGACTTGGGAATTTGGAAAAACATATCGCCTTCGGTACTGTCCTGTCCGCTTGATGTGCATTCTGGAAATGTAGCCAGAAAGTTAGGTTTGCTTACGCGAAAGCAAAATGATGCAAAAGCTTTATTAGAATTAGACACAAAACTTCGGGAATTGGATGCAAAAGACCCCGTGAAATATGACTTTGCATTGTTTGGACTTGGTGTTTTTGAAAATTTTTGATATTAATTTTAAAAAAACGAATAAAAGCAAAAAAAAATAATTGTTACTTTGCGGTAAGTTTTAGGCAAACCTACTGAAAACAAGGTTGCAAGCCTAGGCTTTTAACCCCGCTACTCCCAATTCTTTGATGGAAGTTTTTGTTGATATAGTAATTCACATTTTGGTACCACTTGTGGTATTGATTTTTTTAACTTTGGTTGTCATACTTGTTGTCAACCGGATGATTTATGAAGTTTATAAGTTTCGTATAAAATCCGTTAAATCAAAAATAGACAAGTTCCTTACATCATTGGTTTTTTCACCATTTGATGAAGATGAATTTGCAAAAAAAATAAAAAATTTTAAAAAGAAGATTCCTTTTGAAAAAAGCTGGTGCAAGGAAATAATCTTAAGCGAAATCATCAACCTAAAGCAGAATCTAAAAGGAGAAAGCAGCAATCACTTGCATTTTATATACGAGCAGTTTGAACTCTACAGGTTCAGCATCAAATTACTTAATAATCCGCTTTGGTATGTAAAAAGTGCTGGAATTTACCACTTTAAAGCTTTGCAATATAGCAAAGGCGAGCCAGCGGTTAGGCCCTATTTGAAACATAAGAATAAAAATTTATCAACCAATGCCTACATTGCCTTGATTGCTTTGGCATCTGACAAATTGGACTTCCTGATCGATTATCCGGAAACACTTTCGCTTACAAGCGAAATAAAGATCATGGATATCCTGCATTCCAGGAAACCTCCTATGCCTAGCAATTTGAAAGATTGGATACATTCTCCAAATCCATCAATAGTAAAAATGGGTGTGAAATTTATGGTTTACTATAATTTCTCAATCAGTAAAGAAGACATCATACGACTATTAAAATCTGAATCCGAAATGATTCGAAATGAAGTTATTATGGCAACCCGAAATCTCTATATTGAAGATGCGGAAACGATTTTAATCCAACAATTTAAATCGGAAAGCAAGAAAAACAAGATTGAGATACTCACAAGCCTTGGTGCAATTGGAACAGAAGTTGCCGAAAATTTCCTTTCGCAATTATTAATAGATACAACTGATGTGGATGTAAAGCTGGCAACCGTGTACAGCCTGAATGCCATCAACGGCCATTATTTTGAAAGTTCATTTACGGATAGCCCTGAAGTGATGGCTATGGTAAGACATGTAAAAGATCCTTATATATGATACTGAAAGAAATACTACATTACTACGAGATGTTCATCGCTTTTTTTTCTGTATCGTATATTGTCTTTTATATGATACTGGCCTTTTTGTCCTATTATGCAATCAAGAAGCACATGAATGCGAGGTATTTTATTCACGATGAAATCCTTGCTAAATCCAATTATGTCACTGGCGTTTCAGTAGTTGCTCCAGCATTCAACGAAGGTGCAAATGTTGTCTATAACGTAAAATCCTTGCTTTCATTAACGTATCCGAAATTTGAAGTCGTAATTGTAAACGACGGAAGCACCGACGATACTTTGGAAAAATTGATCCGTGAATTTGAAATGGTCAAGGTTGATTTCTTTTATGAAGAAAAAATTGTGACGCAGCCAGTCAGGGGACATTACAAATCAACAAATCCTGTATATTCCAAACTTTTGGTCGTAGATAAGGAAAACGGCAAAAGTAAGGCAGATGCTTCCAATGCAGGAATCAATTCTTCAAAATATCCATTGTTCCTTTGCACCGACGTAGATTGCATCCTAAAAAGTGATACGATCATCAAACTTGCCAAACCGTTCATGGAAAGTAAGAAGCGTGTAATCGCCACTGGTGCAGGTATCAGGATTTCTAATTCCTGCGAAGTAAAGGATGGTTTTTTAGTGAAGGTTCATTTTCCAAGCGGTTGGTATCCTAGATTTCAGGAGCTTGAATATGTCCGTGCATTCCTTTTTGGCAGGATGGCTTGGAGCCAAATCAATGGCTTGCTGCTCGTTTCGGGAGGCTTGGGTATGTTTGACAAGGAAATTGCAATTGCGGCTGGTGGTTATTGGCACAAATCTTTGGGAGAAGATATGGAACTCATCACCCGTATGCGAAAGTACATGTATGACAACAAATTGCCGTTTTCAATAAAATACATTCCTGAATCCTTGTGCTGGACAGAAGTTCCTGCTACAAAAGAAATACTTATAAGACAACGTGTCAGATGGGCACGAGGATTAATACAGACGTTATATTTACACAAGAATTTATTCTTCAACAAGAAATATGGAAAGTTAGGTTTTCTTATATTGCCCTACTTTTTTGCATTTGAGTTTATGGTGCCAATACTCGAACTTCTGGGCGTTATCATTCTAATATTATGCTTCTTGTTCGTAGACGTCAACTATGAATTCTTTTTTTATCTCACGTTCCTTGTCTATATGTTTTACCTGACCATAACGGTAATTTCAATCGTATTGGATGATCTTTTGTACAAGAATTACGCCAACGTCAAGGAAATATTAATTTTACTTGTTATGGCAATTATAGAACCGATTCTTTATCATCCGGTAAATGTATATGCTTCTTTAAAAGGCTATTGGCACTTTTTTAGACAGAAGGAACAGGCTTGGGGAAACATGCAAAGGCAGGGATTTAATACCACCAAAAAAAAATAACTATGAAGAATTTTGCCGTTAGAACATACTTTCTGATTGTTTTTACAATAGGTTTAAATTATTCGGCTGTTGGCCAAAAAGTAGATGTTGACAGCCTTTTGGTCAGCGCTCTGGGTGATGTACGAAACAATCAATATGAAAGTGGATTGAAAAAAGTGCATCAAGGAATAAAGCTTACTCCTGATTATATTGATTTCTATTTATTGGCCGGAAGAATCCATCAATTGACTAGGCAAAATGACAGCGCAAGGTATTATTTCAACTATGTAATTGAGAAAAATTCGGCTTATGAAGATGCCTTTTTATACCTTATAAATCTAAATCTGGAAGAGAAGAAATATGCAGAGGCCGAAACGCTTGTCAACAAGGCAATCGCAATCCATCCTGAAAAAAAATATTTCAAGTTAAAGAAATGGAATGTTCTATTGACTAAAAATGAGGAAAAAGAAGAATACCAGTACCTGAAAACCATTGATGCTGAATTTCCAAATGAAGAGGAATTGAGACAACGCCTTTTTTTCTTGGAATCGAAAATCAATTCTGACAGGGTTGGTGTAAACTACAGCTACACTACATTCGACAGGGACAACTATGGACCTTGGCATTTAGGAAGCGTTCAATACATTCGCGAAAGAAGCTGGGGTTCGTTGATCGGAAGGATCAGCTATGCCGACCGATTTGCTTTTGACGAAAGCATTGCAAACGGTGTCCAATATGAAGCCGAGTCGTATATTTTTACAGGAAAAATGAGTTATTCCTATCTCGGTTTTGCCTACAGTGACGATATTGTTTTTCCAAAAATAAGAGCCGGTTATTCTTATTTTCAAAACTTTAAGAAAGGCTGGGAAGCTGATTTGGGGTTTCGATTCACAAAAGCCGAAGACCGTGAATTTAAAACAGGTGTCATTGGAATTGGAAAATACATTGGTCCGTATTGGATTAACCTAAGAACCTACCTTCAAACCGAGAAAAGTGACTTTTATCCTGCTTTTACATTAACAACTCGCTATTATTTTGACACCCGTTTTGATTATGCAACAATAATTGCCGGTTATGGAACATCGCCTGACGAACGAACAACTTTAGGACAATTTGACCAAAGGGTTGCTTTAGATTCTTACCGAATTGGCGGTGGCTACTATAGACTTTTTGGAGACCATTACATCACAGGAATTCAAGCTACTTACAACAACCAGGAATACACGCCTGGATTGAAACAGAATGAATTGGAACTATCTTTGATGTTCCAATATAAATTCTAAAAATGTACTGCAAGAGTTTCCAATATATTTTTCTGTTTCTTTTAAGCTTCAAAATGATGGCACAGTCTGAAATAATTATTGGTAATAGTGCAAGTAGTATTGTTTGCGCCGAAAATTCCAATAGGGCCGGACAGATTCTAAAATCCTATTTGGACAAGATCATCAATGCTCCCATTGAAATTTTACAGAAAGACGAAAAAAGAAATGCTTCGATCTATTTAGAAATTGATCCAGAACTGAAAACTAAAAATGGTTTTCTGATTGAAAGCAATGAGCAAAACATTTACATAATTGCGCCAAACGAAAAATTATTGCGTTATGGCGTATATACTTTACTGGAATATTGGGGTTTCAGAAAATTTACAGCAACTGTAGAATATGCTCCGGAAATTGCTTTGCTTTCTTTTCCGAAAAAAAGCAGGCAAGTTCACTTGCCTTCTTTTGAATATCGGGCACTTTTTTATCCCGATGCTTTTGATGAAGATTTTCGGGATTGGCATAAATTGGATTGGCACATCAATGATTTTGGCATTTGGGGACATTCGTTCGACAGGCTTTTGCCTCCAAAGGATTATTTTGAAACCCATCCTGATTTTTTTGCCCTGTATGAGGGGAAAAGACGGGCTGAGTCCTTGTGCATGACCAACGACACGGTTATTGATTTAGTTTCCAAAAATATAAATAGCATTATCAAGAAAGCTCCGGACGCGCAATTTTATTCTATCAGTCAGAACGACGATGTAATTTATTGCGAGTGCAACGAATGCAAGAAAACAAACGTTGCTTTTGGTGGTCCTCAAGCTTCTCTATATTATTTTTTGAATAAGATTGCGCAGAAATTCCCTGAGACAAAGTTTACCACTCTGGCCTATCTCCATACTTACAATCCACCCGTTGGTTTTAAGATTGAACCCAATATTTACACAATCTTCTCTCCTATTGCATTGAATCGGGGCCCCCTTTTAAAAGACAATAATGCCTTTTCCAATACACTGGAAGACTGGAGCAAGGCTAATCCTAATTTGTATCTATGGGATTACACGGTCCAGTTTTCCAATTATTTATCGCCTTTTCCAAATATCCATACCTTTTCGGAAAATTATAAACTGTTCAAGGAAAAAAATGTAAAAGGCTTGTTTGTACAAGGCTATGCCGATGTTCCAGGAGATTTTTCGGAACTGCGGCAATATCTTCTGGCCAAATTACTCTGGGACCCGGGTGTAGATATTGAAGAGGTCACCAATGATTTCTTGAGGGGTTTTTATGGAAAGGCGGCACCGTCAATTAAAAAATATATCAATTTACTGGCGGAAAACCAACAGAAATTCAACCAATTTTTGGATATTTATTCAGGCCCAGTTCAAAGCAGGAATACTTTCCTAACGCCCGAAGCAATGGATCAATACGACCAATTGATCGCAGAAGCAGAAAATGCCGTAAAAGATAATCCGCAACTAAGGCTACGGGTTTCAAAACTCCGTCTCGCATTGGAATATGTTTATTTTGAACAATCCAAATTTTATGGGAAAGATACTCATGGAATGTTTGTCGTCAATAAGAAAAGACAAAAAGAAATCCGAAAAGGGCTTACAGAAAGAGTAGAAAGGTTTGTACAGCAATGCAACAGCTTTGGCATTTATGAATTGGGAGAAGAAGGAATCTTGCCAGACAAATATTTAGAAAATTGGATTGAAATTGCAAAAAACACCTCCACACATTTAGGCGAAAATTTAGAAGTCAATCTATTGACCGAGCCAGCAGAAGAATTTAAAGGAAAAGGAAGCTATGGCCTTGTCGATGGAAACCGCGGACATAAAGACTTTAATATCAATTGGATGGGATGGTACGGAAATGATCCTGAAATAGAAATCACAACCAATCATCTGGATTTTAATACAATCCGTATTAGTTTCTTGGAGGATCAGAGGCATTGGGTTTTCTTGCCACAAAAGATTACATTGCTTGGAAGATCAGAAGATCAATGGGAGATTGTAGAAGAGCGCTATTTATCGGAGATAAAAGAAAGATACAACAACAATATCATTAGTTTTAGCTTTCTTAATAAAAGTTTTAGTAAGTTTACGCACGTAAAACTCTTGATTCAAAATCAGGCGGAATTGCCTTCATGGAGAAAGAGAAAATTCAAGAAATCAATGGTTATGATTGATGAAATTGAACTTCAAAAAAAGTAATTGCTACCCCTATGAGCGATCAGAAAAAAATTTTAATAGTAGAAGATGATGATCTGATGATTAAGATTCTTCAGTTTGTCCTAAAAAAAGAAGGCTATCAGCTTACGATTGCCAAAGATGGATTGAATGCAATTGAAAGAATTCCAACCATCGAACCTGATATGGTTTTGACTGATGTCATGCTACCCTACAAATCTGGCTTAGAGGTAATTAATTTTATAAAAGACAAATATCCTACGATGCCCGTGATCGTTTTATCGGCTTTAGGCGAAGAAGAGCGTACAGTTGTGGAGGCATTCAAACTGGGGGCGGATGATTTTGTGGCAAAACCTTTCAATCCTAACGAATTGGTCCTAAGGGTAAAAAGACTTTTAAACAAATAACCATTTTATTTCAAAATCTGCTTTAAACTGTTATAATCGGCGGTTTCCTTTCAAAAAACGTATATTTGCAAAAAATTAAGGCAAATGACTACTTTTGAGCAATTCAATCTTCCGAAATCCGTACAAAAAGCAATTGACGAATTAGGGTTTATTACTCCTACTCCAATTCAGGAAAAATCTTTTTCGGTAATCATGTCCGGTCGCGACATGATGGGAATTGCCCAAACGGGTACTGGTAAAACCTTTGCCTATCTTTTACCCTTACTAAAACTATATAAATTCACCCACACCAATACTCCAAAAATTGTAGTCTTGGTTCCTACTCGTGAACTTGTGGTACAAGTTGTGGAAGAGGTTGAAAAACTGACCAAATATATGTCGGTTAAGACTTTAGGAATCTATGGCGGTGTCAACATCAATACACAGAAAAAAGCCGTTTACGAAGGGATTGACATCTTAGTTGGAACTCCTGGGCGTGTGATGGATTTGGCATTGGATGCTGTTGTTCGATTCGATGAAACCCAAAAATTAGTCATCGATGAATTCGATGAGATGCTGAACCTTGGTTTCCGTCCTCAATTGACTTCCATTTTAGCTATGATGAAAAACAAGCGTCAAAACATCTTGTTTTCGGCCACAATGACTGATGAAGTGGATGCCGTTTTAAACGATTATTTTGATTTTCCAGAAGAAGTAACGTTGGCCGAATCAGGAACTCCTTTGGAAAACATCAAGCAGATTACCTATAACGTTCCGAATTTCAATACCAAAATAAACCTGTTGAAACATCTTTTAAGAACAGATGATTCGATGGAACGCATCTTGGTTTTTGTGAACAATAAAAAGATTTCAGACATGCTTCATGAACGAATTGAAGCCGAATTTGAAGGGCAATTTGGAGTAATCCACTCCAATAAGTCGCAAAATTATCGTCTGAACACGATGGCTACATTCCAAGAAGGAAATCTTCGCGGTATCATCACAACCGATATCATGGCGAGAGGTTTGGATATTTCGAATATCTCACATGTCATTAACTTTGAAATGCCCGAACTTCCTGAATTGTATATGCATAGGATTGGTAGAACGGGTCGTGCTGATGCAACCGGAACGGCTATCAGTTTCTTTACGCCACGCGAAGAAGAATTCAAAATTGAAGTGGAATTGTTGATGAACACCGAATTGGATGTAGAAAACTTCCCTGAAGAAGTTGAAGTTTCTACTCTATTGATAGGTCCTGAAAAAGACAAACAGCCTATAAAGTTCTTAATGAAAAAAGTGAAGCTTGAAGGTGATGGTGCTTTCCACGAAAAGGCTAAAAAGAATAAAAAAGTTAATCTTGGTGGGCCTTCCAAAACCAAGAAGAAAACTTCAGGCTCTGTCAACCGAAACATGTTGAAGACCAGGGATAAAAAAAGAAAAGATAAAAAGTAAACTTTTGGTTTACCTTTTATCTTTTAAACTAACTCAAATTAAATTTTCTTATTTCTTGTACGATTTCAAGAAATCTACTGCATCTTTTGCGTTAGACATTTCCGCATGTTTTAAAGCAGTATTTCCTTTTTCATCCTTTGTTTTAATGTTTGCTCCTTTTTCAAGTAAAACTGTAAGCATTTCTACGCTGTTGTAACGTGCAGCCACCATTAATGGTGTCATTCCATTGTAGGTTGCATTCACATCCGCACCATATTCGATAATTTTCTTTGCAGTTGCAGCATCTCCCTTGCTGATTGCTACACAAAGTGGATTAGACGATGCATAAAAGGTTGGAGTAAAATCTCCTGCAAATGCATTAACAGAAAGCGCAAGTGCCAAACTTAAATAAACGATTGATTTTTTCATGATGATTGATTTTAATGATTATTGATTATTTGATTAAATTACTTGATTGAATTACAATGAGACATTTCCTTCGATTACCTGCATGTCTTCTGTAATGATTTCGTCAATTGTTTTCTGACGTTTTAAATTTTCAATTTCTGAAAATTCAGTTTCGAATGGATTACTTTCGATAACTTTTAAATCTTGAGCAATAACTTCGTCGATTGTTTGGGTATGCTTAAGATTTTCAACATCAGCACTTAATTGTCCTGCCTCTTCTTTTACCTTTTTAAATTTTGATAAAATTACTTCAGAATTGTTTTGATTATTTTCAATTGAAGTTAAATAATGATTAGCTTTTGATTCAGAAGTTGAAGCTAATGTTACGTTAGTAAAAGCTACTAATGCCAACGCGATAAGGGTGATTGATTTCATGATGATTGATTTAAAATGATTGATTGATGATTATACAAGTAAGACGGAGGTCGATAGTATTTGTTACAGCATCAATTGATTAAAAATATATTTTAACATTTTAAAAAAATCCACAAAACAAAAAACCGCCTGATTTAGGCGGTTTTAGAAATAATTTTAAGAAATATAAATTTAAATTTTAACAGATATAAAAAAATTATGATTCTCTTTTATTATAATTTTCAAGAAACTGAACCACATTATTCTGGATTCTTTCGTTGATGTTTGAAATGTCTGCCTTTACAAATTGCTCGCCTAGAATCTTTTCATACAATTCAATGTAACGCTCCGAAACAGTTTCGATGTATTCAGGTGTCATGTCTGGAATTTGTTGTCCTTCTTTGCCTTGAAAGCCATTCGCAATCAACCATTGACGCACAAATTCCTTTGAAAGTTGCTTTTGCTCCTCGCCTCTTTCCTGTCTTTCTTCGTAACCATCTTTGTAGAAATAACGCGAAGAATCTGGTGTGTGGATTTCATCAATCAGGACAATCTTACCGTCTTTTGTTTTTCCGAATTCATATTTGGTATCCACTAAAATCAAACCTCTGTCGGAAGCAATTTCGGTTCCTTTGTTGTATAAAACGCGGGTATAATTTTCCAAAACGATATAATCTTCCTCCGAAACAATTCCCTTTGACAAGATTTCTTCACGTGAAATATCTTCATCATGCTTGCCATTATCTGCCTTTGTGGTTGGCGTTATGATGGGCTCTGGAAATTTATCATTTTCTTTCAAACCTTCAGGCATTGTAACACCACAAAGCGTTCTTCTGCCTGCTTTGTATTCTCTTGCGGCATGTCCCGAAAGATAGCCTCGGATGACCATTTCTACCTTGAAAGGCTCACATAAATGACCAACTGCTACGTTTGGATCTGGAGTCGCGATAAGCCAGTTTGGAACGAGGTTTCCTGTCATTTCCATAAAACGTGTAGCGATTTGGTTCAGGATTTGTCCTTTATAGGGAATTCCTTTTGGCATCACGACATCAAATGCCGAAAGCCTGTCCGTGGCTACCATAACCAATAGTTCGTCGTTGATATTATAGACTTCGCGTACTTTTCCTCTGTAGACCGATTTTTGATTGGGAAAATTAAAATTTGTAGTGGTGATCGTGTTGCTCATTAGGTGTGTTGTTGTGTTGTGTTTAGGAAGCACAAATTTAAAATTATTTCAGAGAGTTTCACCAAGCTGGGGTATTTATTTGCCACAGATTCACAGATTTTAAAAGATTTAATTTTTTTTGGATTTTATCATTTTGAGGAGACATTATATTTTCCTAATAGCCCCGTCCCGAAGCTTCGGGAGTAGTGAAAATCCTTTTTTATCTCGTTTTTTTAACGAGATAAAAAAGATTGAAGCGAAAAGCGGGAAAATGGTTTATTCTCTTCCCAAGCCTTTCGCTCCAAATGTAAAAACTAAAACTATCTTTTATATTTTAATCGTGATTTTCAATCTGTTTGTAAGCATCAATCACCTTTTTTACCAATCGATGGCGAACAATGTCCTTGTCGTCGAGATAAATGATTCCGATGCCTTCTACATCTTTCAGAACCAAAATCGCTTCTTTTAAACCCGAAATTGTTCTTCGAGGCAAATCAACCTGTCCTGGATCGCCGGTGATCATAAACTTGGCGTTTTTACCCATACGCGTCAGGAACATTTTCATTTGGGAATGCGTTGTGTTTTGAGCTTCATCGAGGATTACAAAGGCATTGTCCAAAGTTCTACCACGCATAAACGCCAATGGTGCAATCTGGATGATTCCTTTTAGGATATAATCTTCTAGTTTTTCGTTGGGAAGCATATCGCGCAAGGCGTCGTAAAGCGGTTGCATATACGGATCTAATTTTTCCTTCATATCTCCCGGAAGAAAACCTAGATTTTCACCCGCTTCAACGGCAGGACGTGTTAGAATAATGCGTTTTACTTGTTTTTCTTTCAAGGCTTTCACAGCCATAGCCACACCTGTATAGGTTTTTCCAGTTCCAGCTGGACCAACGGCAAAAACCATATCGTTTTTATTGACGGTATCTACGAGTAGTTGCTGGTTGGGTGTCATCGCCTTGATGATTTTTCCGCCAACACCGTGAACGAGAATCTTGTCGTGGTCGCCCATTCGCTCCACTTGCTGGCTTCCTCCTTCTATTACCCTTTCGATGACGTTATCGTCTATATTATTGTATCTCGAAAAATGCAACATCAAGCGCTGGAAGCGGTTTTCAAATTCGTCGAGCACTTCTTTCTCTCCAAATGCCTTGATTGTTGTCCCTCGGGCAACGATTTTCAATTTTGGATAGTATTTTTTAATTGTTTCAAGATGAGAATCTTGAGCACCCCAAAAATCTTTCGGTGCAATGTCTATAAGTTCGATCGTTCTCTCGTTCAAAAGCAGATTTTTTTAGGGTTAATGTTTGAGTGAGTTTGTTACTACAAATAAAAATTTATATTTCTTTAAAGCCGAAAATACTTTAGCTTTGCGTTTCTCAAATTTAATAAAATTAGGCGACCGTTGCGCCATTAGTTATAAACAAATTTATGTCAATAATTACCCTTACTACCGATTACGGACTGAAAGACCACTTTGTGGGTGCTTTGAAGGGTAAGATTTTATCTGAATTTGAAGAGGCGCAAATTATCGATCTTTCGCACGATATCGATCCATTCAACACAGTAGAAGCAAGTTATGTTGTGGGGGCCGGTTATTTGAGTTTTCCAAAAGGTACTGTGCATCTTATTGGTGTCGATTTGGAACGAAACAAGGAAACCCAGCATTTGGCGATTGAATGGAACGGTCATTTTTTTATTTGTGCCGATAATGGTATTCTAAGTATGCTTACACAGAAAATCATTCCACAGAAAATTGTCACCATCAATATCCACGACCGATTGCCTTCTGATGCTACTGATTTGGATGTATTTGTAACCGTTGCGTGTCATTTGGCAAAAGGCGGTTTACTGAATGTTATTGGCAAGGAAATCAACGCAATGAAAGAAGTTACCGAAATTCAACCTGTAATTGCCTCCGACGGAAATTCCATCAAAGGGCATGTGATTTACATCGATCATTTTGGGAATGTTATCATCAATATTTCCAAGAGTATTTTTATGGAAACAGCCAAAGGCCGTCCTTACGAAATCGAGATCAACAATGGCTTGAAACGAAACAAAACGACTTTAAAAAATATATGGCCAAAATATTCGGATATTGCCATTTCGGACAAATACGCTGTTAAGAATTTCGAAGGACAAAAATTAGCCATCTTCAACGAAGCGGGTTATCTTGAAATTGCCATTTTCCGAAGCAATCCTAATTCTGTAGGAAGCGCCTCGAGTTTGCTGGGTTTGTATTACAGGGATGAAGTGACGGTTGTTTTTGGGAAATAAGAGAAGTTGTAAGTTAGAAGCTAGAAATTTGATTTATAAATGAGTGCTTTAGTTTTGGAAATTCATAATTCATAATTCATAATTCATAATTCATAATTCATAATTCATAATTAAAATAAATGTTTGTACGAATAGTAAAATTGAGTTTTCACGAAGACAAGATTCCTGCATTTCTGGAAAATTTCGAATTGATGAAGGAAAAGATACGAAATGCACCCGGAAACCGTTTCTTAGAATTGTATCAGGACAAGAACAACAAGAGTATTTTTTTCACTTACAGTTATTGGGAAACTGAAGAAGATTTGGAAAACTATAGGAAATCGGAACTATTTAATGATATCTGGACGTATACGAAACAGTTTTTTAATGACAAACCCGAAGCTTGGAGTGTAGACAAATTGGCCAGCTTGAACTAATTTTAAAAATTAAAAATGAATATAATTCTGCGTAAAGCTTTTTATTCTTTACCCGTAAACTTCCGTTATGTGGCACGGCGAATTGCCTATTTACCGCAAGATTTGTTTACAAAAAGACATCCCTTGATGCCACCGAAAGGAATGATTTTTACAGGCGCCGGAAATTATATAGAAATCGGAAAACAATTCTTCGGATATTTTAAAAATTATGGAGAGTTGACTCCTGACGATTCCATTTTGGATATCGGTTCGGGTATTGGAAGAATGGCCGTTCCGTTTACCAAATTCCTTTCTGAAAAAGGCAGGTTTGAAGGTTTTGACATCGTTAAATCGGGTGTGGATTGGTGCAACAACAATATCGCAAAGAAATTCCCGAATTTCAATTTTAGGTTGATTCCCTTAAAGAATGATTTATACAATTTAAGTACAGAAGAGGTCGCATCAGATTTGAAATTTCCTTATCAAAATGATACTTTTGACTTTGTTTTCCTGACCTCTGTTTTTACCCACATGATGCCAGATGATTTGGAAAATTATGTAAAGGAAATCCACAGGGTTTTGAAGAAAGACAAAAAATGTTTCGCCACTTTTTTTATTCTAGATGAAGAATGCGAAAATTCGATGTCGAAAAACGGACACAAAAATTTTCCGCATAAATTTGGCAACTATTCGTTGATGGATAAGGCTGTAAAAGAAGCTAATGTTGGCTTTCAAAAGGAATACATCTTAAATTTGTTTGCTGAAAATGGTTTTGAGGTAACCGATTTCATCAGAGGCAACTGGTCTGGCGCACAACCCGGAATTCTAAACGAACATCAGGATATTTTAATTATTAAGAAAATTTAATGAAATCAATTTTACTACGAGAAATAAAATCCTTTTTCGGTTCACCGATAGGCTATCTGGTGATTGCCATTTTTCTTCTGCTCAACGGATTGTTCCTTTGGGTTTTTGAAGGCGATTTTAATATTTTAAACAGCGGTTTTGCCGATTTGAGTCCGTTTTTCACCTTGGCTCCATGGATCTTGATTTTCCTGATTCCGGCAGTAACCATGCGAAGCTTTTCAGATGAAAAGAAACAAGGAACACTTGAATTACTCTTGACTAAACCAGTCACAATCTGGCAGATAGTGAACGGAAAGTTTTTTGGAGCTTTGTTGTTAATTGTTATTGCAATCATTCCAACCTTGATTTACGTTTGGGTTATTTATGGTTTGGGATTGCCAGAAGGCAATATCGATTTAGGAAGCACTCTGGGTTCTTATTTTGGACTGTTATTTTTGATTTCGGCTTATACTGCCATCGGAATTTTCACTTCTACCCTTTCGGATAATCAAATTGTAGCATTTATTCTTTCGGTTTTCCTCTGCTTCTTTTTCTACTTTGGATTTGAAGGTTTGGCGGGTTATCTGACAAGTATCGAAAACATCATTTCATCATTTGGAATGGACAGCCATTTCAAGAGCATGAGCCGTGGTGTATTGGATACGAGGGACATTGTTTATTTTGTAAGTGTAACGGTTTTGTTTCTATCGTTTACTGTTTTTAAACTTAAATCTTTGAAATCGTAATGACCAGCTATACAAAGAATAACATCAAGAAACTGCTGATTACCATTGTAATCATTGTCATCTTAAACATCGTTGGAAATCAATTTTTTAAACGTTTCGATCTTACATCAGATAACCGGTATACTTTGTCTGAAACGACGCTTAACATCCTAAAAAATGTAAAAGAACCACTCATCATCGATATTTTTTTAGAAGGTGAATTTCCTGCTCAATTCAAACGCTTGCAAAGTGAAACACGACAGATTTTAGAAGAATTTAGAGCCTATAATCAAAATATCATTTTTAGATTTAATGATCCCTTGGCGGATGCTTCAACTTCTGAGCAATACATGGCCGAATTGATGGGCTACGGAATGACTCCAACCAATATCAACCAGAATGTAAAAGGAAAAAAATCACTTACGCCTGTTTTTCCTTGGGCAATTGCCAACATTGGAGAGAAATCCGTTATAGTACCGCTATTGGTCAATAATTTCGGCAATAATCCTGATCAAAACATCAATCAATCGGTCCAACTTTTGGAATTTGCTTTCACAGATGCGATTACAAAACTGACCACAATTGAAAAGAAAAAAATTGCCATCCTGAAAGGGAATGGAGAAATTAACGACAAATATCTGGCAGATTTTCTGATAAGCACAAAAGAATATTACGCCTTGGGCGAATTCAATTTGGATTCTCTAAAGGGCGATTTGCCTAAAACACTTGAAAACCTAAAACGTTTTGAAGCCACAATCGTAGCGAAACCTACCGAAGCTTTTTCAGACGAAGAAAAATACATTTTGGACCAATACATAATGGGTGGTGGAAAAGTCATCTGGCTTATCGATCAAGTGAACATCGACTTGGAGCATTTACAAAATCCGGAACAAGTAAGCTTGGCGACACCAATTGATTTAAATCTGGACGATATGTTTTTTAAGTATGGTGTTCGAATAAATACACGATTGGTTCAGGATTTATTATCTACTCCAATTACAGCAAAATCTGCCGAAGGTGCCGATTTTCCTATTGATTGGCTGTATTCTCCGATTATCAAATCAGAAGAAAATCATCCGATTAATAAGAATGTAAATCTCGTGAAATTGGAATTTGCCAACCAGATTGACACCTTAAAAAATAACATCAAAAAGACGGTTTTATTGAAAAGTTCACCTCAATCAAGAGTGGTTGGAGCGCCTGTTTTGGTGGGCTTGAATCAATTTATGCAGGAATTAGACGAATCTGTTTTTACAAACGGAAATCAAATCACAGGAGCTTTGCTGGAAGGTAACTTTACTTCCGCTTTTAAAAACAGAGTGAAGCCTTTTGCAATCGCAAAGCCTGCAGATGAAGGCGTTGCAAACAAAATGATTGTAATTGCCGATGGTGATATTGTAAACTATAATTCGGTAAACAAAAAACCGCTCGTAAATGGCTTGGACCAATGGACACAGCAGGTTTATGGCAACAAGGATTTCTTGATGAACTGCGTAAATTATCTTTTAGACGATAAAGGACTTATCAACATCCGAAGCAAGAACATCGAATTGCCTTTGCTAGACGACAAAAAAGTGGCTGATAAATATACGTTTTCACAAATTATAACTGTCGGATTACCAATAGTGATTCTTGGTATTTTTGGTTTTGTCTTTACTTTTTTAAGAAAAAAGAAATACAGCTAGGGGAAATTTCAAAAGACAAAAGACAAATAACAAAGCTAATTCTGCGAAGAAAAAATTTTTCTAAACTTCACATTTAAGTTTTTGAAATTTAAGCAATTAAATCTACTTATTTTTAATTCAAAATTTTTAATTTTTAATTAAATCTAAATGTTAATAAATTTGTTTCCGATATTTGATTCTTTAAGATATATTTGTGGAACATAAAAACAATACACTCCACAAAAAGTGTTTGATTTAAAAAAAATGACAATGAAGTTTATAGTATCGAGTTCGTACTTATTAAAACAATTACAGGTATTGGGAAGTGTTATCAACAGCAACAACACCTTGCCTATCCTAGATAATTTCCTTTTTGAATTAGACAATAATTTGCTGACTGTTTCGGCATCGGATTTGGAAACAACGATGTCTGCTACACTTGAAATTGATTCTACAAGTACCGGAAGCGTTGCCGTTCCTGCTAAGTTGCTTTTGGAAATCCTTAAAACATTCCCAGAACAGCCTCTTACTTTTACGGTTGAAGACAACAATACTATAGAAATCAGCTCTAATTCTGGTAAATATGCCTTGGCGTATGCTCCAGGAGAAGAATTCCCAAAATCAGTTAGCCTTGACGATCCATCTACTACTTTGGTTCCTGCTGATGTTTTGGCAACTGCCGTGAGTAAAACGATATTCGCTGCCGGAAATGATGATTTACGTCCGGTAATGTCAGGTGTTTTCTTCCAATTTTCTCCAGAAGGATTGACTTTCGTTGCAACGGATGCTCATAAATTGGTAAAATACGCAAGAACAGATGTGAAAGCGTCTCAGGTTGCCGATTTCATTATGCCTAAAAAGCCTTTGAATATCTTGAAGAGTATTTTAGGTGCTTCGGATGCGGAAGTTAAAATTGAATACAACGATTCGAATGCTACTTTTTCATTCGATAATTATATCTTGATGTGTCGTTTGATTGATGGAAAATACCCTAACTACGAAGCGGTAATTCCAAAGGAAAATCCAAACAAATTATTGATCAGCCGTACTCAATTCTTGAGTTCTGTTCGTCGTGTTGCGATTTTCTCTAACAAGACTACACACCAAATCCGTTTGAAAATTGCGGGTGCAGAATTGAATATTTCTGCAGAAGATATCGATTACTCAAACAAAGCAGAAGAGCGTCTGACTTGTGACTATCAAGGAGACGACATGCAAATTGGCTTCAACTCGCGTTTCCTTACCGAAATGTTAACCAACCTTCAATCGGATGAAATTCAATTGGAAATGTCTTTGCCTAACAGAGCAGGTATCTTGACGCCTGTTGACGGACTTGAAGATGGAGAAACCGTTACCATGCTGGTAATGCCGGTAATGTTGAACAACTAAGATTCGCTAATCAACCAACCATTTTTTATATTTAAAAACCGTCTTGTTTATTACGAGACGGTTTTTTTGCTTTACATCATTACCCCCACTTGACAGAAGTCATGTTCAAGGAACCTCCTACCATCTTGTCATTGAAGAAACTGATATCGTCTTCGGAATCCTGCAGAGCCATCGCATAAAGCAACGGATAATAATGGTCAGGCGTTGGAATGGCCAGTTTTGCTCCAGCTCCTAATTTCTCATAATCAATCAAAGCTTTGAAGTCGCTGTTGCCGATTTTTTCCTTGAAGATGGAGTTCATCTCGATGGCCCAATCAAAACCATAATTCGCTTCCTGCATCTTGTCCCAGGCAATCATTCTGAGGTTGTGTACCATATTCCCTGAGCCGATAATCAAGACTCCTTTCTTTCTTAAATCCTTTAATTGTTTTGCCAACTCAAAATGATATTGGGGTGGCTTGCTGTAATCAATGCTCAATTGCAAAACAGGAATGTCGGCATTTGGGTACATGTGTCTTACGACTGTCCAAGTGCCGTGGTCCAATCCCCAATCATGATCGAGGCCTACATCCGTAGAAGTGATTAATTTAGAAGTGGCTTCGGCCAAATCCGGACTTCCGGGTGCGGGATATTGCACGTCAAAAAGTTGTTGCGGAAAACCTCCAAAATCGTGTATGGTTTTTGGGTTGGGCATGGCCGTGATATGGGTTCCTCTAGTCAGCCAATGTGCTGATATGACCAACACTGCCTTTGGTTTTGGAATTTCCTTGCCAAATTTTGCCCAGGTTTGCGAAAACTCATTGTCTTCTATTCCGTTCATCGGCGAGCCGTGTCCTATAAACAATACTGGGTGTTTTTCGTCTTCCTCGTTCAGACTTTTGGTCCAATTATAAAATGGGTGTAGTGATGCCATGGTGACTCCTCCTATTATGGTTTTGATAAAATCCTTTCGTTCCAAATCATATTATATTTGTATATACAAATGTAAGCATTTATTAAATCGGAAAAGTTAAATAAATGCCATAAAAAAACGCCTTCAAAATGAAAGCGTCTTTTCTATTTTTCTAGGCTATATTCTCAATTCACCAAATAAATCCCATCTTCTTTGATCTCAATCAATTTATCTTTATACAAAGCACCAATGGCTTTCTTAAAGGTTTTTTTGCTCATTTGAAGTACGGTTTTGATGTCTTCGGGGTGGCTGTTGTCATTCAAACGAAGGAAACCACGGCTTGCACGAAGCTCATTTAGGATTTTTTCAGCATTGGGTTCGATTCTTTCATAGCCGATTTTTTCTAAAGAGACATCTATCTTGTTATCGGGGCGGATGGTTTTGATATAGCCTCTCATTCTGTCGCCTGTTCGGATGGAATCGTCATACACCTCATCTTTATACAACAAACCTTTATGCTGCTCGTTGATGATGACGTTGATGCCGATTTCGGTAATGTGCGAAACAATCAAATCGACCTCCTCGCCTCTTTCGACCGTTAGGTTTTCGTTGTTTAGAAACTGATTCGTTTTGCTGGAAGCCACCAAACGATTGGTTTTTTCATCCATATAGAGATAAACCAGATAACGCTTTCCTTTTTCCATCGGGCGGGCTTGCTCCTTGAACGGAACGAGGATGTCCTTTTCCATTCCCCAATCCATAAAGGCACCGACTTGGTTGGTATAATTCACACGCAAAAGTGCAAATTCATTCAACAAGATATAAGGTTCTAATGTGGTGGCAACGGGACGTTCCTCGTGGTCAAGATAGACAAAAACAGTCAGTTCATCGCCGATTCTAAAATCGTGTGGAACGTATTTGTTGGGCAAAAGGATGTCGTGGATGCCTTCGGGATCTTTTTCTTCATTGCCCAAAAACAAACCTACTTTGGTGTCTCTTAATATGGTAAGGGTGTTGTATTTTCCTATTTCAATCATTATAATGCTATTTTCAAAGTGCCAAAGGTACGAATAATGGGAGTGAAAGATTTAAAGAATTAAAGATTTAAGGATTCAAAACATAATTGGAATTATACTATTTGGGTTTTAGTCATACTAACGGTATTTAATTTCAGTAACGACATTTTAGATTTACTTTTTAGGGTTTCAATTCCAGTAATGGCATTTTAGTTCTAGAAACGATGTTTTAGATTTACTTTTTAGAATTTCAATTACAGTAGCGACGTTTCGATTCCAGTAAAGGCATTTCAATTTTTTAAATGTCGAATTCTACTAGCTGAGATTGAAATGTTGTGGTTTTACTAAAATATCTTATATCCCATAAAACAAAAACGAAATAACATAAAACCTCCGAGTATTAAAACTCGAAATTTGAAATAAAAAATTTAATACTATGGAAAACAGCAAGCAAGTTGCAGCATTAAACAATTTAATCGAGATCAACAACGACAGAATTGAAGGTTATGAAACGGCGGCAAAGGAAACAAACGACACTGATTTGCAAAGACTATTTGCAACGTTGAAAGTAACGAGCTTTGACAATCTTTCTGAACTTCGCGCCGAGGTAATTCGCTTAGGCGGCAACGTGGAAGAAGGTACTCGTATCACAGGAAAGTTTTTTAGAGTTTGGATGGATGTGAAGGCGGCACTAACGGGAAACAACCGTGGTATTATCCTGGACTCATGTGAATTTGGAGAAGACAAGGCATTGGAGGCCTACGAAACAGTGCTTGAAAATAGAGCAGATTTGTCATCGGAGCAAGTAATGTTGATTCAGAGCCAACAGGCTAAATTGCGTGCTGATCACGACAGAGTGAAGGCATTGCGCGATCAGGCAAATAACTAAATTTTTGTATTTAGTGGTTGCAACAGATCAATCAACAAAAAATCCTCCTTGTCTAAGGAGGATTTTTTAATTCTATGCATTTTGTTTTTCACTTCCAATAATTCCAAACCGTACCGTCAAAAACAGCTACCGCTTTTCGTACAGTGTCATAGCACATCATACCTGCAACAGGACTCTTTACGTTAAGATGCGGATTGGCGACATGGGGCAACACCATGGCCTTGTCTGCAGACTCCAATACCAAAACGCCTTCAGCTGCACTTTCTCTGGCACCAATTACTGTTTTCTTGGCATTATCTACCGAACCGCTGTAAGGTATCAGGTTGCTATTGCTGCCTGTACCCGATAACTCAACCCATACACCATTTTGACGCATCTTGACCTTGCTATCGTTTCGATCAAATAAAAAGGTTCCATTTTCTGGGGTTGCAGGTAGTGTTTCTACCGCAGGAAGAATAATTCCCTTGGTGGTTCCTGTAGCAAATTCCAGTACTGCCGATGGGCCTACCGTTTTTGTTTCTATACCTGTTTGTGCGTTGATCGTGTTGACCAATACCAAACTTACTACTGCTAACATCACTATTTTTTTCATCTTATCTATTTTTTTAATTACAATCTCTAGCCAAGCAATTCCAACTGCTTCCATTGTATAATTTCACGCAAGGCGGACTGTTGGACAAATCATATACCAGCATCCCTTCTGTTGGACTGGTGATGACACCCGTATTCGCCACCCTTGTAATCACGAAGCCTTGGTTTTTCGATTCGATAGCAATAAAGCCATTGGGTACATTTCCAGGCCATCCATTACCGAAGCCTTCTAAACTTGAAATACCAGTTTTGGTATAGCTATCCGGTGTACCGCCTGCAGGTGGATTGACACAAGATACTACCCTAAATGTTACTGATGCAAAACTTGTATTAGTTCCAACAGCAGCATCGGGATCTGTATCAGTTATTTGGTAGGTATAAGTATAAGTACCTGGCAGTGTTGTAGCGGGAACGGTAACTATACCGTTAGCCGGGTTAACGGTTGCATTTCCAGTTGTCCACACAGAATAATTAAAGCTAATATTTCCGCTTGTTGCAGTAGTAATGGTAACACCATTATAAGTGTCATTACCAAAAATAGATGGCAAGATTGTTTCTACCCCTTGAGTTACTGGTGTTCCTGTAAAATCATCATTATTGGCACAAATTGGTGCGTAAACAACTATCTCATTAGTAGGCGAATAACAGGTATTTGCCGCATCGAAGAAAGAAGCATAGTACTTGGTTGTACCAGTTAGTGCCGTAACATCTGTGATTTTGTTAGCATTAGTTGCTGGGGTTCCTGTATGCCAGGTTAACGTTGTCGTTGCTGGCTTATTAGATGCCGTTAGCCCGCTTAAGTTTGCTGTGCTAGCTCCGCATGGAATATTATAAGAAGAATTTACATTGTCATAGTTAGTAGCAGAATTGATTGCTGGGGCAGCAGTTCCTGCATCGCAACAATTATATGTTAAAGTGATTGTATTGGTGTTTTTAAAAACTACTCCCCTGTGATTTTCAGTAACTCCACGACCAGATGCACGGTAGGCAAGATATCTCCAAACATAGTTTTGGCCTAACTCAAATTCGCTATTTAAAGTAAAAGAAGTTGCAGCAGGTGAACCCAATGCAGGAGCGTGTTGAATAAGGGGCTTAAGCCCGTATCCGCTATAAAGCTGAGTACCTCCATTTTGTAAATTAGAGGCATTCCATCCTTGCACATTAAATGTTTCGTCAATAATTTTAACCCCGGAAGGAAGCGATGATGGTAAAGCTATATTCAATGTAAAAGTTCCGAGTTGTTCTAGTTCGCCAGTTCTTAGAAACTCTGTATATGCCCTATCCAACGATATGTTACCAGGAAACGGATAGGTATAATAAGTAGGTGAAATTCTTGTATTAAGTGAGGGTAAAGAATTATAAACACTACCTGTACCGCCGTTAGATGTGTCAATGCCTAATATCAAATCCCCATTGTCAACTCTTATTTCTCTCCATTGATTGTCGATGCCACTTTTGTTATTCAAATCACTATAGGTTACTGGAACAATCAATGGTTCGGCTACACCAGGAATTGCTGCACCGCTAGTTCTTGTATAATAAAGATTTAGTGTACCTCCATTAACTGCTATTGTATTATTAGCGACTGTTTGGGCTACGTTCAATGTATAAGTACTTTGCGCACAAGACGCATTATTTTCAATTCTTGTAGTAACGATTGAGGTATTATTTGAAAGATCGCTATCAAGAGTGGCAGTTGCCGTTGCAGTATTCGTAATTGTGCCAGAAGTACCAGCTGTTCCAGTAACAGTAAACACCACAGCACTACCATTTGGAAGCGATGGAATAGTTAGACCCGCACCCTGCAAGCCTGCTATCGTAACTGATGCTGGGCAACTTGCAGAACCTCCATTACCAGGGCCAGCTTCACAAGCTATACTCGTCACGGTAAAATTACTAACTGCAGGATCGGTTATCACTACATTGGTAGCATTAGCGGGACCATTGTTGGTGACATAAATTTTATAAGTCAAGGAACCATTAGGCACTACACTCAATGGTCCTGATTTATTAACTTGAATGTCTGCACTTGGAGTAACTCCAAAACGGTAAACAGTATTATTAGCAAGATCGGCAGCACCTAAAGTTACCGTAAACTCTCCATCTGCTGTACCATCATTTGGACCACTAGTAAAACTTTCCCCTACTGTTGCCCAACCAGCAGGTAATTCTTTTGCTGGTGCAGGTTGCCCTTCAACACCTTGATTTTTACTGAGTTGAAATTTAACGACATCACCTGTAATAAAATTACCGGAAGGAAAAGTAAACAAACCTGTTGCATCCACCAACGCGGTAGTCAAAACATTGCCATTACTAGCAATTGCGTTTACATAAAGTGAGTTGGCTGTATTCCAAGTGCCACCACCAGTGCCACCACCATCAATTGTAGTATTGCCATTATTATCTCTATATACTGTTCCGCTTGGTCTGATGCCTGATAAAGAAACACTCACTATAAAGCCATCACCAGAGTTTGTATTTGGGTTATAAGACCAATTTATATTTCCTTGACCCTGTGCTTTCAGGTAGATGCGGAATGTAAGAGTGCTAATATCTGTACCATTTACCTGAACCGAACCACTAGAACCTCCAGAACCAGTATTTGCATGAAAAGTTGGTGCCGAATTGCGTATTTCAGTACCGTTTACTATAGAAAATTCTGGCGACCCAGATAATCTGGTTAATGTTAATCCTGGTGAAATCAATACAAATTCTGAGCAAATTGGCATATACCCAACATTAACAATATTGCCCAAACCCGAAAAATGCAAAATAGGATTAGAAACAGGTGTATTAAAAGTGAGTACCAAATCTGCCATTTGATAAATCACCGATGAGCCAGCAGCAGGTAGTGGAGCATTACTCTCATGCAAAGGTCTTGTGCTGGGGTAAATTTCTACACCACGATTTGTAGAGGTGGAAATACCCTCACTGCCTGGAGTTGCACTGCCTCCAAAAGATCTAAAATGGCTCGCATTTGCGCCACCAAGATAATTGATTACAGGATAAAGTGACTCTGGACCAGCTCCAGCGCTACTTGTTGAAATACCACCACCAAACATTACACCCACACCTGGAGATGCGGTAGAAGTTCTTTGCTGGTTAGTCAATGAAAACGTAACCGTTTTTGCTGGTGTTTGTGTTGTAAAAGTATTGCCAGTTGGATTATTGGTATTCCTTTGAAGAGTTACAACTTGATTGGCTAATGTGGGACCGCTTGCAATTGTACTAGCTCCACCAGAAGCAAACTCCAATGATGGGCTCTGAGCCAGCAAATCATTGGTTATAAACACTGAAAACAGGATAGCATATAGAAAACAGTATTTCATATGAAGCAATTTTATACTTGTAAAGGGTTAAAATTTCAATAGAGTATATCAAAATAATTGCAATAAATGGAGATTCGTTTGTACTAAAACTCATTCCATCTCGGTGGTACGATATTGTTGGGAAAGATTTTTATTTATTGTCTATCATTCGTCTCAATCTTGCATTAAATCTTTTTTTGAAGTGCCGATTTTAGAAGCGCAAAATTAGATTACAGCACATGGTTTCGCAAAAAACAGACTACTCGAAAACTACTTAATTTATGTAAAACACTACATATCAAAATATTAAATACTGTCGATATAGTTTCTAATCCAGAGAATAAAGTTCTCCTCTGGTGCGACATGAAGCTTTTTACGTAAGCGGTAGCGAACTCCCTCAACGGTACGCAAAGCCTTAAAAGTATAATTGGCAATATCCTTTGTAGTAAAACCTAGATAGTGATAGGCTACTATGGTAAGCTCTGCAACGGTAAGCTTTTCATTAAGCATCATCATCTTTTTTAGAAAATCGGGATAGACCTCCTGAAAGCGTACCAAGAATTGAGGGTTGTTCTTTTTGGCGAGTTGCACCAATTCCTCGAACGTTTCATTGACCCTTTTGTTTAATCCTTCAACAGTAAGATCCTTTTCCTCCAATTTCTCTGTAAACCGTGCTTTCTGTCGTCTTTGTTTGTTTCTATAAAAGAAAAATACTACTGATCCCAACAGGAGTATACTCCCTCCTGCTATTCCCAGAATGCGATACTGATTTATCCGTAATTTGTCCTGTTCTTCTTGATTTTGTTCGTGGATAGCACTGAGAATATATTCCGTACTTTTTTTGTGTTGGTCATTGACAACCTGTGTTTTTTTGAGATAGAGAGACAGGTACTTTTTTTCGTTTGCCAAATCTCCCATTTTACCATATAGCTCCGAAATTGACAAATAAACGTCTAGAAAATCGAAAAGATTGATATTTCTGGCTTCAGCATCTGCAACACATTTCAGGTAGTATTCCAAAGATTTAGCTGTATTTTTATCGCTATAAAATTTACCCAGATAATAATACTCTGAAAACAAGCTGGAATGATGGTACTTTGCCTTGATTGCTAAACTTTTATTGAAAAGAGTCAGGGCGGAATCTATATTCTGGCTTCTTTCATATACAATAAAGGCTTCCTTAGAATAAAAATCAGCTATCGTATTATACATTTCCGCCTCTGGTTCTGAAAAGAGCAGACTTTTTACGATTTGATTGTATTTTTTTACGGAGTCATGCTGTTCTCTTTTAGTATAAATAGAAGTAATAAGTTCGCATGTATTTCTTAAGTTAAGTCTTTCACCCTTTTTATCCGGATATTGAGAAAGTGTGGCAACATTTATATACGCTAATTTAAGTGCCTGTTTTTCTAGCCCCATACGCCAAAAGACTGCAGATTCCAGTAATCGCAGTTTGCTCATGGTTAGCTCATTACCTGGAGGGCTCGCTTTTTTCCCTTTAGTTGCATAGGCTAATGATTCGCTGTTGAGTCCCATGTTATAACTCAATAGGCATAGTGAAAAATAGCATTCAGCCATTTTTTCTTGAATGTTGTACTGATTTGCCAATGATGAAGCCTTTAGGGCATAATAAAACGCTCCTTTATCATTACCATCATTAATTTGCGTGTCGCATAATTGCAATAAAGAATCTATCGCAATTTCTTCTTTTGTTTGTGCAGAGGCAGTGTCTGCAGAAAAGGCAATCAAAAGGAAAGCCAGTATAATTTTTAAAGAATTCATGAGGGGATTGCTAGTGCTTTAGCAAATATACTATTAATCACATTAAATTCTTTCGGACTGCGTTTTTTTTAAGTTTACTGTACAGATTTATCTGCGATTCGTTACAACCTGAAATAGAAAGTATCTTTACTAAAACGATTTTTCTGGAATTGCCAGTTCATTTCTAACACTCTCTTTAATATTTGTTCCAGCATGCTGAAACTTGTGGGCTTGGTAATATAGATATTTGCACCGCTTACTAACGCCTCTTCTATATCCTTTTCGGAACTAGAAGTTGAATATATTGCCACTGATAAGTCTTTCGTCTTTTCATTTCTCCTTATTTCAGTAAGTGTCTGAAATCCATTTACAAATGGCATATTTAAGTCCAAGAAGACAAGATGTGGTAAGTCAGACTCTATTGTGTGCAGATAATTTAGTAGATCCTTTCCGTCATTGAAAATTTCCAAAGTAAAGTTTGTATTTACTTCCCTTAAAGCTAAATCAAACATTTCACAATCATCTAAATCATCATCTGCAAGCACTATACGGAACTTTTCTATAGATTTCTTCATTTTTATATATGTTTAGTTTTTTGGCATCAGTAAATGTATATTTTCAATAGCACAATTCCAGAAATAAAAACCGTATCGCACGTAGGAATACAATAAATTCCCTCTAAAATATTTATAATGAACTCTTTTAGAAGTACCTGAAAGATAAAGAGCTTTACTATACTTGAGATTTCCTTTAAAAAGAAATAAAATGTAGTTCAACTAGAAACACTAAATTTCTCTTTAAAGTCTAAAATTACTAAATAATAGTATTTTATCCTCTTAATTTTAATAAAAAAAATGTCTTGCATCGTCATCGAAAACATGCGCGAACCAGGGAAATCACTCCATAAAAATATCATGATAAGCTGTACGACGGCAACGAACTGGAAATCATCAGGCAAGATTGAGCTGGGAAACTTCTTGATTAGAAGTGCCAGCTTGGACAAACCATTTGGCATTTTCAAGTAGATGTCGGATAATTTTTGAGTAATATTTGTTTTTAATGCCTAGGTTTTCTTCCCTTTCATGCAATTGTTCGTTTCAGATAATAATACCGTGAATACAGATTAGAATCATTATATTTCGCCTTGATCGCAAAACTTTTATCAAACTGTGAAAGGGGTTCTACAAAAAAAAGCGAACATTAAATGCTCACTTTTACTAATTACCCCTTAACAATATTAATCCCAATCGTTTATTCACTCTTTTCACTTCCAATAATTCCAAACCGTGCCGTCAAAAACAGCCACAGCTTTTCGGACAGTATCATAACACATCATCCCCGCCATCGGACCCTTAACTGTCAGGTGTGGATTGGCAACATGAGGCAAAACCATTGCCTTGTTGGCCGATTCCAATACCAATACGCCATCGGCACTACTCTCCCTCGCTCCCATAACCGTTTTCTTGGCATTGTCAACTGTACCGCTGTAAGCTACCAGAGTGCTGTTGCTTCCCGTACCCGACAATTCCACCCATGCATTGTTCTGGCGCATTTTGACTTTACTATCATTCCGATCAAAAAGAAAGGTTCCATTGGCAGGTGTGGCAGGCAATGTTTCCACAGCTGGCAAGATAATCCCTTTGGTGGTACCCGTAGCAAATTCAAGTACAGCCGAAGGTCCGACTGTTCTGGTTTCAATACCGGTTTGCGCATTGACAGTATTGGTCAATACCAAACTTGCTACTGCTAACATTACTATTTTTTTCATCTTATATCTTTTTTTTAATTGCAATCTTTAGCCAAGCATTTCCAAGCGCTTCCGTTGTATAGTTTCACGCAGGGCGGACTGTTGGAAAGGTCATACACCAACATCCCCTCAGCAGGGTCCGTGATAACACTTGTATTGGCTACCCTTGTAATCACAAAGCCTTGGTTTTTTGACTCTATGGCAATGAAGCCATTCGGCACATTGTTAGGCCATCCGTTGCCAAAACCTTCCAAGCTGGAGATTCCTGTTTGGGTATAGCTGTCGGGAGTACCAGTAGCAGGGTCATTAAAACAGCAAGCCACAATGGACACACTTTGAGACGAACCTATTCCCTGTCCTACATCTGCACCTATATCTGCTGCACCACCACTATTTACCAAATTCGGCACTCCATTTGCGTTTACTGTGCCGGTAATGCTTCCTGCTCCGTTCAAATTTGAACTCACTACGTTTTCGTCTCCTTCAACGGCATCAAAGCAACCATCTCCGTCACTATCTAAATCTAAGTAATCTGGGGTACCGTCACCATCGGTATCGCGGTGGTTTACATAGGTTATCGTATTCGACAAAACACTGATTAACCCACGATATCCTGAATTTTCGGCATTACCAGCAACTGCACTATTATCAAAAGCCGTGTATAGCCAATTTTCGGTTCTGCCATAATTTGTTGTATAGGTCGCAGTAGTACCTTCACCTCCACCACTTACTAAATCAATCATTCTGGCATAATATGCCGACTGATAATCTGTAGTATTGGTATAGCTAGCATTGTGTACCGACCATAAACGCAAATTGGTTTGTGTACTGTAACTGGAAAGTTGACCTGTTGTAGATGGTAAATCACCTATGGTGGTTTTGAAAGTACCCAGTTGATCGATCCGGTTGGTCAATAGCAACCATCTGATTTTATCATCTGTAATAGTTAAAGCACTGGGCGAGCCCGTAATTTCCTCTGCTGTTGTGTTATTAACAGGTAAACTGGTGTATAAAGATGCGGTATTCGGTAAAATTGATAAGATGCCGCTCCAATCGAATGCACTTTGCCAAGTGTGGTTTACCCCGGTGGCAGTATTGCTAAAATCCGTGAATGTAAACGGTACGTTAAAGCTGGTTCCCAGACCGGCAACTGCCGTACCTGAAGTTAAGTTATAAACCAAGTTAAAAGAGCCTCCATTGGTTCCAAAGCTTGCATTGGCATTTGTCACAGATGAGGGAATATTCATGGTATATACAGAGGTTGAAATGGCGTAGCCCTCATCTGTATCTAAAATCCCGTCATTATCGTCGTCCAGATCCACATCGTTGGTAATTCCATCACCATCCGAATCAACCGATGCACATTCATTCCATATCTTGGCAAAAGCCCGGCCAATACCTTGTCCAAGGTCGCCGCCAATGTCTGCAGCTCCACCGCTATTCACCAGATTGGGAATACCATTGGAATTTACACCTCCGGTGATTCTTCCGTTGCCATCGATATTGGCTGGTAAAACATTTTCGTCTCCCTCACGTGCATCCGGGCAGCCGTCGCCATCGGCATCGTTATCCAAGTAGTTGGCAATGCCATCCGCATCGATATCTGAAAGACACGCACCTGGTTTTGGGTTTGCAGATGGCATATAATTAGTAGCATTGACTACGGGCGTGATTTCTTGGATATTAGCTGTTCCGAGCAAACCGCTTGTTGCATTGCCCCCTGAAGCCGTACCAATGTACCTGATTTGATAATAACGATAAGGTGTGCTTGAGGTAACAGTAAAAGTAACCGTTGCCGTGTGCAATTGCTCACCTGCCGCGGCAGATATTGCCGTATAGTCTACACCATCGTTAGAGCCATACAACACACCATACCTGGAAGTGGTTGATACCATCCCGTTGGTGGTTTGGGTAACAGCCAGTGACGATAATAAGATACTGGTTGGATAGGAGATATTAAAAATTGCAGTACCCGATGTGATGGTTTGTCCTGCAAAGTTAAATGGGTTTGTATCAGAAGTATTCCGATTGTATAACGCCGGAATATCATTACTAGCCGTTGGGTCGCCAGAGGCACCATTAAATGGGGAAGTAATGCGTACCAAAGTTTGCGCTTCCTGCGAGGTGTAAAAACAGCCCGGACTTTCATCCGCATCCAGAATTCCGTCGTTGTCATCATCCAAATCGCAATAGTCGGACACACCATCTCCGTCGGTATCCGGGTTAGTTGGGGATACCATACAGGGATTAATTACAGGGGTTACTGTTGAGGTATTGTTTCCCGGTATCAGGTCGTTTTCATTTCCCGTAATGGTAGCCGTATTGGCATAGGTTCCTGAAGCCTTTACGGTAGCTGTAATGGTTAAGGTTTCCGTGGCCCCACTATTCAAAGTACCAATTGTCCAAAGCCCTGTACTTTGGTTGTAGTTGGCGTTCCCGTTTGTTGCGGTATGGCTTACATAAGTATAACCCGACGGCAATAAATCCTGAACGGTTACACCGCTACCGTTATCCGGGCCGTTATTGGTCGCTACCATAGTAAAAACCGCATTTCCTCCTGGCGCAAGCGTTGCACTATTTACGGTTTTGGTTACAGCAAAATCAGAAACAAGCGGAATCGAAAGCCCGAATACGAATGCTTCATAAGCTTGAATCCCACCCCAGTCACCAACCGCATTAAAGCGACCTCCATCACCCCTGATATGTACTTTCATAGTAATGGTGGTAATCCCTGTTCCGTTAATCCTTATCGAGCCAGATAAGAAATTAGCAATACCAGTAGTGTTGTCGTAAAGATCAGTCGAATTATTGAAAATACGATTTCCGCTTGCTGAAAGAAAGGTGGTACCCGATAATTTGCTTAAACTAATAGTCGTATTACTGGCTATATTTTCAAACTCCATAGACCACCCCTGTACGGTTGGCGTATTTCCGTTACCTCCTCCTGATCCTCCGATATGCAATACCGGGTTATCCACAGGCCGGTTGAAAGTAATGGTCATATCTGCCACGTGATAGCTTCCGGTAGCTGGTCTTGAAGCAGTTACCAATGGATAAAGATACATCTGCATTCTAATGGCATGATTTGAAGCTAGGTCGATGCCCTGACCCGCCAGAATGGGATCACTACTGGTACTGGTATAGGTACTGTTGGCACCTACACCCGCTGGAACACCTGTACCACTCATCGGGCCATAAATTGCGTTCGCAGCTAAACCTGCATATCCCAAAACAAAAGCACCACCTGAAAAATTTGGATGGCTATACTGTTGGTTGGAAAACGTAATAGTGGCACTAACGGCAGGGCTTGTCGTGGCAAAATTAGAATTGGTGGTATTATTTGTGTTTTTTAGAAAATTAATGGTTGTGGAATAGACTGGTCCGTTGCCTGTGGGATTTCCATCACCGGTAATTTTTCCAAACTCCAAAGAAGCTCTTTGAGCCATAGATTCAGTTGTACTTAAAAGCATTACCATTATTAAAGTGAGGTAATACCCTAATATGGTTTTGATTGTTTTCATTTTTAACTCAAAAATTAAAGTTTATTAATAGTTGATTTTATCAAAAAATTTAAAATAGGGTGCAATAAGTATATTTTAGATTTAATTTGCAGGGATTGTTAAGAGAATTAAAACCAAAGTTGGCATATTGGTATTGCATCCAATGCTACCGCAAAGCTGTGCAAAGGCAGTGTTGCTTATCGCAAGTAGTAATATTGTGATAATAAAAAATGGAGTTCGTCCTAACATTTGTTGGGATTGATTCATAAATGTTTTTTTTAGTACAAGTTATATAGCGCTACAGGAGAGCTTTTTTTGTAAGTTTAAATTCCTGTTTTGAGGCTTCTGTCTTTTTAAATTTTGGAGTGTATCTTTTAACGCTGGTAAAATAAAAAGCGTAAAATTTTAGGTAGGTGAAAGTATTTAAATTGACTCTGCAAAGCTATGGCTACTACAGAAAAAACACAAAAAAAGAGGATACCATCATTGCACTATTTTTACATAAAAACCTAACTATCAGTATAAAAAAAACTGAATCATAACAAGGTTTAAAAAACTAGTAATAGAATTACTGTTATTTTTATAGCTGTATAGCGACTATCAAAATAGCAAAGTAGTAGCTTTTTTGGTAGGAGTTGTATTCTTTTAGGCCCTGTTCGCATAAAAAAACCTTATCTTTTTATGGATAAGGTTGAGAATGGAGGTTGTAATCTTATAATTTTTTAAACCATAATTCGATATCTTCTTCAGAAGGAATATTCAATTTGCCCCGTAAATTTTGCCGACGGTTGCGTACGGTATTGACCGATTTGAAGGTATACTTGGCAATATCTTTTGTCGTAAATCCTAAAAAAAAGTAGGCACACAAGGTCAGTTCTGTAACCCTTAGTTTGGGATTGATTTGAAGCAATCTCAAAACAACTTCGGGATACACTTCCTTGAAACGGGTAAAGAATTCAATGCTGTTTTCCTTCGCCAATTGGATTACCTCTTCAAAAGAATCATTGACTCTTTGCTTTAGATCGTAGTTTTCTTCCTCTTTTTGATGGATAATTGTTTCTTGCTCCGTTAGCAGTTGTTCGGTTTTAAGAGCAATTACTTTTTTCCTTTTCAGGTAGACATATAAAAAAATACCACCAACCACTAGAAATCCTAAGACCAGTGACAGCAGTAGCGTATAATTCTTTTTAGCGGCCAATGTCTCTTCTGATTTTGTCTGCATCATCAAGGTTACCGCTACATCTACGTTTTGCTGTTGTACAATTTTTAAACTGTCATTAAATACAGTGTATTTTTTCAGATAAAGATTTTGCCTTTCTGGATTTTTCAGTTCCTCATAAACGCCTGCCAGCACTCTGTTAATGTCATTGTCTTCCTTAAATTTAGATTTTCGTTCTTTAGCATTCTGCTCTGCTTTGTGATAATATGCTATGGCTTTCGCATTATCTCCTTTCAAATAATAGTAATCACCAAATCCTAAATATTCACGTGCTAAATCTTGGTTGTGATATTTTTTTCTAAGATCATAGGTTTTCTGGAAATAATAAAGCGCCGAATCATTCTCTTTTTTAAACTCTAATAATAAATACCCCTTCATCCTTAAAGTTGTTACCATCTTATGGTAGGTTTCTTTCTCTGGGAATTTGTTGAAAATGGCTTCTTGTTTTTTAACGTAATAAAAGGCAGAATCTGCATTTCTGAGATTATAATGGTAGATACTGATTTCACTGTAAGCATTATTTAAAAGCAGTAATTCTTTGTAGGATTTAGATTGGGACAGTAAACTTACAGACTTTCTCTGGTAGGTTAAAGACTGTGCACCCAAGCCCATTTTGGCATAATTGAACGCATAAACTTGGTAAACCCTTGCTTTGAAAAAAACATCTTTATTCTCAAAGTTCATCTTCATTACCCTATTCAGATACTCAATACTTTCTTTTTGAAGTTCCAGTCCCGCCAAGCCATCTGCAAAATAGAGGTAGATTTGTGGTAATTTTTCTGTGTTGTGGGTTTTTAAAGCCAAAACTTCTGCTTCTTTCGCATATTTTATAATTTCTAAATAGTCCATAGCAAAGAATTCCTTATGCGCTTTGGCAATAAGCACATCTATTGCTTTAACACTTTCATCCTGAGAATCACTGCAGGACAAACATGCCAACAACACACATACCAGTAATGTTTTTAGAAAAGAAAGACGGTTTAAAATCATAAAGAACACTAAATTTATAAAGCACAAAAAAACAAAATAAAAGCGAATAGAACTGTAATGCTTCAATAAAAACACATGCACTACGGGTGAAACTACAAATAGTTTAGTCTTGATGAAATCTAAGATAATTTCTTCGTGAAAAGGAACATCATTTTACAGAAAACTCCGCGATTGAGGTTACATACGGTTAGTTGCTGCCACTGGTTAATCTTGTATTTTTTGAACTGTAAATTTTTCTTTATTGTCAGCGCTATGAAAATTGAATTTTAAATTCAAATTTATAAAACCTCTTTCTATTTTTGCTATTGACGAATGATTGTCACATCTAAACCAAACTTCATTAGCATACAAACTATATTTACCTCTTTCGCAGATTTGATTTGCTAATAAATCAGATATTTCAAATTTACCATTTTCATAAAGTTTTAATTGCACTTTATTTTCATTCGATGAATTTGAATTTATCAAAACGTAGTTTCCAATTAAATCATTTTGAGTTAGATTTTCGCTTCGTTTTTTTTCAACGATTTTATAAGCGATTGCGAAAATGATTATAGAAAAAGGTATTAAAAAAAATAGGCAACCCAATTTTAAAATTGGCTTACGACGTTGAATTTTCCCAACGACCATTAATACAAAACCAACTAAAAATAATAAAATCAGAATTGAAATAATTAATTGAATAAATGTCATAACTGGTTCTTGTTTTATCGGATTTTTCAGGTGGTCGTGCTAACGTTCTGGTGCTTTGCGATGGTGGGACAATCCCTGCTTGCCGGCAGGCAGGGAAGCACAAATCTTCAATTTTGCACAAAAGTTGAACCGAAGAACTGTCGTTGAACTTTGCTGTTTCGCCCCACTATTGCAAAACCCTTCCTATGTTTGCAATTCCTTAAATTCCTTAAATATAAAACTATAAAAAGAAAGAACAAATGAGCAGCACAAGATAGGCAAACCCTTTAAGCATAAAGCTTCGCTAACATGATTATCCCTGCTCATTTTCTTGCCTCAAACCGTACAGTTTATTTGAACATAAAGTTCGTGCTAGGATCGTTGGTTGAAGTCAAGACCTGTTCTCTCAATTAAAAATAAAAGTATATAAAATGCAACACAAAAACAACTATTGCGGCATCGATGTTTCCAGCGAAACCCTGGATCTTTTTTTCAAAAACAAGGAAGGAAATCTGCAGCATCTGCAGGTCACAAATTCAGCTACGGGTTTTAGAAAAATGCTCAAGGAATCGGGTAAGGAAACCCATTTCGTGATGGAAGCCACCGGGGTCTACCATCTGAACCTGATTTTCTTCTTAAAGGAACAGGGCATTGCCTTTAGTGTCGTGAACGCACTCCAGATCAGGCGCTACATCCAGATGCACCTGGAACGCAACAAATCGGACAAAAAAGATGCAAAACGAATCTATGAATATGGTGTCGACCGCAATCCAGAAAGCTACGCCATGCCCGATACAGCCTACTTCGAGTGCCGTTCCCTGAACAATGCCATCCATGATCTGACCAAGGAAATAACCAAGTTCAGCAATCAGATTCACAGCACTAAAAAGTGTCCTTATGAGACCAAAACCATAGAGAAAAGCTTCCAGAAAATCATCAAGAAACTCAAGGAGGAAAAGCATAATTTAGAAGAACTGCTGCAACAAAAACTCATCGAATGGGAAGCAGAAACCCTCAAATTAGTAACCAGCATAAAAGGCATCGGAACCAAGGCCGCGGCCGAACTGATCATCTACACCCAGGGATTCAAGGACATGAATTCCTACAAGCAACTGATCTCCTATGCAGGGCTGAGCCCAACCGAATACCGGAGCGGAAGCAGCATCCGCGGACGTGTCCGGATATGCAAGCAGGGAGGAAAGCAACTGCGCCACATCCTGTACATGTGTGCCCTGAATGCCAAGAAGACAAACGCACAGTGCAGGGCACTTTTTGACCGACTGGTGGAGAAGGGAAAGAACAAAAAAGCAGCCATAATTGCCGTATGCAACAAGCTGCTCAAGATCGTTTTCGGGGTAGTTAAAAACAGAACAATGTACCAGGATAATTTTATTGTAAAAAGTGCTTAAAATGTTTGGTTTTTTACACAGTTCATGTTACCTGCAGTCTTTTATTGTTCACGTCTAAAACCACTCATTTGAGTATCCTTCAATTACTCATCGAATATTTCGCATACCATTGTTAGGCACAATCTAAATTACAAAAATATCCTTTGTGAAAAAAAAGCAGGTTGTTGAACCTGCTTTTTTTATAATAGTCTTATGCAAGACTTTGTCCTATCGGTAAGTGGGTGCTTAATACAACCCTGTTCCAGAGGTTGATTGTAATTATGGCAGTTATAATATCTGCAATTTGAGTTTCGCTAAAAAACTGTAATGCGGTTGAATAGGTGTCATCTGACAATCCATTTTGATGGATTAATGTTATCTCTTCCGTTATCGCCAACACTACTTTTTCTTCTTCCGTAAAAATATCTTCAGCCTCTCTCCAAGCATTCAGTAAAAAAATGCGCTGATTTGTTTCTCCACTTTTAATTGCGTCTTGAGTGTGAATGTTGATACAATAGGCACAGCCATTAATTTGTGAAGCACGGATTTTTATAAGTTCTTTGGATGTTTTAGATATAGAAGCCTTTGAAAGATACATTTCTAAACCAACCATCGCTTTTAGTGCACTTGGTGCAACTTCCTTAAAGTTAAATCGTTTTTGCATTATATAATTCTTTTTAAATTGTTTACTGCAAAATTGGAAAATAAGGAAATAAAAAAACTTAAACTGGTTTAAGAAAGAAGCCTCTTTCGGATTTCGCTTAAATACTCGGGAGTGAAACCTAGATAAGAAGCGATTAAATATTGGGGAACACGTTGCACAAATTCGGGATGATTTCTAACGGCTTGGAAATAAAATTCTTCTTTTGAAAACGAAAAAAGAAATTTAATGCGCTTTTGAGCCGCTGCATAAGCCCGCTGGTAAACAAAACGAAAATAGCGTTCCATTACAGGAAATTCTTTTAATAATTTTTCCTGTTTATCTTGAGTGATATAAAATACAATAGATTTTTCTACAGCCTGAATATAAAATTCCGTAGGAATTTGGTTTTCGTAGGCAAAGTTATCTGTAAGCCACCAGGTTTCAATGGCAAATTCAGTGGTTTGTTCAGTGCCTTTTTCGTTGATGTAAAACTTTCGTAACAAACCGCTCAAAACAAAATAATGATGCCTGCAAATTTGCCCCTCCTCTAATAGGTTTTCTTTTTTGGCGACCTCTTTCGTGTCAAAGAATTTTTTGATTTCTTCAAATTCATCGTCAGAAACTTTTGCGAATTTAGTTATATGTTTTTTGAAAATTTCGGACATCTTTGATTTACACGATTTGGGTTTAAGATTGCAGGTAACGTTCCGCGGCTTCACGCAGTGGCGGATATTTGAAGCTAAATGTAATAAGAAATTCTGATGTTCAGAATATTTTCCGAGAAAAACAAAAAGAGCCATTGCTTGAAACCGCTGTTACCAGCTGGCCTTTTATATATTTGTTGTTAACTGCGTTAATAAAAAACCAAGTATAGAATATTTAATTTTATGTTTTTCTTTGATATTAAATGTCATAGTTAGATTTATGCCTCCAAAATCCAAATTCTTATCAATACCTATCCTTGCAATTTCTTCAGAGTCCCAAACTATCTTCGCATATTTACTTTTATCCAATAAATGCCAAAACTGATATTGAATAATTTTCATTTTTTCAACTCCAATTTCAAAATTCGAAAATATAATGTTGTGTGACTTAATTATCAAAGGAGGATTTAAATTTTGACTGAGAATTTTTAAGTTTAAAAAGAAATCCGAAGCCTCAACTAATAATTCTTGGTCTTCAAATATTCTTCCGTTATTTTTTGAGCCTAAAAGAAATTCTCTTTCCATCTTAAAAATCTGAATATCGTCTTGATAAGCAAAAACATTACTATTCTGATCATTCGGAAATGAGATTTTTATTGTTGTCATTTAGTTGGGTTTAGGGTTGCTGGTAACTCATTTATAGGTATCATAAAATAATACATATACACCCAAAAACAGATGGATAGGTACCATAAAACTTTACAATTAATTACAACCAAATATAGTGAAAAAGTTTACAAATCATCAAAAGGACTCTTTATTTGTTGCAAATTTTTCGTACTAAAATGTGTATAAATTTCGGTAGTTTTACTGCTGCTATGTCATAAAAGTTCTTAAAACATTGGACAATATTTTTTCGCGTAAAAAGCAGCACATCAAACAGATCATTTAAGAAATCCCCAATATACAACCATTAATCGAAAATAATAATTTGCGAATTTGCGGTTTCTTTTTCCAATAAACCACAGGGCATCCTGATAGTTCGCTCCACTAATAGAAACAACTAGGTGTAAATCCTCCACAGAAAGATAAAATGTGGTTAAAAACAATCCACCCACAAAAATCACCCAACTCCAACAACCTTTAACCCAAACCCACTCTGCTCCTGGAAACCATAAAAATCCCCATTAACCTCCTGCGAAAAGCGATAATGCAAAACCGCAATACGAACACCATTTACACCTTTAGGAACAACCACAGGCAAAACAACATCCTCAACAGCTCCATCTTTATCCACCCGAATCACCTCACTTTTATAAAGCATAGCCTTATGTTCCACCAAATCCAAAACAACAACTCCAAATTGTAATTCAAAATGCGTAGCACCTGTCTTAAATTCCAACTTTTTAGGAGCAAAGCTATGCAATGTATAAGCAGAAGCGGTGGCATCGTAAACACCATTTTCAGTCGGCAGGCAAAAGGAAGTAAAACAAAATCCATCAAGCAAAGCCTTTCCGGCAACATCCTCCAACCCCGCTCCTATCTGGCGTTTCCCGCGCTCAGAAACCTTATCAGCATCCTTGATTTTAAGAAACAACTGCATCAGCCTCCTCTGCAGTTCATCATTGCGCAACTTGCCCAAAAAGGGAAACAAGCTGTCCTTAAACAGTTTTTTCACACGAGAACAATGGCCAAATTCAGTACTGTTTTCCCTAACCCGAGCCATCGAAGCACATTTCTTGATCGCACTTCCATTAAAACCGCCACCCGCCTTCCGTGCCACGGGTTTCCCTTTACGCATATAGAAATTTATTCCATCCAGCGTGCCAACAAAAGGCACAATACCAACTTGTTTTGCCATAACCTCATCATTTAAAGTACACTACCTCAAATATACAAAATATTTCATATAGATATATAGCGCATATATAGCGTATATATAGCGAATATATAGCGCATATAAAATGTATAAAATATACAGTAGATTTAATAAGGATGTAAGTAAACTATAGTGCTGAAACCTCATCCATACGGTAGGGAAACCAAGCCTTTTGACAACCCTACATCAAAAGATTGCAACTTTAATAGTAAGCATCCAACAAGAGTTTTATATATATTTACATTAAAAATCAGTAGAAATGAACACAACCATTTTTAGGGAAGCAACAATCCAAGACATCCCGCAGATGGCAGTCGTGCGCAATGCCGTCAAGGAAAATGCCCTCTCCGATCCCAGCCTGATAACCCCCGAAGACTACATCGAGTTCATTACCGTCCGCGGAAAAGGCTGGGTCTGCGAAGTCAACAAACAAATAGTAGGCTTCTCCATCCCTGATTTGGTCGACAATAACATCTGGGCCCTCTTCCTCCATCCCGATTTTGAAAACCAAGGCATTGGACGAAAACTCCACGACACCATGCTCGACTGGTATTTCGCCCAAGGCAAAACCGATGTCTGGCTCGGAACCGCTCCAGCAACACGAGCAGAACAATTCTACCGACAATCAGGCTGGAAACAGAACGGCATGTACGGCAAGGAAGTAAGGTTCGAAATGACAAAGACAGACTGGGAACGCATCAAGCAAAGCAAATAAACCTATGCAACATCACTTTTTTAAGGAGCCGGCAGATTTTAGGAAATGGCTAGAAAAGAACCATCAGAAAGAAACAGAACTGACCGTTGCCTTTTACAGAAAAGGCCTCGGCAGGAAAAGCATCACTTGGGAACAAGCTGTGGATGTGGCACTCTGTTACGGCTGGATCGACAGCATCAGAAGAAAGATCGACGACGAAAGCTATTCCAACCGCTTCACTCCCCGAAAAAAAACCAGCATCTGGAGCGCAAAGAACATTGCCAATGTGGAGCGTCTGCAAAAGGAAGGACTGATGACTCCTGCCGGAATGCAAGCCTTCGAACTCCGAAAAGACCATCTCTCTAAAGTATATTCATTTGAAAATGATGCCCCAGAATTGGACGAAGACTTGGCTGCAATCTTTAAAGTCAACAAAAAAGCATGGGAGTTCTTCAACCAGCAACCAACTTCCTATAAGAAAATCACCATCCATTGGATCGTGACGGCCAAGCAGGAAGCTACAAGGCTCTCAAGGCTCAACAAGACAATCACGGCTAGCGAAGAGGGAAAAAGGATCTGACACCATTAAATTTTCTAAGGAAAAAACACCACACAGCATTCATAAAATACTAAATTTGTTCAAAATACAATACTAAAAACAAGCAAAACATGTCCTACTGTACCGCCATCGAAAACATGCCCGAACCACGGAAAACACTCCACAAAAACTACCACGACAACCTCTATGGTTTTCCCATCCACGACGACAATGAATTGTTTTGCCGATTGGTATTGGAAATCAACCAGGCAGGACTAAGCTGGGAAACCATCCTCAAAAAGGAAGCGACCTTTAGGAGTGCCTACGATAATTTCGACCTCAACAAGGTGGCCAATTATACAGAAGCCGACCGCGAACGGTTATTGTCCGATGCAGGCATCATCCGAAACAAATTGAAGGTAAATGCCGCCATCGAAAATGCCAAGACCATACTGCTGCTTCAAAAGGAACACGGCTCCTTCGAGAAATGGCTCGAACACCATCACCCAAAGACCAAGGAAGAATGGGTAAAGCTGTTCAAAAAGACCTTTAAGTTCACGGGAGGCGAGATAGTAAACGAATTCCTGATGAGCATTGGCTATCTGCCAGGAGCCCACGATGCAAACTGCAAGATACAGGCAGCCATTTCAAAGGAAAAACCAATGTGGATGCACAAACGATAAATAATAGTAATAAAAATAAATAATAGTAATGTTTACCGTAGAACAAATTCAGCAAGCCCATTCAAAAGTAAAAAGTGGCGCCGATTTCCCTAACTACATCCAAGATTTGATACAACTCGGCGTCCTGCGTTTTGAGACCTTCGTATCCGACAGCCATTCTGATTATTATGGCGCAAACGGTTATAGAACTTCATCCGAAGGCAAATACGCCCCAATAGCAATCACAGATAAATTGGATATCGAAACCTTTAAAAAGGAATTAAAGGAACACCAGCAAGGCAAAACCGACTATATGGGATTCATAGAAAGCTGTGCCAAAAACGGCATAGTCAAATGGATAATGGACTTGAAAGAGTTCACCTGTATCTATTATGACCCGAAAGGAAACGCTGTCCTGACGGAAATAGTGCCTCATTAATAGAACTGTTCTTTTAAAAAAAATTGCACGAATGGACACCTATCAACTAGTATACATTCGTGCAATTTGTGTTTAATAAAGAAAGAAATCTATAAAATCGGTGCAATCCTTGTTTACTTAAGATGTAATTCCAATAGAGAAAAATCTGTGAAAATCTGTGAAATCTGTGTTTAATTCCCAGCCAGTTTCTTATCGATAATCCGCTCCATATAATCCTGTACAAAGGCCTTACATTTCAATTCAATCAAATCCATTTCCGCATTGCGGTTCGCTATCAGGTTCTTTTCCATCCCCTTATCTTCTTTAGCATAAAACCCAATCGCTTTCTTCCCGTCAAACGTACAGATATAATTCCCACTCATAAACTGATACAGATTCGAAGAAAACTTAATCACAAAAGGTTCCTCGCCTTCATTCTTACTGGCCAAACTCCTGCCCCAGCTTCTAAACGGTTTCTTATACCCTATCATATCTAGAATTGTCGGATAGATATCCATCTGTTGGGCCCATTCGTTGCTTGCTCCCGGCTTTGCATATTTCCCGTTTGGAGAATAGAACAAAATCGGCACGGTATGGCGGTTGAACTCCTTTAGATACTCGTCATAGGCCACTGTATTGCCGTGGTCGGCCACCAAAACAAAGATGGTATTGTCGTACCACGGTTGCTTTTTGGCCTCCTTAAAGAACTGTTGCAAGGCATAATCCGTATAACCGATACATTGGTGGATATTCACGTCCCCCATCGGAAACTTGCCTTTGTATTTTTCAGGAACCTTATACGGCTCATGCGAAGAGACAGAAAACAGCGTTGCCATAAAAGGTTGCGGCTTCTTGTCGAGCGTAGTTTTCATATACTGAAAGAAAGGTTCGTCCCAAATCCCCCAAACACCATCAAATTCATCATCGTTATTGAATTCCGTTTTCCCATAATAATGCTCGATGCCCAGTATGTTTCCAAAGCCTAGAAACCCCATCGAACCATTGGGTGCTCCGTGGAAAAAGCTCGTATCATAACCTTCTTCTTTCAGAACAGAAACCAATGATTGTATGTTTTGTTTGGTATAAGGAGAAGACGTAAACGCATCCTTAAACGAAGGCACTCCCGCCAGAATAGACGACATTCCATGTATCGATTTATAGCCATTGGCATAGGCATTCGTATAAATCATACTGTGCTGTGCCAGCGAATCCACAAAAGGAGAATACCCTTTATAGTTGGGAATGTTTTGCTCCTTATTAAAGCTTGAAATATACTCCCTTGCATAGCTTTCCAATATAAAAACCACTACGTTTGGTTTGGTCGATGGATTATGGTTGTACTGTTTTATAGGCTTTATATATTTTGCAATAACCTCTTGCTTTACAAAATCCTGCTTCTTAAAACTATTCGCGCTGATCGTCCTGATGATGGCAAAAGGAGTGTTCAACACCAAATCCCCTTGCGAGATATGGCTCACATAACGGTTGGCATCCAATAGATTGATTGGTCGTGTACTCTTCTTGAAATCACCTCTGATACCGCCGATACACATCGTAACAATAAACAAGAAACCCAAGGTAGACAGTCCGAAATACTTGATGTTTTTTACTGGAGTAACTGGAGTAACCTTTACCTTCTTATACAAATAAATCCATAGGTAAGAGAACAAGATCAGCAACACAAACACATGCCAATAGTTCACCAAGAAGTTACCAAACAAGGCCGCCTTATTCGACTCATGTTCCAAGGAATCCATAACGGCTATTGTGGTCCTGCCAAAAATAAAACGGTAATAGATCAGATCGATAAAGTTGGTGGACCAGGCTATGAAGTTGGTAATGAAATACAGATAGAAAAGGAATTTCTGGAAGCCTTTCCTTGTATTTACAACCAATGGCAATATCGAAAGCAGTATAAACAATCCGTTGGAGTACAAGATTGCCGTAGTGTCAAAGGCCAAACCATGATAATACAATCTGAAGAACTCATAAAGCGAATCCACAACGATAAGGTTTGAATTATAAAGGTAAAAAAGAACTCGTGTGATGAAATAAAAAAGGTAGACTAAAAATATTCTGTAAAACAGGACTTTATATTCATTGGAACGAAAAAATGACTGCATTTTGAGGTGAGTTTTAAAACTACAAAACTACATATTTCATAAGGAAATTCTAATATTCCGAATAAATATTGTGATTGATTATATATTTAATTAATTTGCAGTCAGTAAATCCTAATTAATCAAAAATGAGTGCAATTACCAAACTGTTTGATTTTCCCTACCATCAAAAAGAAAAATACAATATTCCCGACGCTTTGGTCACAAAGCAGGACGGCGTTTGGGTAAAAACTTCAACAGAAGAATACATCGAAAAGGCCAATACCATTTCGAGAGCCTTGTTACGATTAGGAATACAGAAAAACGACAAGATTGCCATTATTTCTTCCAATAACAGAACCGAGTGGCACATCATGGACATCGGGACGCTTCAAACCGGAGCCCAAACCGTTCCCGTTTATCCTACCATTTCAGAAGCTGATTACGAATACATTCTGAACCATTCGGAAGCAAGCTATTGTTTTGTTTCAGACAAGGTGGTTCTGGACAAGCTGAATGCCATCAAAAACAATGTTCCTAAACTAAAAGAAATCTACTCTTTTGATAGTATTGAAGGTTGCAAAAACTGGTCGGAATTATTAGAGTTGGGACATGACACAAGTAACCAAAGTGAAGTAGAAGAACGCAAAAACAATGTACAACCATTGGAACTTGCTACTATAATCTATACTTCCGGAACCACAGGAAAACCTAAGGGTGTAATGCTTTCGCACAACAACATCGTTTCCAATGTATTAGATTCTGCCAGCAGGATTCCATTTGAAGCAGGAAAAAGCAAGGCCTTGAGTTTCCTACCTATTTGCCATATTTATGAAAGAATGGTAACCTATATCTACCAGTATTATGGTGTTGCAATTTATTTCGGAGAATCCATCGAAAAGATTTCCGATAACGTAAAAGAGGTGGGACCTAACGTAATGACAGGCGTTCCTAGGCTTATCGAAAAAGTATACGAGAAGATTATAGCAAAAGGTTCTGAACTCACGGGAATAAAAAAGAAATTGTTTTTCTGGGCAATATCTGTTGGTTTAAAATACGAACCGGATGGTGCAAACGGTTGGTGGTACGAGTTCCAATTATCCATTGCACGAAAGCTAATTTTCAGCAAATGGAAAGCAGGTTTGGGCGGTAATTTGGATTTGATTGTAAACGGAAGCGCAGCATTGCAACCAAGACTAGCCCGAGTTTTTGCAGCGGCAGAAATATACGTGATGGAAGGATATGGATTGACCGAAACATCACCTGTAATTTCTGTAAACGACAGACGCAACGGTGGTTTCAAGATTGGAACAGCCGGTAAGATTATTGACAATGTAGAAATAAAGATTGCTGAGGACGGCGAGATCCTTTGCAAAGGTCCAAATGTAATGATGGGCTACTATAAAGATGAGAAACTAACCAGCGAAGCCATTGTAGATGGTTATTTCCATACAGGTGATATCGGACAGGTAGACAAGGATGGTTTCTTGAAAATCACCGACCGGAAAAAGGAAATATTCAAGACTTCTGGAGGCAAATACATTGCTCCTCAGCTGATTGAGAATGCCATGAAGCAATCTCGCTTTATTGGTGAGATTATGGTGATTGGTGATGGAGAGAAAATGCCAGGCGCTTTTATCCAACCTGATTTTGAATTTGTGAAGCAATGGGCTAAGAAGAAAAACCTCAACATTGGCAGTAACAATAAAGAAATCAGTACTAATGAAGAAGTCATAAAACGCATCGACGAAGAAGTAGAACGCATCAATGAAAAGTTTGGCAACTGGGAAAGGATAAAACGTTTTCAATTGACCCCAGATGTTTGGTCGATTGACGGAGGACACCTCACTCCTACTATGAAACTCAAACGCAAAAGTGTCATGGAAATCTACAAGGATTTATACGACAAGATTTATACGAAATAAGCAAAAGCCTTTCAGATTGAAAGGCTTTTTTATTGCATGTAATTATTCAATTCTTATATTTTACTTAAAGTTTCCAAACATAATCGGCAAAAAAGAGGGAAACTTCTATTTTTACGAATTCACATTACAAAAACCAATCATAAATTTTAAAATCCCTGTACAAATGAAAGTTACCCTCTCTCATTTTGTGTTGATGCTTGTCCTGTATGCAGGCACATCACCACAACTACACGCACAAAACCGAACGAAAGAAAAGAACGCCATCGGATGGTATGCTTTCAATTCAACTTTTAAAGTAGCTGAAAAGATTGGCATCCACACCGAATACCAATGGCGCCGTGAGGATTACATTACCAATTGGCAGCAAGGTTTGCTCCGTTTGGGAATCAATTATAATTTTCGTCCCGATGTTCAATTAAGGGTTGGTTATGCCTGGGCGGAAACCTATCCGTATGGTGAAACACCCTTGAACGGCATGGGAAAAGACTTTACCGAACACCGTATTTTTGAAATGATCACCCTTCAGGACAAGATTGGAAGCGTGAACCTTTCGCATCGTTTTATGCTTGAACAGCGCTGGGTCGGTCGCTACAGTAATGCAGGCCTCCAAAATGAAGACGAATTTCCTTTTCTAAATCGGGCACGATACATGCTCAGGGTTCAAGTGCCTTTAAAAGGAACTACAGTTGCTGACAAAACACCATATATTGCTGCTTACAATGAAATTTTTATTGGCTTTGGAAAAAACGTTGGAGAAAACATCTTTGACCAGAACCGCTTTGGAGCCTTAGTTGGTTATAAATTCAATAGCAATGTGCAAATCGAGGGAGGTTATCTCAGTCAGATCGTGCAATTGGGCCGTGAGGTCGACAACAAAAATGTATTTCAATACAACAACGGATTTATTGCCAGCCTGCTGCTCAATTTTGACCTGACTAACAAAGAAGGATAATCTTGTTATCCAAAATACAATCAACCACGTTCATCCTGTTCGTGGTTTTTTAGTTTTAGCTACTTTTTTATTTTTATTTAAAAGTAAATAGCTGTAATTTTAAGGTTCGAACTTCTTTTTGATTCTTATGACTAAAGTCTTAAAATATCTTATTGCAACCTTTTTGTTTTTCATAATAACTGCACATGAAGCATCAGCGCAATTATTACCAACATCCTCTAAGGAAGTAAAGGAACAACCTAAAACGCCCGATGATTCTTTAGGAAGAAGAACCCCGAGAGGTGCAGTCAATGGATTCTTTAAAGCTGTATCCGACCAAAACTATATCCGGGCAAGCCAATATTTGAATCTCAAAAGATCCTTGAGAAAGCCAAAAGAAAGAGAGCGTATTGTAAAGCAGATGCAAAGCCTCCTCGATCAAGGAGGCGATTTGATGCCCTATTCTTTGATTAACAATAAAGAAACTGGGCAAACGGACGACGAATTGGATCCGGAACTGGATTTTGTAGGCATACTAAAAGTCAACAACTTAGACATCAATTTGTATGTAGAGAACAACGAAAAGGCTGGAGCTCCACCAATTTGGGTCTTTTCGGCAGAAACAGTTGATGCAATTACTTCTATCAAAACCGAAGACAATCTGCTGATCAATAAGATACTTCCTGATGCACTTCAAGAACGTCTTCTGGGAGGTGTGCCTATCGGCCAGTGGCTTATCATAGTTATCCTATTGGCTACAGCCTATTTTATGTCGTGGGGAATAGTTTCCTTGCTTACTTTATTGATAGCGCTTGTTTGGAAGAAAGCAAAAACCGAACCGACCTCAAGCATCATCAATACCTTCTCACTCCCTGTACAATTGGCTGTAGCGCTCCTGATATTTGTAGATTTCTCACAACGCGTCGGAATTTCAATCATCATTCGTCAACGTTTCAGTTTCCTGACCGTAACCGTTGGCATTATCGCCTTTCTGATGCTGCTTTGGCGCATTACCGACTTTATCAGTGAATACAGCAAAAACCGAATGACTGTTAGAGGCCGTGTATCTGCCATATCCGTAATATTGTTCTTGAAAAGGGGTTTCAAGATTGCCATTTTTGTTTTCGGAGGAATTGCAATATTGGGTGCCATCGGAATTGACGTTACCACCGGTCTTGCCGCACTTGGAATTGGAGGTATTGCCCTGGCCTTGGGAGCTCAAAAAACGGTTGAAAATTTCGTTGGAAGTGTTACATTGATCATAGACCAGCCCATCCGTGTAGGCGATTATTGCAGGATAAATGACATCAAAGGAACAGTTGAACAGATCGGGATGCGCTCTACAAAAGTAAGAACCGGAGAAAGAACCGTTGTGACCATCCCTAACGGATTACTTTCGGCCACCAATATTGAAAATTATGCCTTCAGGGATCGTTTCTATTTCAACACTGTTTTGGATTTCCGAAGTGAAACAACACCTGATCAAATTCGTTACTTGCTCGTAGAAATCAGAAGTATCCTTTATGCGCATCCAATGGTAAATTCCAGTGATGCCAATGTCAGGTTTATCGGCATCGGAACATCATCGCTCCGTTTGGAAATTACTTCTTATATAAATGTGGTAAGCAATGATACCTATATAGAAATTAGGGAAGATCTGCTCTTACGGATTATGGATGTCGTTGCCCAAAGCGGTACTGGTTTTGCGTTCCCATCGCAGACATTGTATTTTGCGAAGGACAAGGGAATCTCAGAAGAAAATAAAACTGCTGTAACCGAAAAGGTACAGCACTGGAAAGAAAGCGGACAACTGCACGTGCCACGGTTTTCTGCTGCTAAAATTGAGGAGATAGAAGATTCAACAGTTTATCCTCCTGAAGGTTCGTCAAGTCAGACAAATATTCGAGAAGATTCTTAGCATTTTTCTATTGCTTGTTTGCAGATGCCTGATTAACCTTTGCTAGAATATCCTGCATCATATCCATCTGGACTTTCTGGATTTCAAGCATTGATTGTTCCTGATGTAACAGCAAATGGTCAATCTTTTCATGAAGCATCCTGATTTCAAGTTCAGATTTCAAGTTGATCATATAATCTTTTTTCGCTCGGTCACGGTCTCTTTCTTCTGTCCTATTTTGGCTCATCATGATTACAGGGGCTTGCAGGGCGGCAACACAAGACAAGATCAGATTCAATAAAATAAACGGATAGGGATCAAAACCTTTATTGGCCAGGATAAAAACATTCGCACCAATCCAAAGCAATAGAAAAGTCAGAAACGAAATGATAAATGTCCAGCTTCCGCCAAAAGTAGCCACCTTATCCGCGACTTTTTGCCCAAAAGTAAATTCCTGAATTTCATCATCCAGTTTATCCGAAAGTGTAGCATTGTCATTCAAGGCATCCACAACGGTCTGCTCCAAAACCGACAATTCGCCTGTTTCTTTTACCAGCATCTCAGCAATATATTTTTCACGAAACGTATGCAATTCGCTCATCGACATACATTTTTCACCCTTAAAATCAGGATGCTTTTCCTGTATGAAATCCAATATCGATTTCCGAACCAACTTCGCCGAAACCTTCTCTGCATCAGAATACTCCTTCCCAGAAATAGCGCTAATAAATTTTTCCATATAAATAAGTCCAAAGTTTAAAGTCATAAAGTTTTAAAGTCTAAAAATCTAACCATCTAAGAAGTCTTATCTAAAACCAATGCTTTCTTTTAAAATAATACACCATCCCAATCACCGTCAAGAACATCACCCCCAGAACAATAAAATAACCATTCTCGCTCTTCAATTCCGGCATGTTTTCAAAATTCATCCCATAAACACCTACAATAAAAGTCAACGGCATAAAAATTACCGAGAAAATCGTCAGCGTTTTCATAATCTGGTTCATGCGTTGGGTCTGCATCGAAAAAAAGATATTCGAGGCACTTTCAAGCGACTTCAAATCGTAATCAATCTGCTCTAAAATCTCCAAACTTTTCTGGTGCAAACGCTCAAAGAAAGCATAATTCGATTTGTCAATCAACGCCAATTCATCCTCCCTGCCCGTTTTCAAAATAAACAACGCATCCCGCAAAGGCACAATCGCACGCTTCAAAAAATTCAGGTTTTCACGCTCCCGCTCAATGTTTTCCAAAACCACCGATCGGTGGTTGTTCTTCGCATCCACCAGCAATTTCTCAACCGCATCCTCATAGCTTTCAATCGTAATATAAAAGTTTTCCATCACCGCATCCAGCAAAAGATACAGTAAATAATCATTCTTCTTTTTTCTTACGATCCCGCTGTGTGTCTTGATTCTTTCGCGGATATGCGTAAAAAACTCACTCTTTTTCTCTTGAAAAGAAAACAGCAAATTATCCTTCAGCAAAAAACTAATCTGTTCTACCCGCGCCCCATCCTGCTCGTCCTTCTGCAAGACCGATTTGATACTGAAAAACAAAACCTCGTCCAGCTCGTCCATCTTGGTCCTGCGCGACACATTCAAAACATCACTGATGATAAAATTATCAATCCCAATCAAATCGCCCACGCTCTTGATCAATTCTACATTATGAAGCCCGTGCACATTCAGCCACTTCACATCGTCCTTCTGCAACGGATCTTCCAACTCCTTTTTCACACGCTCCAGCGATACCGCATTGTATTCCTCATACCCCAAATCGTCGTACACAAACAACTGCATTTCAACTGCATCCGTTGTATGAACACCCGTATATTCAAAAAAATTCGGCTGAACTTTCCTAACTTTCTTATATTTAATCCGTCTCAAATCACATTAATTTGTCATAAAGATAGGAGTTTTTAAATTTCCATTTTACATTTACAAAATAAATCGGCAAGGCAAGAGGCAAGAGGCAAAAGGTCGTAGCCATTAGAAAAAAGGAACATCCAAATACAACCTACAACTGATAACCGACAACAGAAAACAAATATGAAAACCCTACTTACCAACATACAAGAACTCCTTCAAATCAGAGAAACCAATATTCAAAAAGTTTCAGGCTCAGAAATGGCTATTCTGCCAACCATCAAAAACGCCTATCTATTAATCGAAGACGAAATCATCAAGGCATTCGGATCGATGGAAAACCTTCCCGATTTCGAATACGATAAAAAGATAAACTGCCAAGGCAGAACCGTTTTGCCAACATGGTGCGACAGTCACACACATATTGTGTATGCAGGAAGCCGTGAGCAGGAATTCGTAGATAGAATCAACGGATTATCCTACGAAGAAATCGCAAACCGAGGCGGTGGCATCCTAAATTCCGCCAAAAAACTCAACGAAACTTCCGAAGAAGAAATCTACAACCAGTCAAAAGCACGTCTCGAAGAAGTCATGCAACAAGGTACCGGAGCCGTGGAAATCAAATCGGGTTACGGACTTTCGGTTGAAGGCGAACTCAAGATGCTTCGTGTCATCAAGCGTTTAAAGGAAAATTACCCAATCGCCATAAAGGCAACTTTTCTTGGAGCACACGCCTTCCCTACTGAATTCAAAGAAAATCATTCGGGTTATATCGATGTCATCATCAACGAAATGCTCCCAAAAATCGCCGAAGAAAAACTCGCCGATTACATAGACGCTTTCCTTGAAACTGGTTATTTCTCTGTAGAAGAAACCGAAAGGATTATGGAAGCCGGTTTAAAATACGGTTTGCGTTCCAAAATCCATGTCAACCAATTTACTGCCATCAACGGAATTGAAGCCTGCGTAAAGCACAACGCACTTTCGGTTGACCACCTCGAAATTGTAACCGACGAAGACATCAAAGCGTTGAAAAACACCGAAACGATGCCGGTTGCCTTGCCAACGTGCTCTTTTTTCATCAGCATTCCCTACACCCCAGCCCGAAAAATGCTCGATGCTGGATTGCCTTTGGCTTTAGCCACCGATTTTAATCCTGGCACCACACCGTCCGGAAACATGAATCTGGTAGTGGCAACCGCCTGCATCAAAATGAAAATGACACCAGAGGAAGCCATCAATGGCGCCACCATCAACGGAGCCTATGCCATGGGACTTTCTGAAACCCATGGAAGCATCACCGTTGGAAAGAAAGCAAATCTGATTATTACCAAACCGATTTCATCGTTCTATCAACTGCCGTATGCCTTTGGAAGCAATTTGATTCAGGATGTTATTATTAATGGAGAGATTATATAAGTTTTATCTATATTTGGTTTTTAATATTTGACTTACAAACACTTAAAGAAACTTATAAATGAGTAAAAGCACTGCCTATTTGATACTTGCTGTCTTTATAATTATGACACTTCCTTTTTTCTTCATTACGATTCCAATCGTAATTATGATGCGTAACGGATTGGTAAAAAAAAGAAACCAAGTTGACTACGCTTTTAGTGGCGTGGATGTAACACTCCAGAAAAGAGGAGAACTTATTCCTAACTTGGTAGAAAGTGTAAAACAATATATGTCTCACGAGCAAAACACTTTGAAGGAAATTGTTGAATTGAGAAATAAACTTACAAATGTAAAATCAGATTCAAGCGAAAGATTCAGGCTAGAAAACGACCTCTCCGGATTATTAAAAAATCTTGTAGTAACAGTTGAGAACTATCCAGAATTAAAATCAAATGAAAACATGTTGCATTTGCAACGAACTTTAAACGAGGTCGAAGAGCAAATAAGTGCATCCCGAAGAGCTTATAACGCTAGTGTAAACAATTTAAATAATGCCATACAAACTTTTCCATCAAACATCATAGCTGTCACAAATAATTTTAATATAAAACCCTATTTTGCTGCTGAAGAGTCCCTTAAAACAGCTCCTAATTTAAAACAATTGTTTAACTAGTAAAAATATGGATAAACCATTGATGTCTTTTTTAGATGAGCAGGCTGTATATTTAGAAAAGGAAAGATTGAAATATGTTAGGCTGAGTTACTTATATAAAATAACTAGACCAATAAAATCAATCTTGAAAGTAGTGCTTGTGTTGATGGCTGTAATTAACTTTATATTTCCTCTAATACTACCTTCCTTCATTGGTTTAGGTGTTATTTTTGTAGTTCTTTGGGCTTTCAACAACCCAAAAGATACGTTCGAATTTAAACTAAAAGAAAAAGTACTTCCTACCGTTGTAAAAAAAGTTAATGATAGTTTTAAATATGTTCCGTTGGGCTACAATCATAAAAGCCTTCAAGATAGTGAGTTTTTAAGTAAAGGTTTTTTTGCCAATACGATAAAAATACAAGGCGAAGATTATGTTGGAGGAAAAATTGAAAACATAGATGTTGAATTTTTTGAATTAAAATTTTCGAAAGAAATTACCAACTATACAAAAACCACAGGTGGTTGTTTGCTATCAATTTTGCTTTTGCCAGTTGTGTTCATTAAGAACATTTTTGATAATGACAATTCAGATGATGATATTGTTGCAGGAGTTATAAAAGACGAAAAAGTATTTTTCTCTGGACTATTCATGAATGCCGATTTTCACAAGGAATTTAAAGGCAAAATAATAATGATCCCCAAGAAAAAGGATACACTAAAAGATAAAATATATGAAATTTTTGAACCTCAAATAGGAACAAAAATAAATGTAGAAAATCCATATATTAATGAACACTATAATATTTATGTGTCCGATATTCAAACAGGTTTTTACGTCCTATCCCAAAATTTAATCAATAGGATTCACCTATTATCGGAACAAGAAAATGCACTCCCAATCATCTCTTTCATCAACAGTAAAATGTATTTTGTTATTCCTTGGAAAAAAAATCTCTTTGATTTCAATTTAACTACCAAGATTGAAAACGGAAACTACTTTCTTCCTTACATCGAAGAAATAAATTCATTTGAAAAAATCATCAAAGACTTGAGTCTCGACACTAGAATTTGGAGTAAAGTATAAAATTTCGCCACTAAAAACAGTCAGCTTCACAGCAATTCTTTAATATTATCTTTTTATCAACTGCCGTATGCCTTTGGAAGCAATTTGATTGAGGATGTTATTATTAATGGAGAAATTTTATAAAGTCGGGAAATTTTCCCCAGCTTAGGGAAACTCTATCCCAGCCTATGGAAGCTCTATCCCAGCATGTGGAAGCTCTATCCCAGTATAGGAAAACTTCTCCCCAGCCTATGGAAACTCTACCCCAGCTTATGGAAGCTCTATCCCAGCCTAGGAAATCTTCTCCCCAGCCTAGGGAAGCTTTAGCCCAGCTTATGGAAATTGTTATAACAAAAAAAGAGTCCGCCTCACAGCGAACTCTTTTTCCTTTTGAATCAATAATTAACTATACTCTTATTTCAGTGCGAAACTTGTTTTAGAAACCAATTCTCCTTTATCGAAGATGTTTACATAATAGGTTCCTTTTTCAAAATCAACACCTTTTCCGTCAAGGAATTCACAAACATCAACAGCTTCGTTATTGTAGGCAACAGTTGTCGTAAAGCTGTATGTTAGCGACATATCGCCGAAATTTTCTGTTTTCTTTTCTCCTAACACATTGTTCTTGCTGTCGATAATCTGAACATAATATTTCTTCTCTCCAGACTTCGCAATTGAATTGGCCGCCAAGGCAAAACATACTTTCAATTGGTCGGCTCTTCTGGCTTTTTCGGTTTCAATCTGTTTTCCAGAACTTCTTACTTTAATGGCTTGCGTTCTCAAGTTCATTACAACCAATTTAGAACCTTTTTCAACGGTTTTCGCAAGGTTTTCATTCTGAACCACCAAAGTATCGTTGTATTTTTTAGCATCTCCTAAAACCAAAATCGTACTGTCTCTTTCAGTAGTAAGTTTTTGGTTTTGCTTTTTAAGTTCATCGTTTTCAGCAATCAAAGCTTTCATATTACTTTGAAGCTTGTTGTATTGGTCACGGTATTTTGCCATTGAAGCGGCATCACCTTTCGACTTTTTCAAGTCAGCAATCAAGTTGATTACTTTTTCTCTTTCGGCAACCAAATCATCGGATAGAGCTGTTTTCTCTTCGATTGCTTTATCATAAGTTGCTTTAAGAATTTCAAGCTCGTCCAGTACTTTTGCTTTCTCGTCTTTTTCAGTTGTTAATTCTGTCTGCATTTTATTTGCATCAGTTGTCATCTTAAAAATGTAGGCCAAACTTCCTGCCAGTAGTAGTGCTAAAACAACAACTATCGCTTTGAGGCTTGAATTCGTTTTTTGATTTTCCATAGCATTAAGGGGTTTAAAAGGATAAATATAAAGATTAATTCTTAAAATTAATTTTAACAAATTTAAAATAATAATAAGTCGTCGCAATCTTATTAACGTAAGTTTATAGTTTTATATTATTTTTGGCAAAGAAAATAAATTTATGGAAAAGTTAATCCCTTTTACACTCACCGACCTTGCAAAAGTGACCAATCATAGAAGCGGAGAAATCAAGTTTGGCGAAAAAATGCATACCCTTCCAAAGGAAATGACTCCGATGGAATTCCTGAAAACCTGTGAAGCCAAATATGTTCTTTTCGGAATTCCAGAAGACATTGGAGTGCGCGCCAATTATGGTCGTCCCGGAGCTGCATCGGCTTGGGAAAGTGCCATAAAAAGCATTGCCAACATCCAGCACAACCGTTTTTGCAAAGGAAGCAGACTGATGGTTTTAGGAACTCTTGATGTAAAAGCAGAGATGGAATTTGTAAAGGATTTGGACTTTACAATTTCTGAAGACCGTGTAAAACTGAGCCAGACGGTAGAAAAAATTGACAAGGAAGTCGCCCATATCATTTTCAATATTGTAAAAGCGGGAAAGATTCCGATTGTAATTGGCGGAGGCCATAACAATGCTTATGGAAATATTAAAGGTTCGGCTTTGGCCAAAGGAAAACCGATCAATGCCATTAATTTTGATGCCCATTCTGATTTTAGAATCTTGGAAGGAAGACACAGCGGCAACGGATTTTCCTATGCTTTTGAAGAAGGTTTCCTAAAGAAATACTTTATTTTCGGGCTTCATGAAAGCTATACATCCAAAAGCGTTTTGGATATTATCAAGAAAATTGAAGATCGTGTTCGTTATAATACTTATGACGAAGTGAACATCCGCAAGCAGAAAAACTTCGACCAAGAGCTTTTTCAAGCGTTGAATTTCATCAAAAATGACCCATTTGGAATTGAAATCGATTTGGATGCCTTGCCGAATATTGCCAGTAGCGCTATGACCATGAGCGGTTATTCGGTGGAAGAAGTTCGTTTGTTTGTGAGCTATTTTGCTCAGAATCAAAATGCTTCTTACTTGCATATTTGCGAAGGTGCACCCGATTTGGGCGAAGAAAAAAACAACCATTTGATTGGAAAATTAATTGGCTATCTTGTAACCGATTTTATCAAGGCCAACCATAAAGAAGAATAAATGAACATCCTGCTCATCGAAGACGACAACCGAATCAGCGACTTTGTAATTAAAGGCTTGGAAGAAAACGGATTTTCCGTAAGCCTTGCCGTTACTGGAGAAATCGCCCGCGAAATGGTGTCTGAAAACGAATGGGATATTATCTTGATGGACATTATGCTTCCGGGAATTGACGGCATCCAATTGACAAAGCTGATTCGCTTCAAGAAAAACCACACGCCTATTCTGGTTTTAAGCGCTCTTGATGATGCTGACAATAAGGTTTCGGCTTTGGACAGCGGAGCCGATGATTATTTGGTAAAGCCGTTTCATTTCAAGGAATTGATTTCAAGAATAAATGCTTTAACTCGAAGAACAAAATTCAATTACAACGAAAAAGAACAGGTTTATATCTGTCATAACTTAAAAGTAAATCTGGACGAACATTCGGTTTTTCAAAACGAAAATCCAATTGATTTATCACCAAGAGAATATAAATTATTGCTTTTCCTTTTAGAAAACAAAAACAAAGTTGTTTCAAGAACCCAAATATTAAACGCTGTTTGGGGAATAAATTACGACAACAATACCAATGTTGTGGATGTTTACATCTCCTATCTGAGAAATAAAATCGATGAAAACGAGCATAAATTTATCCATACTATTAAGGGAACCGGTTATATGTTGAAGGAATAGAAATCTTTCAATCCATTAATCTTTAATCTTTCAATCCATTCGAAATGAAAATCCGAAACCGTTTAACGCTCATCTCATCCGCCACATTTGGGTTTGTGTTCATTATCGCTTCGGTTTTAATTTACATTTCGTTTTACAACAGTTCCGAGAAAGTAGTTTTTAAGGAATTGCAGAAAACCTGTCTGCTTTCGGCGATTTATTATTTGGAAAAAGACGAGCTTCCCAACTACGAACATTCTGCCATCAAGGATCAATTTGAGGAAAATATTCAAAACGATATTGTTCGTGTTTATGATGAATACAACCGGATTGCGTTCGGAAATAAAGAAAAAGACAACAACATAAATGCACGAAATTTAGAATTCATCCGAAAAAATAAAAAGCTAAGTTTTAAGTCCAATAATCATTTTTACTACGGGATTTTATACAACGACAACCAAGGAGATTTTGTGGTTTTCGTTAAAACTACAAGCGAAGTATTCAATTCACAAACCAATCGTTTGTTGGTGATTATGGCGGTAGTTTTGTTTGGTGGATTGCTTTTGATTTTCCTTTTAAGCCGATTACTTTCGAACATTGCATATCGTCCAATCACACAGGTTATTAATCAGGTTAATTCAATGGAATTAAACTCATTAGACAAACCTATCTCATCTTCTAATACAAATGATGAAGTGCAGGATTTGATTACCACTTTCAATAATTTATTAAGTCGATTATCTGATACTTTTGCCATTCAGAAGAATTTTATCAATTATGTTTCACATGAATTCAAGACTCCTTTGGCTTCCATTTCAGGCAATTTAGAAGTATTTGCTCAGAAAGAAAGAACCCCAGAAGAATACCAAAAAGTAACTTCGGAAGCGTTGGAAAATGTCTATCAAATTGAAGAAATTCTGAATAATTTGATGATGCTTTCGGGTTTAAAAACCATTCATTCTGAGAATGAAAAATTCCGAATTGACGAAACGGTTTTTAATATCAACGACAAGATTTTTGAAGTGTATGACAACCAAGAAATTAAAATTGACTTGGAAGTTAAAGATGAAAAACTGCTTTCCGTAAAAGGAAGCGAAATGCAAATCCAATTGGCACTTTACAATCTGATTGAAAATGCGGTGAAATATTCAAGCGGAAATCTAATTAGAATTTCACTTTCAGAAGTCAAAAATCAACTTCAAATCACTATTCAAGATTTCGGAAAAGGCATTCAAAAAGAAGATTTGAATTTAGTTCAACAGACTTTCTACCGGGGCAAAAATGTAGGTGATATCAAGGGAAGTGGCATCGGCTTATCGCTAGCTACGATTATTTTCAAACAAAATAACATTCAATTTTCCATTACTTCCGAAGAAAATGCAGGAACCCTTATCACACTGCTTTTTCCAAAACTCTAATCGTTTTCTAATTTTAGATTAATGCACTCTTAATGTGAGTCCAATTTTACTGTAATCTTTGCACAATAGATTTGCAGTATCTAAAAAAGACTCACATTGAAACGTATTTTATTTACCGCAATTTTCGCCAGTTTTTGGATGTCGGGCCAAGCACAAATTGACGTCGCAAAAGACACGCTGAAGATTTCAAGGGCTGAAGCCGAAACTATTTTCCTAAAAAACAATTTAAGGCTTCTATCTGAAAAACTCAACATCGACCAAGCCGAAGCACAAGTTATTCAAGCTAAATTATGGCCAAATCCTCGTTTGGAAGTGGGCGAAGTCAACCTTTGGTCGAATGCCACATCTGAGCAACTTCCTCCTATTTCTGGAAATTGGGGAAGAACTTCTGAAATTACCGTTGGCCTTGAACAATTGATTCAAACGGCTGGAAAGCGGAAAAAATTGATGGCGATGGAAAAAGTGGGAGTTGAAATCGCTCAGGAATATTTTCAAGATGTGCTTCGCATCGTCAAGATTGAATTCCGAAACAATTTAACGCATCTGCAATATGTTCAGGAAAAGCAAAATATCTACCAAAAACAACTGGTTTCGATTCAAAAACTGCTGAATGCCTACTCTAATCAAGCCAAGCAAGGCAATATTAGTAAATCGGAATTCATTCGATTAAAGGCTTCCGAATTAGAGTTTGTAAAGGAACTGAGCGATTTGCAAAAAGAAAACAACCAGCTTCAAAAAGAATTGAAGACCTTGATGAATCTGCCTTCGCAGAATTTCCTAAAAATTGACAGCGAAAATTTTGTTCCCAACTTGAGCAAAACCGAAAACATCAATCTGGTAGAATTGACTTCATCTGCTTTGGAAAATCGTCCCGATGTAAAGGTTTCCGTATTGGAAGAAAAGTACAACAATCGAAAATACAAATACGAATTGGCACAAAGAACGCCCGATGTGACGTTGTTGGCGAGCTATGACCGTGGTGGAAACATCATGAACAACTTCGTAGGCTTTGGTTTTGGAATTGATTTACCTTTCTTCAGTAGGAATCAAGGAAATATTAAAGTCGCCAAACTCGAAATCGAGAAAAGTCAATATTTGAAAGAAGAGAAGAATAATCAGGCACAACATGAAGTCATTCAAGCGTATGAAGATTTGATTGTTGCTAAGAAATTATACGAAAACATCGATATTTCCTATGAAAATGATTTGGATAAACTACTAGAAAGTCATTTGAAAAATTTTGCACAACGAAACACGAGTATGCTTGAATACCTTGATTTCGTAGAAGCTTATCTCGAAAACAAAACCATCATTTTAGAATCCAAAAAAGAACTGAACGAACATTTTGAAGAATTGCAATTCGTGATTGGAAAAGAACTTTAAACCTAACATTTGAAAATTACCCCTATGAAATATACTTATTATTTATTGCCGATTGTTTTCCTTTTCAGCTGTCAGGAAAAGGAAGTTGTGCTTCCGAAAAGTGAAAAATTTTGCCTCAATGAAGATTTAAAAAAGAAGATTACGATTGAAGAAGTAAAAAAAGAACCCATCTCAGAAACGTTTTCGTTGACAGGAAATGTGACCTACAATGCTGACAATGTAGTGCAATTTACAAGTTTGATAAATGGAATTGTGACCAATACCTTTTTCTCTTTGGGAGATTATGTCAAAAAAGGACAGGTCTTGGCGGAGATAAAAAGCACGGAATTAAACGGATTGCAATCCGAAAATAAATCGGTTGCTTCACAATTGTTAGTAGCTCAAAGACAATTGGCTTCCACAAAATCAATGTACGAAGACGGAATTGCTTCTCAAAAAGATTTGATTCAAGCCGAAAGCGAAGTGAATGTCTTGAAATCTTCTTTGGAAAATATTAAATCCAATCTGGCATTGTACAGTGCGAGTTCAGAGAAATCGGTGTTTCAAATTAAAGCACCTTCGAATGGTTTTATCGTGGCGAAAAATATGAGTTCGGGAATGCAGATTTCCGAAGGAAGCGAGCCGTTGTTTACGATTTCAGATTTGAATGAAGTTTGGGTAATGGTCAATATTTATGCAACCGACATGCAGAACATCAAGGAAAATATGGAAGTCAAAATCAAGACCTTGGCGTATCCCGATGAAACATTTAGCGGAAAAATCACTGCCTTGTCGCAAGTTTTTGATTCGGAAGAACGCGTTTTGAAAGCAAGAATCGTGATGAAGAACAAAGACTTGAAATTGAAGCCTGGAATGTCGGCCGATATCATCTTGAACAAGCAAAATGTTTCGACGGAACTGATGATTGCCGTTCCCGTAAAAGCAGTGATTTTTGACGACAATCATAACTTTTTATTGGTATATAAAGACGATTGCAACATCGAAATCAGAGAAGTTGAACCTGTTACCAAAAATAGTGAAGTGGTATATTTTGATAAAGGAATTCTTGAAAACGAGCAGATTATTACCAAAAATCAGCTTCTTATTTATGAAAGTTTAAAATAAGATTCTCTTAAAAAAAATTCAAAACCTCTTAAATTTTCTTGTATGCCTTATATGGTAAACATTTGACCATTTAAGAAATATAAGATCATTCAAGTTAAAGTAAAATTTATGCAAAAGTTTGTACAAAATATAGTGGCCTTTTCGCTGAAGAATTCGCTTATCGTTTTCTTTGCAACCGCGTTGTTGCTGGCGGGAGGAATCATAAGTTATATGCACACGCCCATTGAGGCGTTTCCGGATGTGACCAATACCCGAGCGAGAATTATTACGCAATGGCCGGGAAGAAGTGCCGAAGAAGTCGAGAAATTCATCACGCTTCCAATTTCAAAACAGATGAATACGATTCCGAAAAAGGCGGAAGTCCGTTCGATTTCACTGTTTGGATTGTCGGTTGTGACGGTTCTTTTTGATGAAGATGTGGAGGATTTTTATGCCCAGCAATATGCCTCGAACAGAATGGCCGGCGTGAGTTTGCCCGATGGTGCCGATGCCGAAATTGATCCACCTTATGGTGCAACTGGAGAGATTTTCCGATATGTCGTAAAAGGTGATTTGCCGATTAAGGAATTGACAGCCATCCAGGATTGGGTGATTGAACGCGAATTGGTTTCGGTTCCCGGTGTAGCCAATGTGGTGAGTTTTGGTGGTGAGGAAAAGATTTATGAGATAAAAATCAACCCAACCGAATTGGTGAATTACAACCTTTCGGCCTTGGATGTTTACGAAGCCGTTTCGAAAAGCAACATCAATGTTGGTGGAGATGTGATTCAGCGTGGCGACCAAGCTTATGTGGTGCGAGGTGTTGGTTTATTGGATAATATTGATGATATCGGGAACATCTTGATTGAAACGAAAGGCTCCACTCCTATTTTAGTAAAGCATGTTGCCGAAGTCAAGATTGGTTCAAAACCTCGTTTGGGACAAGTTGGCTTGGACGACGATAATGATTTGGTGGAAGGAATTGTCGTGATGCTTCGAGGCGAAAATCCGAGTGATGTGATTGAAAAATTACGCGACCGAATCGACGAATTGAACGAGAGAATTTTGCCGAAAGGCGTTACCATCGTGCCTTTTATCGACCGAACGGAATTGGTAAACACAACGGTTCACACCGTTACAAAAAACCTGATTGAAGGTGTTTTACTGGTTTCGTTGATTGTTTTCATTTTCATGTACAACTGGCGTACGACCGTGATTGTCGCATCGGTAATTCCGCTTTCGTTTTTATTTGCCATCATCATGTTGCGGATTCAGGGACTTCCCGCGAATCTGATTTCTATGGGAGCTTTGGATTTCGGACTGTTGCTCGAAGGAACTCTCGTAATCGTAGAGCAGGTTTTTGTCTCGCTCGAAAAAAAGGCACATAAAGTTGGGATGGAAAAATTCAACAAGATGTCGAAAATGGGCTTGATTAAGAAAAGCGTCGGAAGTGTTGCTACCTATATTTTCTTTGCCTTGATCATCTTGATTGTCGCATTATTACCAATTTTCTCTTTCCAAAAAGTAGAAGGAAAAATGTTCTCGCCGTTGGCTTTTACGCTTGGTTATGCATTGGTTGGTTCATTGATTTTAAGCTTGACATATGTTCCTGCGATGTGTAAAGTCTTGCTGACGAAGAACATTGTCGAGAAAGAAAATATGATTTCGAGATTCTTCCGGGAAAATCTTTTCAAACTCTTTAAATGGAGCGAAAGACATCGAAAAGCAACGGTTTATGGATTTATAATTTTATTGGCGGTTTGTTTTGGAAGGTTTGCCTATTACGGTTCCGAGTTTATTCCAAAACTGAATGAAGGTGCGATTTACATCCGTGCGACATTGCCCAACAGCATCAACTTGGATGAATCGGTCCGACTTACGAAAGAAATGAAAGTCAAACTTCAAAAATTTGAGGAAGTGAAATTCATCCTTTCGCAAACCGGAAGACCAAACGACGGAACCGACCCTACTGGTTTCTTCAACATCGAATTTCACATGGAATTGAAGCACCAAGACGAATGGAAACGAAAGGTTTCTAAAGATGAATTGATTGCGGAAATCAAGACCGTCTTGGAAGAATATCCAGGAATTAATTTCGGCTTCAGCCAGCCAATTCAGGACAATGTCGAAGAATATGTTGCCGGTGTAAAAAGTCCGTTGGTAATTAAAATATTCGGTGATGATCTGTTCAAATTGGAAGAATATGCCAATCAGGTGGCCAAATCCATTGCTCCAGTTGAAGGAATTGAAGATATTAATGTGTATAAAAATATAGGATTGCCAGAACTTCGCATCCAATTACACGATTCAAAAATGGCGCGATATGCTGTTACCACTGCCGATGCCCAAGCCGTAATTTCAATGGCAATTGGTGGACAAGCAGCGACAACTTTCTATGAAAATGAAAGGATGTTTGATGTACGAATCCGTTTTGAAAAGGAATATAGAGATTCGAAGGAAAAGATTGAAAATATCCTGATTCCAACAATGGACGGCAAAAAAGTACCGCTTCGGGAAATTGCGACAGTGAGTTATAAAACGGGACCAACCTTTATCTATCGAGAAGGAAACAGTCGCTACATCGCCATAGGCTTTAGCATTGAAGGTCGTGATTTAGGTAGTACAATTGCTGAAGCTCAGAAAAAAGTGAATGCAGAAGTGAAACTTCCGAAGGAAAATACGATGAAGTGGGCTGGAGAATTTGAAAGCAAGGAACGTGCTTCGAAACAATTGGCGATTATAGTCCCGGTTGTGTTACTATTCATATTATTCTTATTGTATTTCAATTTTGGAAATATGAAGGACACGCTGATTGCCACAAGCACGATTCCTTATGCTTTTGCGGGAGGTTTCCTCTCACTCTGGATGACGGGAACTATTTTTGGAATCTCGGCAGGAATTGGTTTCATCATCCTTTTTGGTGTGAATACGATTAACGGGATTATCCTGATTGCTGTGATGAAGGAGAATCTCAGGGCGCAAATTCCTTTAAAACAGGCTATTTCTGAAGGTGTTTACAGCAGAATCCGTCCTATTGTAATGATTGCTTTGATGGGATCTATGGGATTATTGCCTGCGGCGCTTTCATCCGGAATGGGTTCTGAAATCCAAAAGCCATTGGCGATTATGATTGTGGGAGGACTGTTGTTCTGTATGGTTTTCTCTTTGACGGTCTTGCCTCAAATCTTTTACATGGCTTATAAAAAGAAACACGGTTAGTTTTTTAATAATTGGTTTATTGTTTAGATTGTGTGATTAAAGCTCCATTTATTGGGGCTTTTTTCATTTATATTTTATGTATTTTTACATACATTAAAATTGCTTATGACAGCCAAACCCCAATTACGAACGATAAACGTAACCCGATACATCGCTCCTTTGCGAGAAGGAGGCTCCTTGCCTGCCCTTGCCGAAGCAGACGATGATTTTAAATATGTCCTAAAATTCAAAGGTGCCGGTCACGGCGTAAAAGCCTTGATAGCCGAATTGCTCGGTGGCGAAATCGCTCGAACACTAGGCTTAAGAATTCCCGAATTGGTTTTTGCAAACCTTTCTGAAGATTTTGGTAGAACCGAAGCCGATGAGGAAATTCAGGATTTATTGCAAGGAAGCCAAGGTCTGAATTTAGCTTTACACTTCTTATCCGGAGCAATCAATTTTGATCCTGTTGTAACAAATGTTGAAGCTGAATTGGCTTCGCAGATAGTGTGGCTGGATTCCTTTATCACCAATGTCGATCGTACTTTTCGTAATACCAATATGATGATCTGGCACAAGGAACTATGGTTGATCGATCACGGTGCTTCGTTCTATTTTCACCATTCTTGGGCCAATTGGGAAAGCCATGCCAAAAGTCCTTTTGCTTTGATAAAAGACCACGTGTTGTTACCGAAGGCATCTTTATTGGAAGAAACTGATAAAGCATTCAAAGCTATTTTGACCGAAGAAAAAATCAAGGAAATCGTCGATTTGATTCCTGAAGTTTGGCTAGATTGGGAAGATGCCGAAGAAAGCCCGCAAACCATCAAAAAAGTATATGCTGATTTTTTACTTACGCGATTGGCAAATTCTGAAATTTTTATAAAAGAAGCTCAAAATGCAAGACAGAAATCTATATGAATATGCCGTAATTCGCGTTGTGCCAAGGGTTGAACGCGAAGAATTCGTGAATGTAGGCATCATTTTGTTTTGCAAAAGATCACGGTTTATAAAAGTATTGTACCATTTGAACATTGAGAAGATACAATGTTTTTGTTCTCAAATTGATATAGTACAGCTGGAGCTGAATTTACGCTCTTTCCAGAAAATTGCCGAGGGCGCAAAAGATGGCGGACCAATTGCCGCTATGGAAGTTCCCGAACGCTTTAGATGGCTAACGGCTATAAGAAGTTCGGTTATACAAACCTCAAGGCCACATCCTGGATTGACAGCAAATCTGGAAGATACCATAAATAGGCTGTTCGAAGAATTGGTCATGTAAAATAAAAAACCCTCAAACTGTCAAGCTTGAGGGTTTTATTATTTTGAAATGCTATTACATATTTTTGAAGATCGTATGCATCAAACGTTTTTTATCGTTGATACTTTCTTCAAGAGAAATCATAGTTTCAGTTCTGTAAACACCTTCGATATCATCAATCATAAAGATTACATCTTTTGCATGCTTAGTATCTTTTGCTCTTATTTTACAGAAAATATTGAATTTTCCAGTAGTAACGTGGGCAACAGTTACGAAAGGAATATCATTGATACGCTCCAATACAAATTTAGTTTGAGAAGTGTTATTAAGGAAAACACCAACATAAGCAATGAAAGAATAGCCCAATTTTTCATAGTCAAGAGTCAATGAAGAACCCATAATGATTCCTGCATCCTCCATTTTCTTCACTCTAACGTGAACTGTTCCTGCAGAAATCAGCAATTTTTTTGCAATATCTGTAAATGGAACCCTTGTGTTGTCAATCAACATATCCAAAATTTGATGGTCTACCTCATCTAAACGAAACTTGCTCATAGTACTTTGTTTTTATTTTGTTTGCTTTACTTTCAAATTAAAATTCAAGTCCAAAGAGATTAATTTTTTTTCAAAAAAAACAGAAATCGACTATAATTTTACCAAACCATTAACAACTTCGATATCTTTTTCTAAATAAAAATCTGCTTTTTGATTCAAATTCGGAATATTATTATCTGAATCTGTATACATTTTCTCCTTTGCATCAAATTCGTAATGTCCGAAATTATCCTCCAAATCACCAATTTTAACAATAAAAGCGTTAAAAAAGATTTTATTATTTATTAATTCTTCCTTGTATTGAGCAGCAAAATTCGTGATTATTTCTGAACCATCATAATTTATTTTGATATTTCTGTAAACAAAATCAAAAAAATTAGGATTATTTTGAGAAATATGCATATAATCATCAATTCTCTCTTCAACTATAACGTTTTCGTAAATCGCAATAAATCCTGATAATAATGCGAAAAATATAAATTTACGGGTTACTTCTCTCTCATAATCGTCTTGAAAATGGCCTGCCTCAAATAGAATCGTTGGAGTTCCCATGCTTTGAAAAGTATCTCCGATACAATTGATGTTGAAGCCATCATCAAACCTACCTACTTGGCCGGGAATATATTTTTGAAGCACGTCATTCATTCCAGCAATAACGTTTATTGCCTTTATTCTGTTCGCGTTTAGCTCCCGTTCTTCATTATAAGAAGGAGATAGAAATGAAACCGTTGCAGGTTTTCCTGTATCGCCAACTCCAAAAATGGTTCGTTGATCGTGGAGGTTGAAGCAATAATCTGGTTTGAATTCTTCATATATCTTCCTAAGAATTCTACTTTCGGGTTGGGTCAGGTTTTGTGAATCTCGATTCAAATCTACCTTATTTGCATTTTCCCTTGTGTATAATTTTGCACCATCCGGATTCAACATCGGAATTGAATAGAAGGCAAAGGATTCCAATAATTGATTTGCAAGTTCTGATTTGTTGTTTAGAAAATTCAAAAAATCAATCAATGCTTTTGTCGTCGTACTTTCATTTCCATGCATCTGCGACCAAAGCAAAATCTTGGTTTTCCCAGTTCCGATTTGATAGGAATAAATTGGATTTTCTTGAACTGATTTTCCAATAACCTGAAGCTGGTTATTTGAATTTAATTTCATCAAAATCGGTTCAATGTCATCCAAGGTAATATAACGCCCTTTGATTTTTTCTTCCTTGTTCTGGCTAAATATTTTTTCGTAATTCATAGGTCTTTTTTCGTTTTACAAAAGTAAACATCTTTGTATTTACAACTGTAACCGTATTGATTTTATTCAAAATTTAATATTGTAAACACTAATTATTAAACATTTATGACGCAGAACACAAGTCTTTATTAAAAATATAATTGAATTAATAATTACGATTAATTAAATTGATATTCAGTATTTTATATTATTTTATATAAATTAAAAATGTAATCATATTTATTTGTTTTTTAATTATTTACATTTGTAAAATAGTCATTCAATTAGTTTTTATTTACATTTGTAACAACTTCGGAAAAATACACAAGTTACAATGGTAAACACAGACGATTTCATCAAAAGACTCGAAATTTTAATGGAACATTTAGGCATGAATGCCTCCTCTTTTGCGGATAAAATTGGAGTTCAACGCTCCAGTATTTCACATTTACTTTCGGGAAGAAACAAACCTAGTTTGGATTTTGTGATGAAGATTTTAGACATTTTTCCCGATGTAAATCTGTATTGGATTTTGAATGGAAAAGGAAATTTATTGAAAGGCGAAGTTGATTATGAAGCAACACTAGAGACCAAAAACGAAGACGACCACACTCCTATTTTGAGTTCAAATTCATCAGAAGAAAAAAACATCGAGAAGAAAATTGAAGTCGAAAATTTGAAAAGCAAAGTTTCAGAATTTCAAAATTTAAAAAAGGATTCTGACATTTTTAAGATTGTATTTTTTTACAAGGACGGAAGCTTTAAAGATTTCAATCCTTAAAATAAGAAAGCCCCAATCCAAAATTGAATTGAGGCTTTCAAAACCAAATAAAACAAAACACAAAATTTATCTTTAGCAATCTATCCCAGCATTACCATTACATACGATAAATTTTTTCTTTTGGTTTTGCTTAAAAACTATTTTCGGGTATCTTGCCGACTACGTTTTTGTAGAAACTTTTCAGAATCTCAAAATCAGCCTCAATATTTCCAGTTGGATAAAAAGGTTCGTTTAAAACCACTTGCTTTTTAGAATAATCAAAAGCAATCGGGATAATGGGCACTTCGGCCTTTAAAGCGATGTAATAGAATCCCGTTTTCCACTCGGTCACTTTCTTACGAGTTCCTTCGGGAGCAATCGCTAAACGGAAAACATCACGGTTTTTGAAAATCGAAGCAATACTGTCTACAATATTCTTTCCTCCTGTCCTGTCTAAAGGCGCTCCACCCATCCAGCGAAAATATGCTCCGAAAGGAAACATGAAAAGCTCCTTTTTGGCTACATAATTCATTTCCAAACCAATAATTCCTCTTGCAAACAATCCGATATAGAAATCATGCCAACTTGTGTGAGGCACCACAATCATTATACTTTTCTTGATGTTTGGATTCATATTGCCAACGATTTTCCAACCCATTAGCATGAAAAATATCCATTCATAAATAATCCGCTTCATTTCATAGAAAATTTTCGTAAAAATAATATTATTCATTTATTTTTGGTAAAAAACTATTGAATGCTCAAAAGAATCTTCAGTTATATCCTTCCTGTAAATATTTTAAAAAAGAGTTCAACTTTGAGTAAATCTCTTGAAGTTACTTGGGCAAATGGCGAGTTGGTTTTGGATTCTGCCAACACGAATTATTCTTACGGCAGTTTACAGCGTATTTTAAGAAAAGGCTTAAAAAGCATCGGTTATGACAAAATAATCGAAATGGAGCACATACTTGTCCTTGGTGTTGCAGGAGGAAGTGTAATTAAAACGCTGGCAAACGAAATCAAGTTTGAAGGCAAGATTACAGGTGTGGAAATCGATTCTTCGATTATAGCGCTTGCAAATGAGTATTTTCAATTGAATCAGGTTCCGAATCTGGAAATTGTGATTGATGATGCTTTTGAATTTGTATTGAAGACTAAAGAAAAATACGATTTGATTGTCATTGACATTTTTCAAGATACAACGATGCCAAATTTCTTGTTCGAAGAATTTTTCATCAACAGGATTGGATTTCTTTTAAAGGAAAATGCATTCATCCTATTCAATACAATGTGTTTGAAAGAAAATGATAACATTCGTAATGAGCAATACGTTTCGACTTTTACTGAAAAAGGATTTGGAGTTCGAAAAATTCCTAGAGTAGAGCAACATAACGAATTGATCATTATAGAAAAAACAAAAAATCCGAATTAGCATTTAGCCAATTCGGATTTTCTATTGTTTTCTGCTACTTCTCGTCTGTGGAGCAAACCTACATTAGTTTTTATCAATGTACGAAAATTTTTATATTTAGTTTTTTTTTTCAACTAAGAAATCATTACCAACTATTTCAGCATAAGATTGATGACAGTTTTATTCTCGAAAAACGTTTTTTAATTTTTCTATATATTGTTTGTGAAAAATATGACTTTCATTAATTTCTGCTTTTGAAAACTCAATGACTTTTGCTCTTAATTTTTCCAAAAAATCTATTGAACATTTACTCGAATCTAATGCGTTAAACATAGACAAAAAATTCTCAAGTAAATATTCTCCATTTTCATGATTATTTGTTTTCAATAAAATTGAACAATACAAAAAGCTTTTATCAAGATATTCATTCTTACTATCTGTAATTTCATCGACTAAAAAAAATTGAGTTTCTTCATCCCAATTCAAAATGTCTACGGATAATAATTCGCTATCAGTTTGGTTTAAATTACTAATTATATCTCTTATTATAGGTCGGTGAACATATTCCCAACTTCCATCATCCTCATTTTTAAGATTCGCTTCAATATAGTTCTTTAAGGATTTGATTGATTCTTCCATTTTATATGTTTTTGGAATAAAACTACCACTAATGTAAATTGTTTCACGAAATAACTCCCGAACCAATCAATTCATCTCCAATGTGCCAAGAAACAAATTGTCCTTCTGTAATGGCCGATTGTGGTTCTTCGAACGAAACATACATTCCTTTTTCGAATTGATGCAAGGTTGCTTTCTGCAAAGTCTGGCGGTAACGGATCCTAGCCATTACTTCCATCTTCTCACCTACTTTCAAAGCCAAATCTTGACGGATCCAGTGCACTTCTGATTTTTCAACAAACAATGCTTTTTTGAATAATCCTGGATGCTCGCTTCCCAAACCAGTGTAAATTGTATTGGTATTTACATCCGTTGCAATTACAAAAAGTGGCTCAGTTGTTCCACCAACATTCAAGCCTTTTCGCTGTCCGTTTGTAAAATAATGTGCTCCTTGGTGTTTTCCAACAACCTTTCCCATTTCTGGAGCATACGGTAAACTTTGTGCTTTAAATTCTAAATAAGCTTCCTCTGAATCAGTTTCAGGTACTTCTTGACTATAAATTGGATTATTTTTATCAATCTGAACAATCAAGCCTTCTTTGGGCTGTAATTTCTGTTGCAGAAATTCCGGCAAACGTACTTTTCCGATAAAGCACAAACCTTGAGAATCTCTTTTTTCGGCTGTAATCAATTCCATTTCAGAAGCAATCTTTCGCACTTCAGGCTTGGTCAATTCTCCGATAGGGAATAATGCTTTTGATAATTGCTCTTGCGATAATTGACACAGAAAATACGATTGGTCCTTATTATTATCTGCTCCAGAAAGCAATTGATAAACCGACTTTCCATCAACTTCAATTTCACCTTTACGGCAATAATGTCCGGTTGCAACAAAATCGGCTCCAAGGTCCAAGGCAATTTTCATGAAAACATCGAACTTGATTTCGCGGTTGCACAAAACATCCGGATTTGGCGTTCGTCCTTTTTCATATTCGTTGAACATATAGTCCACGATTTTCTCCTTGTATTGTTCGCTTAAATCAACTGTCTGGAAAGGAATTCCAAGCTTTTCAGCTACTAAAAGTGCATCGTTGCTGTCTTCCAGCCAAGGACATTCGTTGGAAATGGTAACCGAATCATCGTGCCAGTTCTTCATAAACAGACCAATCACTTCATATCCCTGCTGTTGCAACAGATAGGCTGCAACACTCGAATCTACACCTCCGGAAAGTCCAACTACGACACGTTTCATCTTAAAATAGTTTTAGAGTGCAAAAGTAAGACTAAATATTTGTTTTGAAAGTTAAGACGATTGTAATTATTTATGACGGTATAGCCCTTAAAAAAGAAGACCTGATAGTTTTAAAATCTGTCAGGCCTCTTCTATTCTAAAAGTAAAAACTATTGTTTCTTTGGAACATCTTCTTTCTTTTCGAATTTTACTTTTTTAGGAAAGGTTTCTTCTTTCTTTAATTTTCCACCTACGAAAAATTGCCATTTTCCTTTCTTTTCTCCGTTCTTGAAGTTCCCTTTTGAAGCTATAGCTCCATTTGGTTCTCTAAAAATAGCAGGACCATCGTACTTGTTATTTTTGAAATTCGCCTCTTCTATCACAACACCGCCTTTTACATAAACTTTATACGGACCTTCTTTTTTTCCATTCACATACGTTGCTTCTTCTGCAATATCGCCTTCAATGAAATAAACTTTTCGAACACCATTTAGCTGACCTTTTACGTAATGTTCTTCCGTCATCAATTGTTTGGATTCCTTGTGGTAGTATTTCCAGATGCCTTCATTGAGTCGATTTACTGTTTTTCCTTCGCTTACGATGTTCTTTTTTGTGTCGAAAACAGTTGTATAGGCTACTTTTCCGTTTTCACTGAATTCGCGTGTCGCAATTAGGCTTCCAGCTTTTGTATCGTCAAAATACTTAAAAGTGCCCACTTCTACTCCGTGTTCAAAAGTGCCTTCGTATCTAGGCCTTTTTGATTCATCGTGGATTCCTTTCCACAAACCGTGTTTTTTTCCATTAGCATCTAGCTTGTTGGATTCGGTTTGGGAATAAATATTAAAATTCATTATAAAACAAAAAAATAAAAACGCTATTTGACTACTTCTCATGTTTAATTTAATTTCTGCAAATTTATGGTATAAATTAGAATTCCAATGTTATAAACTGTTAACGAAAATTCAATTAAAATGGTATTTGGGAATGCATTTTTTTTGGCAATAATTTCTTAGAAAATCAAATTAACATCTGTTTAATAAAAATTAATAATTCAAGAACTAAAACAATATATTGTTATTGAAACAATTACCAACAGCTTAAATTATTGGAGTTAAGATATGTAATAAATACATGCTTTACATTACACTAAACAATTAATATTTTTTTGTTTAACTTTTTATAATAATAATTAAACAAAATAATTAATATCTAAATTTGATAAACCTCAAAATTTACACAATATGAAAAAGTTATTCAGATTTAGAAGCCTAGCATTATTTGTGTTGACGGCATTTTTTTTAACCTCGTGTAGTAATGACGACGATGGTACAGTGGTAGTTCCTCAACAATCCATTGTAGATATCACTGTTTCAAATCCTGATTTTAGTATTTTAGTTCAGGCATTGACCAAAGCAAATTTGGTCACTACATTAGATGGAGACGGTCCTTTTACTGTTTTCGCACCTACCAACTCAGCTTTTACAGCTTTTCTTTCGGCAAACGGTTTCGCTAGCCTTGATGCTGTACCAGCCGATGTTTTGAAACAAGTTTTGTTAAACCATGTCGTATCAGGAGAAAATCTATCCACTGATTTGTCGACTGGATATGTTACAACTCTAGGAAAAGGAAGCGCATCGACTTCAAACAATTTAAGTATGTTTGTTAATACTACAAATGGAGTTGTTCTTAACGGAGGAACAACAAATGGCGGAGCTACGGTGACTACTGCAGATATTGAAGCTAGTAATGGAGTTATTCACGTCGTTAATGGCGTAATTGGTTTACCTACAATTGTGAACCACGCAATAGCAAATCCCAGTTTTGAAATATTAGTTCAGGCGTTGACACGTAACGATCAGCCAGATTTTGCTGGAATTTTGTCGGGAACAGCTAGTTCTCCTTTTACAGTTTTTGCACCAACAGATGAAGCATTTGTTGATTTATTGGCTGAATTGGAATTATCTTCTCTAGCAAATGTTCCACAAGCGGTATTAGAAAACACATTGAAATACCACGTTGTGGCTGGAGCCAACATTTTGTCAAGTTCATTAACAAATAATCAATCGGTAACCACGTTCCAAGGAGGCACGTTTACGGTTGAATTACCTTCTTCTGGACCACAAATTAGAGATGCAAATAACAGAGTGAGTTTGATTATTGCTACAGATGTGCAAGCATCTAACGGTGTGATCCACGCTTTAGACAAGGTTATATTGCCTAATTTATAAGATTAGTTTTTTTGTTCGGTTTAATTAAAAAAGCATCCGTTTTCGGCGGATGCTTTTGCTATTTAATAGAATTACTATTATTTTTTCTTGTTTTGTAATGCTTTTTGAGCTTCGGCTTGTTCCATCATTTCTCTCATTTTTCTTTGGAACTTGCTTTCCGTCTTTGGCTTGGCTTTGTTCTCTTGAATTTGAGCATGGATTTTCTTCTCATCTACGATGTAATTTTTAATGACAAGCATAATTCCGATGGTAATTGTGTTTGAAATAAAGTAGTACAAACTCAATCCAGAAGCGTAGTTATTAAAGAAAAACAACATCATTAATGGTGAGATGTAAATCATCACTTTCATGATTTTCCCCATATCCGGCATTCCTTCCTGCTGTGGAGCCGACATTTGCTGATCGCCCGTTGTCATTTTCATGTAGAAGAAGATAGCAATAGATGCTAAAATCGGGAACAAACTCACGTGGTTTCCATAAAACGGAATATAAAATGGCAGGTTCAAAACTGAGTCAAAAGAAGACAAGTCGTCTGCCCAAAGGAAACTTTTTTGTCTCAAATCGATTGCAGATGGGAAGAATTGGAACAATGCGTAGAAAACTGGAATCTGCATCAAAGCCGGCAAACAACCTGCCATAGGATTTACTCCTGCCTTGTTGTACAACTTCATTGTTTCCTGTTGCTTCTTCATTGGATCGTTTTTGAACTTCTCCCCCAATTCATTGATTTCAGGACGCAGAACTTTCATTTTCGCCTGAGATAAGTACGATTTATACGTTACCGGCGACATCACCAATCTTACCAGAATCGTAAACACAATAATCACGATACCGAAAGAACCAATGAATGAACTCAAGAAATCATACGTAGGAATAAACACATAACGGTTGATCCATCCAAAGATTCCCCATCCAAGCGGAATTACTTCATCCAGATTTCTTTTATATTCATTTAAAATGCTGTAATCCGCTGGACCATAATACCAGTTCATGTTATAGTTTACCTCACCGCCTTTGAAAGCCAATGGCAAAACTGCCTTGAATTGCTTAGTAAAAACAGTGTCGATTTTTTCGTCTTTCACCAGATTTTCAGATGTCAATTTTGCTGATGCAAATGGTGTATCTGTCAACAGTATAGAGGTAAAGAAGTGCTGTTTGAAGGCAACATACGTTACATCCGAAGGATTTTCTTCAGATAATCCGCTTTGTCCTGTGTAATCGTCTTTTCCGTTTTCATATTCAAATACGATTTCGGCATAACGGTTTTCATACGTCACACTTTTCTCGTTTCTGTATGTTTTTAAATTCCATTCCAAATCCAATGGCTTAGAAGTATTCAAAACCGAATTCATTCCTTGTGTACGGATAGAGAAATCAAGCATATATTCGTTTGGTTTCAAAACGTAACGGTATTCAAGGAAAGCAGATGCACTTGATTTCAAACGCATGGTCAAGACTTGATTCTCACCTTCGTTGGTTAAAGTTGGTTCGAAAAACAAGTTCTTGGTATCCAAGGAACGGTTATCCTGAGTTTGCAATTTTAAGTTCAAGCTCGCATTGTTGTCCTTGATGATTTTTACCAGACTACCAGAACCTTTTTCGAATTGCTCAAAGTTTTTTACGGTTGCATCAACGATATATCCACCTTTGTTGGCGATTTTCAAGGAAAGAAAATCGTTTTCAATGGTTGTGAATTCATTTTTTGCTGATGGAAGAGTTGCAGAATAGGCAAAGTTCCCTAAAGTTCCTTTTAGTTTTTCAAGTTGGGCAGTATCGGCAACGGTTGAATCTGTTACCGTTGTAGCAACTGCTTTTGCAACTGCTTCTTGGTTCTTTGCTTCTTTTTCTACTTGTTCTTGTTTTGCTTTTTTCTCAGCAAGTTCTTTTTCTGAAGGCTGGTTTTGGTACATTATCCAAACCATAATTCCGAAAATCAATACAAATCCGATGATCGATTTGATGTCAAACTTTTTTTCTTCCATTTTTATTTTTGTTTCACTTATATGAAGTTTCCCGTTTTTGATGGGAAACTTTTATCTTGAAAACGCTGAACGTTTTGTTTTTGAATCATTTAAGAATGAAGTTTCATTATAAATGAGAACTTGATTCTTTATTTTTAAAAACATTAAGAAGTTAAGAATAAACCTTTTAATGTTTTTGAACCATTAAGAAATTAAGTTCCATTAAGAAATGAGAACTTGATTTTTTCTGATTGGAAACCATTCTGAAAACGAGAATGGATTTTTATCTAGCCCTGACTGGAGGGAAAATCCTTTTTATTTTTTTCTTTAAAAAATAAAAAGATTTGGAAGGAAGGCAGGAATATGGTTTCCCAAAATGCCTGCTGTTTCGCTCCTAAATTTCCTACTACTTTTATTATCTCCTTGGGTTAAAACCCAAGGCAATTTATAATAGTGCGAATACTATTTTTGCTTTGCTTTTACGGTTGCTTCTACGAAACTCACGAAAAGTGGGTGCGGTTTGGCAACGGTGCTCTTGTATTCCGGGTGGTATTGAACGCCTATGAAAAACGGATGCTTCTCTATTTCGACGATTTCTACCAATCCGGTGTCAGGATTTACTCCCGAGGCTTTCAAGCCGGCTTTTTCCAATTTCTCCAAATATTCGCCGTTGAACTCGTATCTATGACGGTGTCTTTCGAGAATTGTTACATCATTGTATATTTTTTGGGCCAAGGTATTTTCCTTGATGTCGCATTTCCAAGCGCCCAGACGCATTGTTCCGCCTTTGTCGGTGATGGTTTTCTGCTCCTCCATCAGGTCAATAACTGGATGCGAAGTTCCCATATTCATTTCAGTTGAATTGGCATCTGAAAGTCCGAGGACGTTTCTTGAATACTCAATTACGGCCATTTGCATCCCAAGACAGATTCCGAAAAACGGAATGTTGTTTTCACGCGCATAACGAACAGCTTCGATTTTTCCTTCGATTCCTCTTTCGCCAAAACCTGGAGCAACCAGGATTCCATCCAGACCTTCGAATTTCTCTGCCACATTTGAAGCATCGATGTATTCTGAATGCACTGAGACTACGTTTACTTTTGTTTCGTTTGCGGCACCAGCGTGAATGAATGCTTCTAAAATCGACTTGTATGAATCCTGCAATTCTACATATTTCCCAATCAGACCGATGTTTACGATGTGTTTTGGGTTTTTCAATCTGTGCAAGAACACGTTCCAGTTTTTTAAATCTGGAGTTGCTTTTTTAGGCAAATCGAGTTTCTTTAAGGCTACAACGTCCAATCCTTCTTCAAGCATCAAATTTGGCACTTCGTAAATCGTTGAAGCATCGATGGATTGTATCACAGCTTCGCGTTTTACGTTGCAAAACAAGGCTAATTTCTGACGCAATTCGTCTGAAAGTTCGTGCTCGGTTCTACAGACCAAAATGTCTGCTTTTATTCCGCTTTCCATTAATGTTTTAACGGAATGCTGGGTTGGTTTTGTTTTCAATTCTCCCGCGGCGGCCAAAAATGGTACCAAAGTCAAATGGATTACAATTCCGTTGTTTTCTCCCAATTCCCAAACCAATTGGCGAACAGATTCGATATAAGGCAATGACTCGATGTCTCCTACGGTTCCACCAATTTCAGTAATTACTATATCAAACTCACCCGTGTTTCCCAACAATTGCATCCTGTCCTTGATTTCGTTGGTAATATGCGGTACGACTTGTACGGTTTTACCAAGAAATTCTCCTCTTCTTTCTTTTTCGATCACGGAAAGATATACTCTTCCTGTGGTTACGTTGTTGGCCTGCGATGTCGGAACATTAAGAAATCTTTCGTAGTGCCCTAAGTCCAAATCGGTTTCAGCTCCGTCATCAGTTACGAAACATTCACCGTGTTCGTAGGGATTTAATGTCCCCGGATCGACGTTGATGTAAGGATCGAACTTTTGAATGGTGGTCCTGTAACCTCTGGCTTGCAATAATTTTGCTAGAGAAGCTGCGATGATCCCCTTTCCCAAGGAAGATGTCACACCGCCTGTAACAAAAATATATTTCGTTTGATTCATTGTGTTGTTGTTTGTAGTTGTGTTGTGTAAAAAACGTGGCAAAAGTAGTGAAATTAATTCGATTATGTTGATTTGGCAATTTGAAAATTTGATGATTTGGTAATTCCGTAGCTTGGAAAATCAACCATCACAATCGCATTATCAAATATTCAAATTATCACATATTCAAATCCTCAAATTATAGCGGTTTTGGATACTGCTTTTTGATGTTTCGAATAAGTTCTTCGAGTCCGTTGAGTTTTAGCTCATAAACGAGTTGCAATTGCTGACCAAGTTCTCCTTTTGGAAAACCTTTGTTGCTGTACCATACGATGTAGTATTCCGGAATATCAATTAGGTGCCAGCCTTCGTATTTTCCGAAGGGCATTTTAGTATGGGCGAGTTTGACGAGTTGCTTTTTCTGATCGTCCAAGATTACTTCCAGTTAAAGGTAACATCCTTTTCTATATCAGGATTTAAGCTTAGCAGAACAGGACAATGCATCGCCGACCTTTCTAAGATTGTTTTGGTTTTTTCGTCTACAGCAACCGACATATTCATGACAATAATAATCTTTGCAATCTTTCTTGGTTCGGCTTGCATAATCTTGGTTACTTCAACTGTAGAACCTTCCAAATCCACATTCAAATCCTTTGATTTTATAGCCATTATGGAAACCATACAGCTTCCTAATGCATTGGCTAATAAATCAGTTGGAGAAAATGCCTCACCTCTTCCATGATTGTCAGTTGGAGCATCCGAAAGGATTTCCGTTCCCGATTGCAAATGCACAGATGAAGTTCTCAATTCTCCTAAGTAAGTTACTTTTGATGTCATAATTGTATTTTTAGTTGGCTACTTTTACTGATAAATCATTATCAAAATAAAGGATATAGAATCCGTCGTTGATGTAAGCTTTTCCGTTTTTCTTTTCGTAGTCGAATTTATTCTCTACTTGTTGCGTGATATTGGTTTCTAAAGTTTCTGCAAATGATTTTTCCTGAGAAAGACGAAGCAGGGCATCAAAAGTGATATCAAAACCACGTGTCGCATATTGATTTGGGAAAACCTTGTTTGCCTCTTTATACTTTTTTTCGAAAATTTGCGCTTCATGAGTATCATTCTCCCTTGCAAGAGACGGATAAAGCAGATTTAATTTCGCCAAATTAGCCGTAACGATTTCATCTGAATCTAATTTTTCGTTTGGTTCCAAGATTACCAATTGAATCTGGTACTCCGCCAAAGAAGCTACGAGCGTATTCATGATGATTTTAATCATATAGGTATTGGACGTTTCTAAAACCACATAATTCTTTTGATCCTTGGTCAATAACGATTTTAGGCTTTCGAGTGAAACTGTTCCTTTATCTCCAAAAGAAACCATTTTTACATTACTATGATTCTCGGCAATGTATTTTCTGGTTGAGATTTTTTTAGGATCAACAATCCCAATAATATTCGCCGATTTTGAATTCATATATTCAAACATCGCATCACGCATGTATTCCGAAGAAGGCATTGATTGTATCAAATTATCATACAGAACACCTGTTTCTTTAGACAATGGAGACATTACCAAGACATTATTTTTGTTTAAGATTCCAGCTGTTTTTTCTACATTTATTTGGTAGAATGGCCCTATAACCAAATCCGTTTGTTGCAGATTATTTTGCTGAATGATGGTTGCGACACTGGAAGAATTCTTCGTTTCTTGTGAATCAAAAATCTTTACATCTACATTCAAATTCAAGGTTTTGGCAGAATCAATCGCCATCAAAGCACCTGAATAAAAATCCAAGGTCATATTCAAAAACTTATCCTTTTTAAGTCTTGCGGAAGTTGAATTTACCGTGTCGCTTTGAATTTTTGAAATATTGAAAGGTAACAACAAAGTCAATTGTTTCCTTTTTTCAAGATGAATTGATTTAGTCAAATCGGCATAACCACTTTCATCTTTTTGAGTCATTCTGGCATTTTCCGGAAGGCTTAAAATCATTCCTTCTTTCACGCCATCTTTCAACTCTGGATTCAATTTGATCAGATTTTCTTGCGAAATACCTAATTTCCTTGACAATCCAAACAAAGTTTCTTTCGGCTGAACGGTATAACCTACTTTTTCAGTTTTAATAATCTCTTCAACTTTCTTTTCTGTTTCAACAACCTTATCTTCTTGCTTAGGAGTAGATTTTGAAGTGCTTGCTGGAATTTTTAAACGGAAACCTATCTGAAGTCCATCTTTAATATCTGGATTACTTTGTTCTAAATCTTCAACAGAAATGCCGTATTGCTTTGCGATAGAATACTTTGTTTCTTTGGCTTCCACTTGATGGAAAATTTCTTTCTCAACAGTCTTATCTTTCTTTTTGTCTTCTTTTTTATCGGCTTTGGTTTCGGTATTTACTACAACGGTTTTCGAAGGAATATTGATTGTAGCACCCACTTTCAACCCTTCTTTTTTCAAGTCTGGGTTTGCTTTTTCGATGTCTTCAACCGAAACATTATACAACTTTGCCAAACCAAATAAAGTTTCCTTTGCAGCAACTGTATGCGTTTTAGAAGTAGCATCTGTTTTTTCTATGATGATCGCGCCGTTTCCTTTTGGAATCAGCAACACCATATCCGGTTTCAATCCGTTTTGCGAATCTGGATTAAGATTATAGATATTGGCTGGTGTTACTTTGTATTTTTGGGCAATCTTAGTTACCGTTTCCCCCTTTTCTACTTTGTGTTTAATAAAATTTTCCTGTGCAAAAGCAGTTGCTGAAAGCAAAAGGAATGAGGCAAATACTAAAAGGCGCTTCTTCATAAAAATGTTTGTTTAAAAGAATTTTAGCATCCTAATTCATCCGAATCAGAATGCTAAAATGTAAAAATTATTTATTCCCATTCAATGGTTGCAGGTGGTTTCGAGCTGATGTCATAAACCACTCTATTCACACCCTTCACTTTGTTGATGATGTCGTTTGATACTTTCATCAAGAAATCATAAGGCAAATGAACCCAGTCAGCAGTCATTCCGTCGGTAGATTCTACCGCTCTCAGAGCCACGACTTTCTCATAAGTCCTTTCATCACCCATAACTCCAACGCTGTTCACAGGCAAAAGAATTGCTCCAGCTTGCCAAACCTTGTCGTACAATCCCCAAGATTTCAGTCCGTCGATAAAGACAGCATCAACGTCTTGTAAGATACGTACTTTTTCTGGGGTGATATCTCCTAAAATCCTAATCGACAATCCAGGTCCTGGAAAAGGATGCCTTCCTAATAACGTCGGATCTATTCCTAATGTTGCACCTACTCTTCTCACTTCGTCCTTGAACAGCATTCGAAGCGGTTCAACTACTTTTAATTTCATAAAATCAGGCAAACCCCCTACGTTGTGATGCGATTTGATGGTAGCCGATGGTCCTTTTACCGAAACCGACTCGATCACGTCCGGATAGATTGTCCCTTGAGCCAGCCATTTTACGTCTTCGCTGATTTTCGATTCATCATCAAAAACTTCGATAAATACACGACCAATGGTTTTTCTTTTGGTTTCTGGATCACTAATTCCGGCGAGTTCATCCAAGAAGCGTGCCGAAGCATCCACACCTTTTACATTCAGTCCCATTCCTTTGTATTGTTCCAATACATTTTCGAATTCGTTTTTGCGTAAAAGTCCGTTGTTTACAAAGATACAATGCAAATTAGCTCCGATTGCTTGGTGCAATAAAACAGCTGCTACGGTAGAATCTACTCCACCAGAAAGTCCTAGAACAACTTTATCGTTTTGAATTTTCTCTTTCAATTCAGCCACCATTTCTTCTACAAAAGCATTTGGCGTGAAGTTTTGAGGCACTTCTGCTATTTTCACTAGGAAGTTTTCCAGCATTTGCTTTCCATCGGTAGAATGGTATACTTCTGGGTGAAACTGGATAGCATAAGTCGTTTCACCTTCAATTTTATAGGCTGCATTTTCTACATCGTGCGTACTCGCCAATTTGATACCGTTCGTTGGTAGTTTTTTAATGGTATCGCTATGGCTCATCCACACTTGGGAATTTTCTGAAACGCCTTCAAAAAAAGCTTCATTTTCCTTGATGAACGACAGATTTGCTCTTCCATATTCGCGGATATTGGAAGGAGCAACCTCGCCTCCGCTGAAATGCGAAAGGTATTGCGCTCCGTAACATACGGCAAGAAGTGGCAATTTACCGCGAATCTGGGATAAATCTGGATGTGGTGCATCCTCTGCGCGAACAGAAAATGGACTTCCGGAAAGGATCACGGCTTTATAACTTGATAAATCACTCGGGAAATGATTATAGGGAAAAATTTCGCAGAAAATATTTAACTCTCTGACCCTTCTCGCAATTAGTTGTGTGTATTGCGACCCGAAATCTAAAATAAGTACGTTGTGTTGCATGTGCAAAAATAACTTTTATAATTGGATTTTGAAATTGGTTTTTTAGGTTTTTTTGCAATAAAAAAACGCCTTGATTTTGCAATCAAGGCGTTTCGTGTTTTCTAATTATCTTCATCCTCTTCAGCCGAATGCGATTTCGAATAATTCCTCCATTTTTCAATGCAATCCTGCATATCCTGAGGCAATTCTGTATCAAAACGCATCATTTCACCCGTTGTAGGATGCATAAATCCTAGTGTTTTTGCGTGAAGTGCTTGTCTTGGCAAAGCCTTGAAGCAATTATCAATAAACTGTTTGTATTTCGTAAAAGTAGTTCCTTTCAAAATCAAATGACCTCCATAACGTTCATCGTTAAATAAAGTATGACCAATGTGTTTCATGTGAACACGGATCTGGTGCGTTCTACCCGTTTCCAATTGACACGAAATCAAGGTAACATAACCAAAACGTTCCAAAACCTTATAATGCGTAACAGCCGGCTTCCCTATTTCTGGATCGGCAAAAACAGCCATTTGCATTCTGTCTTTTACGTGTCGGGCAATATTTCCTTCAATTGTTCCCGCATCTTCCTTTACATTTCCCCAAACCAAGGCAATATATTCCCTTTCAGTTGTTTTCGCTTCAAATTGCTTTGCCAAATGCGTCATCGCTGCTTCCGTTTTGGCAATCACTAAAAGTCCCGAAGTATCCTTATCAATTCTATGAACCAACCCCGGACGCTCACTGCTGTTCATTGGCAAATTCTCAAAATGATGCGCCAAGGCGTTCACCAAGGTTCCTGTATAGTTTCCGTGTCCCGGATGCACAACCATTCCTGGCCCTTTATTGATCAGTAACAAGGCATCATCTTCATATACAATATCAAGCGGAATATCCTCAGGATCAACGCGGTTTTCAAATGGCGGATGCGACAACAAAATCCTCACAACATCCAAAGGTTTCACCTTATAGTTGGATTTCACCGGAACATCGTTCACATAAATATTCCCATTTGTAGCAGCATTTTGGATTTTATTTCTAGTTGCATTAGGCAACATGTGCATCAAATATTTGTCTATTCGCAGCAACAACTGTCCTTTCGGAACATCAAACCTGAAATGTTCAAATAAATCGTCTTCTAATTCTATATCAACCGTATTCTCAGAATTCATCATCTACTGGTGTTTCATTTTCGAGCACTCTAACAGTGTCTATTTCTTCTTCATAACCCACTTTTCCATCTCCCAAAACCAAATCAATTTTCGAAGCCTTCAGGATTTTATCACCCGCTTTTAGTTTCTTTCCGTTAGAATAAACTTCCAAAACCATATCTTTTCCCAGATAAGGCTTGTAGGTTTTCTTTCCAACTTCCAATCCCAAAGCAACTAAAGTCGGTTCCACCTGACGCAAGGTTTTCTCAATCACATCAGGCATTGTAACCTCTTGGTATTTATCAGAATTAATCTTAATATAAATCTTTCTTCCCGATTTCACTTTCGCCCCAGCAACAGGATCCTGCTTCACAACCGAAAATTTAGGATAACCAGCTTGAAAATCAGTAGTATCCAATAAAACATACTCCAAATCAACTTCATCCAGCTTCTCCTCCGCAGCTTCAATCGACAATTTGCTCAAATCCGGAACCGTGATTTCCTCACCGTGATTGGTCGAAAAATCCAACCATTTCAACACCACAAAAGCCAATGCCACAACAATAACAAGTGCAATCGCCAACTGCGTAAAAAACACCTTACTCGTAAGAAACTTGCGTAAACTCATATTTAATTTGATTTCCAGCAAAGATATAAAAATACTAAAGGCAATTCGTTTCAAAAAAAATGATAATTTTGTTTGATAATAATTTTCAGGAGCTAATCCCGCTATCCGTTCCAATCTTTTGTTTTTTAAAGAAAAAAACAAAAGGATTTCCACTACTATCGGGGCTAAGGCATCTGTCATCAATTTAAAATTCTTTCATCAAATGAAAAACATTGCCATCATCATGGGCGGCTATTCGAGCGAATACAAAATTTCACTCATCAGCGGAAACGTAGTCTATCAATTCCTCGACAAAAATCAGTTCACAGGATACAGAATCCACATTTTCAAGGAAAAATGGGTCTATGTAGACGATAATGATGCCGAATTTCCAATTGATAAAAACGATTTCTCAGTAACCGTTGACGGCAACAAAATCACTTTCGATTGCGTTTTCAATGCCATCCACGGAACTCCAGGCGAAGACGGACTGATGCAAGCCTATTTTGAATTGCTTCAAATCCCACAAACTTCCTGTGATTATTACCAAGCCGCACTCACATTCAACAAGCGTGATCTGCTTTCCGTTTTAAAACCTTACGGCATCAAAACAGCCATTTCTTATTACCTTAATAAAGGTGAACACATCAATACCGAAGAAATTATTTCAAAGGTTGGCTTGCCTTGTTTCGTAAAGCCAAACAAGTCAGGTTCCAGTTTCGGAATTTCAAAAGTAAAGACCGCCGAAGAGCTTCCAATAGCCATTGAAGTCGCCTATAAAGAAGACAACGAAATCATCATCGAAAGTTTCCTTGACGGTACCGAAGTTTCGGTTGGTGTAATCAATTATAAAGAAAAAATTACGGTTTTACCCATTACCGAAATCGTATCTGAAAACGACTTTTTCGATTACGAAGCCAAATACCAAGGCAAATCACAAGAAATTACACCTGCGAGAATCTCCGACGAGATGACAGCAAAAGTAAGTGCCGTAGCAAAACGTGCTTACGAAGTCCTAAAAATGAAAGGATTCTCCAGAAGCGAATTTATTATTGTTGATGGCGAACCACACATGCTCGAAATGAACACCATTCCGGGACTGACAACCGAAAGCCTTATTCCGCAACAAGCAAGGGCAGCAGGAATTTCCTTGACGGATTTGTTTACAAATGCAATTGATTTGGCTTTAGAGAAATAACCAGTTAAACAAAACACATCTTCAATTTGTGAAAATTAGTGGAATTTGTGTTCAAATATATTTATGGAAAAAACAGCAATATTCCCAGGCTCCTTCGACCCCATAACATTAGGACATTACGACCTCATTAAAAGAAGCATCCCGCTTTTCGACAAGATTGTAGTGGCAATTGGGGTGAATGCCGAAAAAAAATACATGTTTTCATTAGAAGAAAGAAAGCGCTTCATCGAAGAATCGTTTGCCGACGAACCTTCCATTTCAGTCGTTACCTATGAAGGCCTGACGATTGATTTATGCAAAAAAATGAAGGCCAAATTCATCCTCCGCGGCCTAAGAAACCCAGCCGATTTTGAATTCGAAAAGGGCATCGCCCACACCAATAGACGACTTTCAAAAATTGAAACCGTTTTCCTTTTAACGGCTGCAAACACCTCTTACATCAGTTCAAGCATCGTTCGCGACGTATTGAGAAATGGTGGAGAATATGAATTATTGGTTCCGGACGCTGTTCGAGTAAAATAATAGCCGTTCTTTTTACGTTTACCATACTATAAAATCAAAGAAAATGAAAAAATCATTAATATTATTCTCTGTGCTATTTTTTATAGTTTTGAGTTCTTTCAAAAGGGATCGTAACGAAAAAGTGCTTCCAAATGGTCATTACCTAGTTCAATTAGACAAAAAATATAGCGAACAAGGTCTAAACGATTATGAATTTATATTAGAAGATCGAAAATTCATTCATAAATTGAAAGATAAAATTGATGATTTTCAGATTGACTGGGTCGATGAAAATTCATTTAAAGTAAAAGGTCTGACTGAACCTTTAAATCCTATCGAAAGAGAAAAAGAACTCCTAGAAAACAACACCATCTATTTCAGAATCATAAAAATAGAAAGCAATAATTATCATTTTATTTTAGGCGAAGAATTTGATAAATATCCTGTCTATTCTGGAAAGTTTATAAAAATTAAATAAATGCTTTATTTTCATTAGTAAAAAGCACCATTAAACACTACTTTCGCCAAAATAACAAACGATAAAAATGAGTCTAGAACGTGAATTAATCAAAAGAAGTGGCGGAAAGTGTGAACTTTCAGGAGCTACAGAAAACCTAAAAGTATACCAAGTACTTCCAACAAGAAAAGGCGGCATCGACGAGAGTATTCTGGCAACCCAAACCCTGATCGACCAGATTGAAAATCCAGAAACAATGGATGCCAATTCTTGGAGAGGTCTGAACGACAGCATGTGGAGCGAACACCTTCCTGTTCAAGTCGTTTCTTGGAGAATGCTAAGCCGTTTGAAGAACCAAGAATTGTTGGAGCAGATGTACCTCGACGAAGACGATTTGGCGTGGGCCCAAGCAACAGGCGAAGGCGATGACGACGAAAATAAATTGGTGCACCGCGACAGCAACGGCGTCATCCTACAAACCGGAGACTCAGTAGTCCTAATCAAAGATTTAAAAGTAAAAGGCTCCAGCATGGTTGCCAAGCAAGGAACTGCCGTAAGAAACATCCGTCTGGACCATGAAAACGAAACCTATATCGAAGGAAAAGTAGACGGCCAGCAAATTGTAATCATCACTGCCTACGTGAAGAAGATATAGTTTTTAAATAAAAGAGGCAAGAAGAAAGAGGCAAGAGAAAAGACATTCCAATCTTTCTTCTTGCCTCTTTCTTCTCTACTCCTCTTTCTTCACCACTTTCCTTGCCACCTCAATCTTAAATTTTTTCCCTTTCATCTTTTCATCTTTTATGTTGTGAAGCAAATCTTTCACTTTCCCGAATTTCACGGCAGCAAACGAAATAAAATCCTTCACCTCAATCAATCCCAGATCGCCTTTCTCAAGTTTTCCCTTTTGAGAAAAGAACCCAACGATGTCAATCTTGTTCAGCTTGTTTTTCTTCCCTCCCGAAATATAGATGGTTTGAAATTCAGGTGGTTTAGGCAATGATTTCGAATTCTCTACATTCAAAACATCCATTCCATAATCGACGTAATCAAGCTTTTTTTCACTTTCGTGAACAAGCAAATAAGCCGTTCCAGAAGCCAGCATCCTTGCCGTTCGTCCGTTTCTATGTGTAAATTCATCCTCTTTTGAAGGCAAATGATAGTGAATTACGTGTTTCATTTCAGGAATATCCAAACCTCTCGCCGCCAAATCAGTCGTAATCAAATAACTCACGCTCCCGTTTCGAAACTGAATCAACGCACGTTCGCGCTCATCCTGGTCCATGCCACCATGGTAATACGTTGCATAAATCCCTCTTTCATTCAAAGTATCGCTGATCCTTTCCGCCGCATCACGATGGTTGCAGAAAATAATAGCCGATTGCGATTTCAACGAACAAATCAGGCTAAACAACGTATTGATCTTATCTTTTTCCTTCGAAACCAGCATCTTCATCGAAAGATTGGTCTTCTCCTCTTCCCTCGGAATAAAATCCAAAACCGTCGGATTCACCACCCTTGTATATTTCGGAATCTCAATATCAGAAGTAGCCGATACCAAAATCCTTTTATTCAATTTCGATAATTTCCCAATGATAAACGACATTTCCTCGTGAAAACCGAGTTGCAAAGATTTATCAAATTCATCCAAAATCAGCGTCTCAATCTTCTCTGTCCTAAAAGTCCCTCGGTCAATATGATCCGCAATTCTTCCCGGAGTTCCAATCAAAACCGCCGGCGGATTGCTCAAGTTTTTAATCTCTGTATCAATCGAATGCCCACCGTAACAAACATTCGCCTTGTAGCCCGTACCCATTTTTTTCCAAACCTGCTCAATCTGCAAACCCAGTTCCCTCGACGGAACAATAATCAAGCATTGAACAGAAAGAATTTCAGGCTGCAGCATTTCAAAAATAGGCATCAGGAAAGCCACTGTTTTCCCCGAACCCGTTGGCGAAAGCAGTAAAACATTACTTTCTTCTAAAATAGCTTCTTGCGCAGCAGACTGCATTTCATTCAGGCTTTCAAAACCTAAATTCAATAAAATGTTGTTGGAGTGATGATTTTGATTCATGCCGCAAAGGTAAATGAATTATGAGTTATGAATTATAAGTTATGAATTTTAAAAACCTAAAACACATAAAAAGCGAAAAGCCCCTTACGGGGCCTTTTCTTCAAATAATAATTTTATGTTCTCGTAGGAGTTTTTCAACGCTTCCTTGATTTCATCTGGCCCCAGCCAGGCTACTTTCTCAATACCTTCCTCCAGCTGACCTTGTGGAGTTCCGTCAAAGCTCGTCCTCATTTCAAACCAATGCGTTACTTTCAGTTTATACCTTCCATTTCTTTTAAAGATGTGATAGGTTTTCTGTAATTTATCCGTAATCACCAATTTGTCAACACCCGTTTCCTCCTCCACTTCTCGCAGAGCGGTATATTCAATCTCCTCGCCTTTTTCAATGCCGCCTTTGGGCAAATCCCATTTGCCGTTTCTAAAGATAAACAGTACTTCATTTTTCTTATTATAAACCAATCCGCCACCCGCTTTCTGAACCGGAAGCTTGGTTTTCAAAGTCTTCATAATTTCCTTCTCGTCAGGATGGTAGAGATAGGCCTTTTGAATTTTATTCTGAAATATTTTTACTATAATTTGCTTGATGTCTGCACTTTCCAACAAAAACAACTGAAAATCTGTCTCCTTGAAGATTTCATTTGTTAGAAAAAGTGGTTTGTCGTTCACAAAAACTTTATACATTTGTACTATGATTTTTAATAAAGATACTGCCAGCAAAACTGCCGAATTGCTTTTACAAATAAATGCAATTAAATTGAATCCAGGAAATCCTTTTACATGGGCTTCCGGATGGAAATCGCCTATTTATTGCGATAATAGGATAACACTCTCATTTCCACCGATAAGAAATTATCTAAAAGATGAATTTGCAAAAAATATTGAAAAACAATTCGGGAAACCCGATGTAATTGCCGGTGTCGCCACAGGTGCAATTGGCATTGGTTTGCTAGTTGCCGAAGCTTTGGCGCTTCCCTTCGTATATGTTCGGCCAGAACCAAAAAAGCATGGAAGATTAAACCAGATTGAAGGTTTCTTGCAAAAAGGACAAAACGTAGTAGTTATTGAAGATCTTATCAGCACAGGAAACAGCAGCTTGATGGCCGTTGAAGCTTTAAAGGCAGCCGGTGCAAACGTAAAAGGAATGGCCGCCATTTTCAGCTACGGATTTCAAGTTGCCGACGAAAATTTCAAGAATGCCAAGGTTGATTTATACACTTTGAGCAATTATGAAAACCTATTGCCTTTGGCCGTAAACAAAAAATACATCACCGAAGAAGAAGAAAAAACATTGCAAGAATGGAGAACAAGTCCATCTACTTGGGGTGTTGAAGTGTAGATTTTAGAATGTAGATTGTAGATTTATGATTTACTAATAATCAACTTATAACTCACAACTAAACAAAATGAATTTAGAAAGTCCTAAAGTTAACGTACCAAAATCAGCTCAATATTTGTTTGATGCCTTGTGCGACGTAAAGAATTTCGAAAAATTAATGCCGGAGAGCATCGCAAAATTTGAAGTATTGGATGAAAATGCTTTTATTTTTGGATTGAAAGGAATGCCTGAAATCAAATTAAAAATGAAAGATAAGGTTGCTCCATCAAAAGTAGTTTTAGGTGCCGCTTCGGACAAACTTCCATTTACCTTGACAGCAGATATCAATGAAACTTCAAGTGATGCTTCGGATGTGCAACTTTTCTTCGAAGGAGAATTTAACGCTATGATGGCCATGATGATCAAAGGACCTATCAGTAAATTCATTGAGACTTTGGCGCAGAACATGCATAAGCTTTAAAAACAAGATATTTTTTAGCAAAAGCCTCTTAGTTTCTAAGAGGCTTTTATTTTTACAGAAAAATCTAACAAAAAGTTTTCATCCGCAAATGGTTAGCGAACATTTAACAAAAAAAATAAAAACGATTGCTTATATTTGTTGTTGATGCTTAAAAAAGAATTTTATGAATAATGAGTTAACGATATTTTACACGGATGATGACGCAGAGGATTTAGAATTCTTTACAGAAGTAACCAGCCAAATCGGTGATCACTTGAACATTGTCACACAAAACAATGGAAAGAAATTATTGCATGATCTTGAAAATCCACCACCAAATCCGCACATCGTTTTTTTAGATCTGAACATGCCTGGTTTTAGCGGATTTGATGTCTTACAAAAATTAAGAACTTCAGATAATTTAAAAAAATTACCCGTTGTTATTTTTTCAACATCAAGCGATGAACAAACTATTGCCAAAAGTTTTGCCTTGGGAGCAAGCTTCTATGTGCCTAAACCAACAGATTTTTCGGTATTAAAGAAAACAATACAACACACTTTAAATATAGACTGGAGTACTTTTAAAACCAGTAAAGAAAATTTTGTATATCTAAACAATTAGTTCTCAATAATGAGCATTGAAAATTTAAATCAAGAAGAAGTTGCTACCGCTACTTTTTTAGAAAATTTAAGAAGTAAAACTTCACCATCACATACAGGTCTTGAAGACTTGCCAATTTCTAAAATAATTGTTGATCCAAAAATCACCAATGAAGATTACATCTTGTATCTGAATTTGATGCACGATGTGGTAAAAAATCTAGAAGACAGCATCTATCCTATTTTATCGACTGTTGTCGATGATCTTGAACAAAGAACAAAAGCTTCAATTTTAGCAAATGACATTCTTTTTGCTAAAGGAAAAATCAAGGCTTATCAGGCGCCGTTCGATACAACAAATATTTCTATCCCTTTTGCAATGGGAATTATGTACGTTGTAGAAGGATCTACGCTTGGAGGAAGGTTTATATTGAAGAACATTCAGGAAAGCCTTGGTTTTGACGAAGAAAACGGAGCCTCTTATTTTTCAGGTTACGGAAATAAAACAGGAAGCATGTGGAAAAAATTCCTAAACGTGCTAACGGATTTTGAATCTGAAACCAATTCGGCAGATGAAATTATTGCTGGAGCAGATTATGCCTTTAGTACTATTCACAAGCATTTGGCTGAAAATTCTGCTCGGTAGTTTATGAAGATAAAGGACATTGTAAACCGCGATATTGTAAATCTTACAAATTGTGAATTTGAACCAATTCATATTCCAGGAAGTATTCAGCCACATGGCTTTTTAATCGGAATTAATGCAGATTCATGGAAAATTGATTTCTGCAGTGGGAATATAGAAAACTATATTAAATCGACCTATCAATCTGCTTTAGGAAACGATTTCAAATCTATATTTGGCGAACAGCAGGAAATATTGGTTAGAGCATATATTGAACAAAACTTATTGCTTTCCTCTTCTCTTTTAAAACTTGAATTGTTAGGCAAACATTTCTTATGCACTGTACATAAAAGCAATCAAACATACATTCTGGAAGCAGAACCTTCTGATCAAGATACGAAAAAACTGGCCGATGTTTACGACCAGACCTCGCAGTTTTTATCCTATATGAATGCCACGCATACGCTAAAAGAATTATGTGAAATGGTGGTGAAAGGTACTCGTGAAATAACCGGTTACGACCGTGTTATGGTGTACCGTTTTGACAAGGATTACAACGGTGAAGTTTTTGCAGAAAGCGTTCGCGACGATTTAGAACCTTTCTTAGGTCTGCATTATCCGCATACCGATATTCCCGCTCAGGCAAGGGAATTGTACATGCAAAATCTTTTGCGATTGATTGTGGACATTGATTATACACCTGTTCCTATTTATACAATTGATGATAACGATGCTTCGAAAAACTTAGATTTAAGTCTTTCGATTTTGAGAAGTACCTCTCCAATGCACGTTCAATATCTTCACAATATGGGCGTTGGCGCAACATTGACCATTTCGCTGATTCATCAAAAGAAATTATGGGGACTGATTGCTTGTCATCACTACAGTGTTAAAAATCTTACACCAGAAATTCGATTGGCTGCACAGCTTCAAGGACATTTCATCACTTCGCAGATAGACATCCGTCAATCAAACGAAGAATACGAAGTTTCACGGAAATCGAACATTGCGCTCGAAAAATTAAATGCACTGAATCTTCCCGCGAAGGAGGATGCATTTCAAACGGTTATAGAAAATAATAATCTTCTGGAAATTTGTAATGCTTCGGGGGTTGCTATCCTATTCAATAATACCATTTATAAAAATGGATTAGTTCCGGATGATAAAAACATAAGCAAACTCGCGAAATGGCTATCGGTTTCTATAACTTCCGATACATTTTCAACAGAAAAATTAATAGATCACTTACCTGATGTTAATGATTATTGCGATGAAGCTTCTGGAATAATCTATCATTCTTTAAGCATTGACAACAACGACTGTATCATTTGGTTCCGGCCAGAATCGCTAACCGAAATTAACTGGGGAGGCGATCCAAATAAAGCCATTATTAAAGATGTAAACGGTTTGTATCCTAGAAACTCCTTCAAGTTGTACAAGGAAATCGTCAAGTGTCAAAGCAAAATTTGGTTGCAACCAGAACTAAATGCGGCCGCAAATTATGCGCATACACTGCAAAAGCAATTCAACTTGCTGATCATTTCTCAAGAAGAAGAAAAATATCGAAAACTGAGCGAACTCCTCAAGGAAACGAATTCAGAATTAGAAAATATCAATTGGATCAGCACGCATGATTTGCAGGAACCTTTGCGGAAAATCCAGATGCTATCCTCAAGATTATTAGGAAAAGAAGATGAGGAATTATCCGAAAACGTAATCAATTCGGTACAAAGGATGAATAATTCCGCACAAAGGATGCAGACATTGTTGATTGATATTTTGAAATATACCAAAATTCAACACGTTGACGATTCATTTGAAGTAGTACAACCAAAAGACGTTCTTACAGAAGTTCTATCTGATTTGACAGAGCATATCAATGAAAGAAAAGCAATTATCAACATTCCAGAATTACCTGAAATAAATGGAATTCCGTTTTTGATGAAGCAATTATTTTCAAACCTGATTCAGAATTCTTTAAAATATTCCTTTCCAGATAAAACCCCAATCGTAAACATACGATCTTTAGGAAAACAACCGTTGAATGGCGAATCCTTTGAAGTACTGGAATTTTCCGACAATGGAATTGGTTTCGATCAGCAATTTGCCGAGAATATCTTTAATATTTTCAGCAGGCTTCACACCCAAGAAGTATATAAGGGTTCCGGTGTAGGATTGGCTTTATGCAAAAAGATCATGCAAGTTCACAAAGGATTTATAGTAGCGGAAGGAGTTGAAAATCAAGGCGCAACGTTTAGATTATATTTTCCGTTGAATCAATAAAAATATACCAATTCAAAAAAAAAAGACTGAGAAAATTACTCAGTCTTTTTTATTAGTATAACATTTGAATTTCTTTGATACCGTAAGTTTTAACAGTATCATCCTCCAATAAAAGTTCCAATTGTCCAATTTTTGACACTCCTTGAATGATGCCCATAAACCTTTCTTGATTAACACTTTCAAACGGCATCGGCACTCCTTTTTTAAACAATAATTCGGTATATTTCCTCCACAATGCTGATGATTCATTATTTACTAATTTTGAAACATTTAGCTTTATTTCTTCAACAATTTTATGGAGTATTTCATCCTTCATGAAAGTCTTTTTTGCCATAATCGAAAGTGAAGAAGCTTTAGGCAAACCCTCAAAATTAGCTTGATTTACATTCAATCCGATTCCGATAATAGAATCAATATTGGCGGGACCTTTTATCACATTTTCTATAAGTATGCCACCAACTTTTTTATTGTCTGACATTATGTCGTTTGGCCATTTGATACTTAATTTCGGAATATTATATTTTTCCAAAACCGAAATAACAGCTACAGCTATGCCAACATTTAGATTATAAATTTGACTGATATCAAAAAGAAAATCTTTCACCAAGACACTCATAGTTAGATTTTTACCCTTCTCAGAAACCCAAACAGAGCCCATTTGTCCTTTGCCTTTTGTTTGATCCTCAGCAGTAATAACCGTAAAGTTTTCAGGACTATTATTGGCTAATAATTCCTTTAGAAAATCATTTGTAGAATCTATGGCATCGAGTTTGATTAATTTCATGAAAATAATTTGTGTATTGGGGTTTAATCTTATGTTAAGGTTCAAAATTAACCACAAAAAATGATAACTTTGCAAAAATAGAAAAATTTTAAATGGCGAAAAAGACTATAAATAATAATGATGTTTTACTGGCTAACATCATCAAAGGGATAGAAGAAGTTAAAGGTAACGATATTGATATCCTTGATTTAAGAGAAATTGACAATTCAGCTTGTGATTACTTCATCATTTGCAACGGAAACTCCAACACCCAAGTGAGTGCAATTGTCAACTCAGTTCAAAAAACAGTTTCAAAAGAATTAAAAGACAAGCCTTGGCATGTTGAAGGCATGGAAAATGCCGAATGGGTTTTGATGGATTATGTGAATATCGTTGTTCACGTTTTCCAAAAGCATATCCGCGAATATTACAATATTGAAAGCCTTTGGGGTGATGCAAAAATCACAACCATCAAAAACAATTACTAAAAAATGGCTAAAGAAAATAATCCAAATTCAAATAAATTCAAGATAGGTCCTTGGTTGATTCCAGGTGCACTTATTGCGTTTTTTTTACTTTTTACCATATTCAGTGGCGATTCAGCATTTGAAAAACCTACAGAAATTTCCTCTTCTAAATTCAACACTTACCTTGACAAAGGTGAAATTGATAAGGTAATCATTTACAATAAAACAGAAGCAGAGGTTTTCTTGACTGAAGCCGCCTTAAAGGAAAAAGTCCACGAAAAAGTTTCTAAAAACATGTTGGACCAACCAAACAAAGGTCCTCACTATACCTTTGATATTGGTGATATCGAATCGTTTCAAAAAAAGCTAGAAACTGCCGATAAAGAAAATAAATTAAAAGATTATAAATTTTCACAAAGAGGAAATTGGAGTGAAATTTTTGTAAGCCTATTACCAATCATCATCATTGTAGTCATTTGGATTTTCATCATGAGAAGAATGTCTGGTGGCGGTGCTGGTGGTGCTGGCGGAGGACAAATCTTCAACATAGGAAAATCAAAAGCGAAACTTTTTGACGAGAAAAACGACATTAAGATCACTTTTAAAGATGTTGCCGGTTTAGAGGGTGCAAAGGAAGAAATTCAAGAAATTGTTGAGTTTTTGAAAAACCCAGAAAAATATACTAATCTTGGTGGTAAAATTCCAAAAGGAGCACTATTGGTTGGACCTCCAGGAACAGGTAAAACGTTATTGGCGAAAGCCGTAGCCGGAGAGGCAAAAGTACCTTTCTTCTCTCTATCAGGTTCTGATTTTGTGGAAATGTTCGTAGGTGTTGGAGCTTCTCGTGTAAGAGATTTATTTAAACAAGCCAAAGAAAAATCGCCAGCCATCATTTTTATTGATGAAATTGACGCTGTTGGTAGAGCCCGTGGAAAAAACAACATGTCAGGTGGTAATGACGAACGTGAAAACACATTGAACCAATTGCTTACTGAAATGGATGGTTTTGGAACCAATTCTAATGTAATCGTATTGGCGGCAACCAACAGAGCTGATGTATTGGATAAGGCTCTAATGAGAGCTGGTCGTTTTGACAGACAGATTTTTGTTGACCTTCCGGACATTCGTGAAAGAAAGGAAATTTTTGAAGTGCATTTGGCTCCATTGAAAAAAGAGGTTGAACTGGATACTGACTTTTTAGCAAAACAAACTCCAGGTTTTTCTGGTGCTGATATTGCAAATGTTTGTAACGAAGCCGCTTTGATTGCTGCGAGAAAAGATAAGAAAGCAGTTGACAAACAAGATTTCCTTGATGCTGTTGACAGGATTGTAGGTGGCTTAGAAAAGAAAAATAAAATTGTTACTCCTGACGAGAAAAAAGCAATTGCAATTCACGAAGCAGGTCACGCAACGGTAAGTTGGATGTTGGAGCACGCAGCTCCTTTGGTAAAAGTAACAATCGTTCCTAGAGGTCAAAGTTTGGGTGCCGCTTGGTATTTGCCAGAAGAGAGGCTGATTGTTCGTCCAGACCAAATGTTGGATGAAATGTGTGCCACAATGGGCGGAAGAGCTGCTGAAAAAGTCACCTTCAACAGAATTTCGACCGGTGCCTTGAGCGATTTGGAAAAGGTAACCAGACAAGCTCGCGCAATGGTAACTATTTACGGATTGAACGATAAAATTGGAAATGTAACTTATTATGATTCTACGGGTCAGAGTGAATACAACTTCTCAAAACCTTATTCTGAAGACACAGCCAAAATTATTGACAAAGAAATTTCAGACTTGATTGAAAGTCAATACCAACGCGCGATTCAGATATTGGAAGACAATAAGGACAAGCTAAATCAATTGGCAGATATCTTAATCGAAAAAGAAGTAATCTTCAAGGACGATTTAGAAAATATCTTCGGAAAAAGAAGCTTCGACGCAAATTTGCAGGAAGAAACGAGTCTTTAAAGAAGTATTTCGACCTTTTTTTAGAAAAATCTTAATTCAATAAATATTTTGAATTAAGATTTTTTTATCTTTGAACGTTTTCAAGTCATCAATCTAGCATTTGAATAATTTTATATGAGTCTTTTTAAGAAATTTTTTGGTTCTGGTAACGATTCTTCCGATGAGGAAAAAGACAGTGACTACAACCCTTTTTCGTTAGATAATACGCCTATCGATGAATTATTTACCTTGAATTTTAAAAAAAATGGAGGTAAATTCTTGTATTGTGAAAATATGGGCGAAGTGAAGACTCATTTTGAAGATATTTTGGAAGAAAACGATTGGTTTGAAAGTGAAGCAGTTTGTTATGAGCCTAAATTGTTTAGTCTTTTGGATGAAAATAAACTCAATTACAACAAACCTGAAAATCCTAAATTTCTTTTGGCTAGTTGCGAAAATCTGATTGCTGATGAAGGTTCGATTCTTTTTTCTTCAAACCAGATTAAACAAAACAAACCTCTTGAATTGCCTGCCAATATTATCATTATGGCGACAACAAGCCAAATCATTGGCAGTAAAAGCGACGGTTTGAGAGAAATTAAAAAACGCTACGAAAGAGATTACCCAACAAATATTACTACCATTAAATATTTTGAAAAAGCAAAAGAGGAAGACTTTCTCCATTATGGAAGTGTCGCCAAAAATCTTTATTTACTGCTTTTAGAAGATCTTTAAGATGAATGAAACACTAAAGAGATCGATTTCTGGTGCTATATACATCGTTTTATTAATAGCTTCAATCCTTTATTCCACTGAAAGTTTTTTTATTCTTTTTGGCATATTCCTGCTCATTGCCGTTTATGAGTTTTGCGAATTAGTACACCTCAATAAAATCTTTCCTGTTTTAGTTGCCAGTGCTACCTACGGAAGTGTTGCCTATCTATCGGTGAATAAGATTAAATTAAGCCAAAGCTTCGACCTTACCCTACTCCTTGCTACTCTAGTTGTTTCAATAAAATGCATCATTTTTTTATTTGATGATAAAAGAAATAAAATTGATTCTATTTCACGATACGTCTATCTATTCGGCTATATTATCCTGCCATTTATTATCATTACCAAAATTCCGTTTGGAATAAAAGGCTACAATCCGAAAATTATTATTGGAATCTTTATTTTGATCTGGACAAATGATACCTTTGCTTATATCGTTGGAAAATCAATCGGAAAACATAAATTATTCGAACGCATTTCTCCTAAAAAAACCATCGAAGGATTTCTTGGAGGTATCGTATTTGCGGTAATTGCAAGTTTTTTAATCTCGAAATATTATATTGAAGGAGGAAAAATTGCTCAAAATATTTGGATTGGATTTGCTATAATCGTTGGTCTTTTTGGAACAATTGGCGATTTGATTGAATCAAAATTTAAAAGAATTGCTGGAGTAAAAGACAGCGGAAAAATAATGCCGGGCCATGGAGGCATCCTAGATCGATTAGATAGTGTTATATTTGTAGCACCCTTTATATTTTTATTTTATCAAATTTTAAACTATGTTACACTTTCATAAAGAAGGAGCGAAAACTATTTTAGGAGCTTGCGTTTTAACGGTTGCAATCGTATTTGCAGCGGATTATTTTCTAAAAGACAACTTTTGGTTGCTGAAAACTATTCAGGTAATTGCATTGATTTTCTTGATCATTATTCTTCAATTCTTCAGAAACCCAAACAGAACCATTCGTCCAGAAGATAAAAATCTGGTTGCTCCAGTTGATGGAAAAGTGGTGGTAATTGAAGAAGTTTTTGAAAGCGAATACTTCAAAGACAAACGTTTACAGGTTTCTATATTTATGTCGCCTATCAATGTACACGTAACAAGATATGCTGCAAGTGGAAAAATCAATTTCAGCAAATACCATCCAGGTAAGTTCCTTGTTGCTTGGCATCCAAAAGCCAGCGAGGAAAACGAAAGAACAACAATTGTGATTGAAACAAAAGAATTTGGTGAAATCCTATACCGACAAATTGCTGGAGCTCTTGCAAAGAGAATCGTTAATTATGCCGTAGAAGGAACTCAAGTTGTTCAGGGAACTGATGCAGGTTTCATTAAGTTCGGTTCAAGAGTAGATTTATTTTTACCACTTGGAACTGAACTAAATGTAAAGCTTAACGATGTTGTTAAAGGAAATCAGACTGTAATTGCTAAGAAATAAATGTCCGAGAAAGATTTAGAAACTCGATTTCAGGAAGCTGTAGAAATTGCTTCAAATATGACACAGGCGTCCTTACCCCAAGATGTTCAGTTGCGTCTTTATGCCTATTACAAACAATCTACAGCAGGAACAATAGGCACCAATCAAGCAAACAATTTTGACTTGAGAAATGCATTCAAAACCAATGCTTGGATGCAAATCAGTCATCTTTCGGCAGATGAAGCCAAGGAATTGTATATTGAAACCATCAATTCTATCATAAAAAAATAAACCATAAACGTTAATGATTTTTAAAATCCATTAACGTTTTTTATTTAAAATACTACCTTTATACAACTAAAACATTTCAATATGAAAAAATCGATTTACATTGTTTCTACATTAGCATTGTTCATGGGATTAACTTCCTGCAATGATAAAAAACTACAAGAAGTAGAAGTTCCGCTTCCAGAAAAAGAAGTTACAAATGCACCAATGGGAAATCCAGCGGATGTAATGGCCGATGAAGGAACTTTTAAAATGATACCGCTTCCTTATGCCTACGATGCTTTGGCTCCTTACATTGATGCCAGAACAATGGAAGTTCACTTTTCAAAACACCATTTAGGCTATACAAATAACTTGAATAAAGCCATAGCTGGAACAGAACTTGAAAAACTAACAATCGAAGAAATTCTAACTAAATTGGATTTAGAAAATAAAGCAGTTCGTAACAATGCCGGTGGATACTACAACCACAATTTCTTTTGGACCATTATGGGACCAAACGGAGGTGGTGAACCAACTGGAGCTTTGGCAGAAGCCATCAAGAAGGATTTTGGTTCTTTCGCAGATTTCAAGACACAATTTAGTGATGTTGCTACAAAGCAATTCGGTTCAGGCTGGGCTTGGCTTTTGGTTGATAAAGCGGGTAAACTTTCAGTTGCAAGTACATCCAATCAAGACAATCCTTTGATGCCAAATATTGGCGTGACAGGAACTCCAGTTTTAGCATTGGACGTTTGGGAACACGCTTATTACTTGAACTACCAAAACAAAAGAGCGGATTATATTGAAGCCTTTTTTAATGTAATCAATTGGAAAGCAGTTTCTAAAAAATATGACAGTGCCAAGCCAAAAGCGGTTGTAGCACAATAATTTTTTCCTATGTAGAAATAAAAAAAGTCCCATAATTAGGGACTTTTTTTATGCTTATAATGTAAAAGCTTTTATTTCAAACTTGCCAAACTTTGTTCGATTGTAGCAATTTTCGATAAAGCATCAGCTTCTTTTTTGCGTTCGTTTTCAATGATTTCAGCTTTTGCATTCGCTACAAACTTTTCGTTTGAAAGCTTCACTTGAACCGATTTCAAGAATTCTTTGATGTAGTTCAATTCTTCCGTCAATTTTGCAATTTCTTCATCAACGTTGATGTTTCCTGCAATTGGGATGAAATATTCATTCGATTTTACACGGAAAGACAAAGCAGAATCTACTTTTTCTGAAACATATTCGAAAGAAGTGATGTTTCCTAGTTTAGATATTACCGAATCAAAATAGGTTGAAAACTTATCATTGTTGATGGCTTTCAATTCAATTGTATCCTTGAATGGAATGTTCTTGTCTTTTCTGATGCTTCTAACACCCGAAATAACTTCTATTGTCGTTTCAAAATCAGCAATCAAATCGGCATTGAATAGTTTTGATTCTGGCCAAGTTGAAATAATCAAGGCTTCTTCTGTACTTCTTTCTTTGATTAAATGCCAGATTTCCTCTGTCAAGAAAGGCATGAAGGGATGCAACAATTTCATATTGTTCTCTAGCATTTCTATTGCTTTCGCAAAAGTAACACTGTCGATTGGTTGTTGGTAAGCTGGTTTAATCATTTCCAAGAACCATGAACAGAAATCGTCCCAAACCAATTTGTAGATTCCCATCAAGGCATCTGAAATTCTGTATTTTTCGAAATTGTCTTCAATTTCAGCTAATGTCTGATTTAGTTTTGCTTCGTACCATTCGATCGCCACTTTTGATGATTCTGGTTGTGGAATTGCATCTGAAACTTCCCATCCCTTAATTAGCTTGAAAGCATTCCAAATTTTGTTAGAAAATGCTTTTCCTTGGTTGCAAAGTTCTTCATCAAACATAATGTCGTTTCCTGCAGAAGCACTCAAAAGCAAGCCCACACGAACACCATCGGCTCCGAATTTTTCAATTAAGCCAAGTGGGTCTGGAGAATTTCCTAAAGATTTTGACATCTTGCGCCTTTGCTTGTCGCGAACCAAACCTGTCAGATACACATTGTTGAACGGTTTTTCACCTGTATATTCGTAACCTGCAATGATCATTCTCGCCACCCAGAAAAACAAAATGTCCGGACCTGTAACCAAGTCGTTTGTTGGATAATAGTATTTGAAATCTTTATTTTCTGGTTCTAAAATACCTCCGAAAACGGCCATTGGCCATAACCAAGAGGAAAACCAAGTGTCTAATGCATCAACATCTTGACGCAAATCTTCCGCTTTCAAATCTGCTTTTCCTGTAGCTTTTTGAGCTAAAACTAAAGCATCTTCACTATTTTCAGCAACTACAAAATCTTCTTTTCCATCGCCATAATAGTAGGCTGGAATTTGCTGACCCCACCAAAGTTGACGTGAAATGTTCCAATCGCGGATGTTTTCCAACCAATGACGATAAGTGTTGTCAAATTTCTTTGGGTATAATTTAATTTCTTCTGTTTCTAAAACCGCTTTGATGGCAGGTTTTACCAATTCTTCCATTTTCAGGAACCATTGGTCGGACAAGCGTGGCTCGATTACTGCTTTTGTTCTTTCAGAAGTTCCTACCTTATTCAAGTGGATTTCTGTTTTGGGCAAGCTTCCGTTTGCTTCCAATTCTTTTGCGATTTCTTCACGAACTACGAAACGGTCTTTTCCTTGGTAATGCAATCCGAAAGAATTCAAACTTGCATCATCGTTGAAAATATCAATTACTTCCAGGTTGTGTTTGTCGCCTAAAGCCTTATCGTTTACATCGTGAGCTGGGGTTACTTTCAAACAACCTGTTCCGAATTCGATGTCAACATATTCGTCTTCGATGATTGGAATTACTCTTCCTGCGATAGGAACAATTGCTTTCTTACCTTTTAGATGTGTGAAACGCTCGTCGTTTGGATTGATGCAAATGGCAGTATCTCCAAAAATAGTTTCTGGACGCGTTGTGGCAATCGTCAAGAATTCTTCCGAACCTTCGATTTTATATTTTAGGAAATATAATTTTCCTTGTTGTTCTTCGTAGTTTACTTCCTCGTCTGACAAGGTAGTTTTTGCTTCCGGATCCCAATTTACCATTCGGTAGCCACGGTAAATCATGCCTTTATTGTATAAATCAACGAAGGATTTTATTACAGAAGCCGACATATCCGGATCCATTGTGAATTTTGTACGGTCCCAATCGCAAGAGCAACCTAATTGCTTTAGTTGTTCCAAGATAGTTCCGCCGTATTTATCGGTCCATTCCCAAGCGTGTTTCAAGAATTCCTCACGTGACAAATCGTTCTTGTTGATGCCTTCTTTTTTGAGCTTGTCTACGACTTTTGCTTCAGTTGCAATAGAAGCGTGGTCCGTTCCCGGAACCCAACAAGCGTTGAATCCTTTTAGTCGAGCACGACGGATTAGAACGTCTTGAATGGTATTGTTGAGCATGTGTCCCATGTGCAAAACTCCCGTTACATTTGGCGGAGGAATTACAATGGTGTACGGTGTTCTATGGTCGGGTTCTGAGTGAAAATAATTGTTTTTCATCCAGTAGTCGTACCATTTTTGCTCGATGGCTTTGGCGTCGAATTGTGATGGAATTGTCATATCTTGTTTATTCGTTGATTCGGTTATTTGTTTCTCGATTCGTTCTTTTTTATTCCGAACGTTATGGAATATGGTTTGTTCTCTAGCCCTGATGGTGCCATTGTCTGAGCTCTTGAACTGCCTGATAAGGCAGGGCAAAGCGAGTGGCTCCAGCAGGAACATGGATTCTGAAAAAGCCCAAGCGTTTTGCTCCTAATAATAGAAATTAAACTTTTGGCACTCCTTTTGTAATGGATACAAAAGTAAAGAATTAACGGAGTATAAAAAATTAACTTTAATAATTTGTACTTTAATTAAAAGAAAGTAAATTTACCTAATCGAATTAAAAATCTTACAATGAAAAAATTATTACTTTTATTCGCTTTTGTTGGTGTTAGCGCGGTTGGTTTGGCTCAAACTGGACCAAAAATCGAATTTACAGCGAAGGACAACACGATTGATTACGGAACGGTTTCGAAAGAAACGGATAATGGTTTGAGAAGTTTTGAGTTTAAAAATACGGGAAATGCGCCTTTGATTATCTCGAATGTGCAGTCGACTTGCGGTTGTACCGTACCATCGTTTCCGAAAGAGCCGATTTTACCGGGGAAAACTGGAAAAATTGATGTGAAATACAATATGGGACCTGGTGCGATTAGAAAAACGATTACGGTTGAGTCGAACGCGGTGAATTATGAAGGTGGAAAAGTGCCTTTGAAAATCAAGGGTGAAGTGATTGTAAAAAAGGAAGTGAATCCTTTGGAGAAGAAAAAATCGATTTTAGAGAAAGCTTAAATTTTAGCTTTTAGAATATAGAAACTGTCAGAAATGGCAGTTTTTTTTGCTTAAATCTTATCTGATTTTTTTGCTTTGCGACTTGGCGACTTTGCGAGAGAAAATGGCTCGCAAAGTCGCCAAGTCGCAAAGGTTTTAGTTTTCTAGGATTAGGATTTCTACTCTTCGGTTTCCGGCACGTTCTTCTTCGGTTTTTTCGGGTAATGGATAGATGGGTTGTGTGCTTCCGAAGCCTTTGAAGGTTACTCTTGTTTTATCGATTCCTTGTCCGACTAGGAAGTTTTTGATGGCTTTTGCTCGTTCTTCGGAAAGTTTTCCTTTGTTGGATGGGTTGCAACAGATGTGGCCTTGTATTTCGATTTTCAAGGTTGGATTGTTTTGCATTACAAGCAACAATTCATACAATTTCCCTCTTGATTCGTTGACGATTGCGAAGGTATTGAATTGGAAATTCAGGTTTTCAATTTTTAGTTTTTCGCCTGCTTTTGATTCGTTTACTTGCTTCATGAAGTTGACATCTAAATTATATTCTGAAGTCGTTCCGTTTGGATTGTCGATGACGATTTTTGATGGATAATTGGCGACTGGCTTTGGTTTTGGAGCTTCTTCTATCTTTTTTATGCCTAAGATTTCATCTTCTCTTGCCAAATCTTTTTGAAGGATATAATAGATGGTTACTTTTCTGTTTTGGGATTTATCGGCCGATTGATTGTGTAATTCTCCGAAGCTTCTGGTTTTGAAATCTTCACGGATTTTTACCTTTCCGGAGATTTGATTGTAGATAAAGCTTACACGTTTTTTTGCCAATGTATCGTTGAAACCTACACTTCCATCTTCATCAGTATAACCGTTTATGGCTACGATTTTGACTTCTTTATTGGCATCCATCCAAGCAGTTAGCTTGCTTATTTCGGCTTTTTGCAATTCGAATTTATTGCTTTCGAAGAAAACAGAAAATTGCTCTTGGGAAAATCCAGAAACAGCGATAAAAAACAATAGTATGGAAAGGTATTTTTTCATTTTCAAATTTGAATGTATAACGAATGTAGGGATTATTTGCTGATTACCATAATTTCAACCCTTCTATTGGCTTCCTTTTCTGCTTCTGATTTTTCGGGTAGAGGATAAATAGGTTTTGAACTTCCAAAGCTTACATACGACAATCTTTCCTTATCAATACCGTTAAAAATTAGATACTTGTAAACCGCAATTGCTCTTAGCTTTGCTGTTTCGTAAGTATCTTTTGGCATACAGCAGATGTGTCCCTGAATCTCTATTTTTAAGGTTTTATTGGCCTCCATAATTCGTAATAAATCAACTAATATTGGGCGTGATTCGGGAACGACTACATCGCTCATATTATAGAAGTTTAGGTTTTCGAGTTTGTACTTCTCTCCAACTTTTGAATCTGTAATTTGTTTTGAAAGCTTGGATTCTGTGAGTGGTTTGGCTGTTTCTACTCTTTTTATTTGTTGATAATAAACGATTGCTTTCCTGTTTTCGCTTTGTACTTCGGATTGTTTGAAATTCTCTCCAAAGCCGATTATTTCAATGTCTTTGACATTTACTCCAGTACCTTTCAAATAGGACATCACTGTATTTGCTCTTCTTAAAGACAGCTCTTTATTGTATTCATCAGTATCAATAAAATCGCAATAGCCTTCTATTTTTGATACTTCGACAGAATCAATTGATTCCAGCCAATTAATTAATTTTTCAGTAGATTTTTCGTTTGGAATGTCTTTATTAAAATCAAAATATAATTCCAGTTTTTCTTGTGCTGATAAAAAATTTATACAAAGAAGCAATAGTAGGGTAAAGTAGTTTCGTTTCATTGGGTGATTTTTATACTAAACGATGTCTTTTAATAAATAGTATGTTTTTATATTTTAAATATTCCACCCCGCTCTTCTGGCACCCCTCCAAAGGAGGGGAAATAAATATATAAAAAAACACCTGCAAATAGAAACTTGCAGGTGTTTTTAGAATATTTAGAAGCTATTATCGTGTGAACAATAATTCTCTGTATTTAGTCAATGTCCAGGCTTCGTCGTCAACCAAAAGCTCTAGCTTGTCGCAGTGCTCTCTGATTACTTCGAAGTATGGCTTAACAGCATCACAATACGATTCTGCCATTTCTTGAGCATCTGTCAAGGCATTTGCAGTCTTTCGTGCTTCTGTCATAGCTTCAACGTTTGTATTGATTCCTTCGATATGACCCGAAATTTCTCTGATTAGAACGATTTGCTCTTTACCAATCTTTTCGAATTCTGAACCAAAGATTTCTTTCAAGCCTTTTACATTTTCAATCAACGTATTTTGATATTTGATAGCTGTTGGAATTACATGGTTTCTTGCAATATCACCTAAAACTCTTCCTTCGATTTGGATTTTCTTGGTGTATTCTTCCAACTCGATTTCGTAACGGGCTTCCACTTCAACGTGGTTCATGATTTTCAAATCGCTGAATAAATCCAACGCTTGTTTTGAAACTTTTGCTTTTAAAGCAGATGGAGTTGTCTTGAAATTACTCAAACCTCTTTTTGCCGCTTCTTGTTCCCAAGCATCGCTGTAACCATCGCCTTCGAAAAGGATATTTTTAGACGTCTTGATGTATTCTCTCAATACGTTGAAAATAGCTTCGTCTTTCTTTAAGTCTTTTTTCTCGATTAGAGTATCTACTTCTTTCTTGAAATCAATCAATTGTTTTGCAACGATGGCATTTAGCGTTGTCATTGCATTGGCACAGTTTGCAGAAGAACCAACGGCTCTGAACTCAAATTTATTTCCTGTAAAGGCAAAAGGAGAAGTCCTGTTTCGGTCTGTGTTATCCAAAAGAACGTCTGGAAGTTTCCCTACAACGTTCAATTTCAAATCGGTTTTTTCTTCTGGAGATAGTTTTCCTTTAGAAACACCTTCCAATTCAGCCAATACTTTTGTCAATTGCTCTCCGATGAAAACTGAGATGATTGCCGGTGGTGCTTCATTTGCTCCTAATCTATGGTCGTTACTTGCTGTTGCGATTGCAGCTCTTAGTAATGATTCATACGTATCAACTGCTTTGATGGTATTGATGAAAAACGTCAAAAACTGAAGGTTGCTCATTGGTGTTTTGCTCGGACTCAACAAGTTGATACCTGTATCTGTTGCCAATGACCAGTTGTTGTGCTTTCCTGAACCGTTTACACCTTTGAATGGTTTCTCGTGAAAAAGCACTTTGAAATCGTGACGCTCCCCTACTTTCTGCATTACATCCATCAATAATGAATTATGATCTACAGCAAGGTTTGTTTCTTCGAAGATTGGAGCCAACTCGAATTGATTTGGTGCTACTTCGTTGTGACGTGTTTTAACTGGAATACCCAATAGCATACATTCTTCTTCCAATTCTCTCATGTAGTTCAAGGCACGAGATGGAATTGATCCGAAATAGTGATCGTCCAATTGTTGTCCTTTTGCTGAAGTGTGCCCAAGAAGGGTTCTTCCTGTCATTTGGATATCTGGACGTGAATTTGCCAACGAGCTGTCGATTAGGAAGTATTCTTGTTCCCATCCTAAAGTGGCGGTTACTTTCTTTACATTCTTATCAAAGTATCTGCAAACTTCTGTTGCAGCTTGATCGATGGTGTGCAACGCTCTTAGCAAAGGTGTTTTATAATCTAATGCTTCTCCTGTGTATGAAATGAATACCGTTGGGATACATAATGTTGTTCCGAAGATGAAGGCTGGAGATGTTGGATCCCAGGCGGTGTAGCCACGTGCTTCAAATGTGTTTCTGATTCCTCCGTTTGGAAAACTTGACGCATCTGGTTCTTGTTGTACCAATTGAGCTCCACCAAATTTTTCTACTGGATCGCTTCCATCGTATGAAGTTTCGAAGAAAGCATCGTGCTTCTCTGCCGTTGTTCCTGTTAGGGGTTGAAACCAGTGGGTATAATGCGTTACACCTTTAGAAAGTGCCCATTCTTTCATACCCATTGCGATATAATCTGCTAATTTTCTGTCAATCTTAGTTCCGTGCTGTACGGCATCTTGAACTCCTTTGAAAGCATCTGAAGTCAAGAACTGCTTCATTGCTTTGTCATTAAAAACATTTGAACCGAAGATGTTTGACTTTCTATCGGCTTCTTCAAATTTAACTGGTTTTCTGCTTGATGCATCCTTTAATGCTTGAAAACGTAATGTTGACATAAAAATAAGTTTTAAAAGTTGTTGTACCCCTATTAATTTCGCACAAAGATATTACTTTTTTTAAATGAAAAACATTTTGCCCTATTTTTTTAGGGGTTAAATTATCAAAACAGCTATTTTTAGATTATCTAACCCTAAATAAATGGTTAAGTAATTATGAAATCATAAAAAAAACATGGTTAAGGGTGTCGGGGGCGGTGTGGTAACTCTGGGGGCTGAGGAAAAACTCTGGGGGACGGTGCGGAAGCTTTGGGGACGAGGGAAAACTCTGGGGGACGGTGCGGAAGCTTTGGGGGCTGAGGGAAAACTCTGGGGGACGGTGCGGAAGCTTCGGGGGCTGAGGGAAAACTCTGGGGGATGGTGCGGAAGCTTTGGGGGCTGAGGGAAAACTCTGGGGGACGGTGTGGAAGCTTTGGGGGACGAGGGAAAACTCTAGGGGACGGTGTGGAAGTGTTTGGGAGGTGTGTGTAGCATTGGAACACTTATACATACGTTAAAAATTGCATAAACCCTTTTCATGGGAAAATGTAAATGGGTAATTTTAGGAAAAAGAATTGCTAATTCAAAAAAAAGAAATTATGAGTAACAAAAAAGTAATTGTAGGGGTGGCAGCGGGAGTTGCATTGCTTACGGCGGCGGGAATTTTATTATACAACAGAAAAAAATCGAAGAAAGATCGCTTTATTGATGAGGCGGAACATCTTGCGGAAAACTTCAAAAGCAAGTTGAACAGCCTACAGAGAAAGGCTCAAAAGGAATTTAAAAACACTGCGAACACGGGTGAAGATCTGGCTAATGTTGCCGTGGAAAGGGTTAATCAATGGTTGGGAAAATAGATTTTTAGACAACTTGGATTTTTAGACTTCTTAGACTACTTAGACTTTTTAGATTAAAAGACAGAAGGATTATTTTATTCTTAATGTATTAATTATTTTGAAGATTTTAAACATTAAGGAGTTAAGTCTAAAACATTAAGATTTTAAGGTTTTTGAAAAACTAAAAAGCGGTTTCTTGAAAAAAGAACCGCTTTTTTTATTGGTTGTATTGGAATATAATTTAATGAAAGTGTATGTTACTTATGTCTAGCACTTTGATGTTGAAATGTTAAAACATGAATTGTATAATATTTTAGAAATATAGTATAAAGGTTCGAGGGGAATTTTAAAGAATTTTACTAAATCTGATAGTGACCCTAATTTATACTGTCAAATGATTATTAAACCTACTAAAATTGCACAAAATGGAAAACAATAACGTCTATAACCGAAATGTAAATTTGAAGTTTATGCCAATAGCTAATTCAAATAAAATCGCCAGTGATTTTTTTGCCGATAAGAAAAAAACATCAGATAATGTCTTGCCCGAAGTATTGGTGCTTACCACCTACCCTCCTCGTGAGTGCGGTATTGCCACTTATTCTGAAGATTTGATCAAGGCTTTGAGAAAGCAATTTGTGTATTCCTTTGATATCAAAATTTGTGCATTGGAGAGCAGTAAGGAAAAGCATACTTATGCGAATAAGGATGTGAAGTATATATTAGACACATCAGATGCATCCTCATATAAGGATTTGGCAGAAAAAATAAATAACGATACTAATATCAAAGTGGTTTTGTTGCAGCATGAATTTGGATTGTTTGCCGAAGGCGAAGCGGATTTCTTGAAATTTGTTTCGAATGTGAACAAGCCAATTGTATTTGTTTTCCATACTGTATTGCCACGACCAGATGAAGTTTTCAAGCAGAAAGTACAGCATTTGTTGGACCATGCTTCGGGAATTATCGTAATGACGGATGGTGCTTCGGAAATACTTACGCGTGATTATGTGGTGGACGGAGAAAAGATCAGTGTCATTGCACACGGGACGCACTTGGTGCCGCATTTGGATAAAAAAGCATTGCGAGAAAAATATGGCCTTCAGAATAAGAAAGTACTTTCGACTTTTGGACTGTTGAGCTCTGGAAAAAGTATTGAAACTACATTGGACGCGCTTCCAAACATCGTGAAAACATCGCCAGATGTGGTATTTTTGATTATTGGAAAAACGCATCCGACTGTGGCTTTGAATGAAGGCGAGCAGTATCGTGAATTTTTACAGCAAAAGATTATTGATTTGAATTTGCAAAAACATGTGAAATTCATCAACAAATATCTGCCTTTGGACGAACTTTTGGAATACCTGCAGATGACGGATGTTTATTTGTTTACTTCCAAAGATCCTAACCAAGCTGTAAGCGGGACTTTTGCCTACGCCTTAAGCTGTGGTTGTCCGGTGGTTTCTACCCCTATTCCGCATGCGAAGGAATTTTTGTCGGGCGATACGGGATTGCTTTTTGATTTTGGAAATTCGGAGCAACTGGCAGAATGCGTGAACCGTTTGTTATTTGATGTGCAGTTGAAACAGAACATCATCGCAAATGGCTTGCATAAAATTACGTGTACGGCTTGGGAGAACTCGGCTGTTGCACATGCACAGTTCTTGCAGAAAATTTCGGGCAACCAGATAGAACTACATTATAGAAATCCGGAAATCAACCTGGATCATATCAAGAAAATGACAACCGATTTTGGGATGTTGCAGTTTTCAATCTTGAATCAGCCGGATATTAATTCGGGTTATACTATTGATGACAATGCGCGTGCGATGATTGCGATGTGCCAGCATTATAAAATGACGCAGGATCCTGCTGATTTGAAATACATCAAGATTTATTTGGATTTTATTGCCTATTGCGAGCGTCCGAATATGCATTTCCTGAACTATGTAGATTTCAATAAGAACTTTACGGCGCAAAATGCAGAGGTGAATCTTGAAGACTCGACCGGAAGAGCGATTTGGGCATTGGGCTACTTGGTTTCGCTATCTTACATTATGCCTGAGGAGCTTACGCATAAAGCGGAAAGCATCCTCGAAAGATGTTTTGTTTGCTCGGAAGTGACATATTCTACGAGAGCAATGGCTTTTATCATCAAAGGATTGTATTACTATAATAGAACCGTAGATAACGAAGAAGCTGTTGCATTGACGACTACTTTGGCCAACCGATTGGTGCAGATGTACCGCCATGAATCTTCTCCTGGATGGGAATGGTATGAAAGTTACCTGACGTATGCGAATAGCGTATTGCCTGAAGCATTGCTTTGTGCGTACAGCATGACAGGAAATGAAGAATACAAGGAAATTGCCCGAACATCGATGGACTTCCTGATGAACAAAACGTTTACGGATAACAGCATCCAAGTAATCAGTAACAGAAGCTGGGAAATAAAAGGTGAGGATGTTGAACGTTATGGCGAACAACCAATTGATGTGGCCTATACGATTATCACCCTTAGAAAATTCCATGATATCTTCAAGGAAAAACAATATTTGGATAAGATGGAAATGGCGTTCAATTGGTTCCTAGGAAACAATCATTTGCAACAGGTGATTTACAATCCTTGTACGGGAGGTTGCTTTGACGGATTGGAAGAAAAAAATGTGAATTTGAACCAAGGAGCAGAATCGACCGTGAGCTATTTGATGGCACGCTTGATGAGCTATAAATATTTTGGAAACGAAAATCAAGTGTATCACAGAAGGAAAACCAAAGCTTTTGCCACACAGGAATTACATTAATATCAAGACACGGACCACATTAATTTGCACAAATACTTTATTCGGTTCGTGTCTTACCAAATTAAAAAAAGGGAAACGTAATGTTTCCCTTTTTTTGTTTGCCTATTATTTCTTAGTTCAAAACGTTAACGTTGCTGTCGTCTATTCCGTAAGCTTCAATAACTGCATTATAATCTTCAAAGTCCACCACGTTGGCTCCTCTTGAGAAATAACCTGGAACAATTACAATTCTGAATGTTTGGTTGTTTATAAATTGTGGGGTTGTAGCCAAGTTATAGGTTCCACCTGCATAGATTGTAAAATCAACTGCACTGAAATCATAATCATAATCTAATTCACCTTCGTCTAGGAATAATGTCCTTGGAATCAATTGCCAGATTGGAGTTGTTGGGTTGATTGTTCCCGACATTCTATAAATTAAGATAACATCAGAGTCTATAATGGCTGGGTTTAATTCACGGAAAATCGTGTATTCGTTGTTTTGATTCAATTGGAAATTTACGTTTTGAAGTTCAAAAACTTCACTTATTGTATCTCCGTCGCCCGGTCCTTCTGGACCTTGTGGTCCAACTGGTCCTTGATCGCCTTCACAACTTTGTAAAGTTGTCATTGCTACTACTGCTAAAAGTAAAAATATACGTTTCATAATTTTTAATGTTTAATGATTGATTTTATAAAAGTATCCCAAAAACCAAACCAAAAAAAGTATTTGTGATAATTTTAATGGTTTTCTTTATTGAGATAAAGTTGTAATAAGGTATTTAAATCCAGCAGATGCAATTGTTGCGGTGTGTTGATGATGGGTTTTAAACGGAAATATTCATTTGAAATATAATATTGCAAACCATTTTGAGTGGCTATTCCTTCGACTTGATGGTAAGGCAATGCGAGGTTTATTTTTCGTTTATTGCCCGAAAAAAAATCATTTTCCTTATAATCGTATAAAAGGTACACAAAAGGTTTAAGTTGCTTGCTGTAGCCACACAAAGCGATGAGTTTCTTGTCTTCGAGATAGGTTGCGCCGGTTATCAATCCGTTTGTATCGAGTTCTGATTTGAATTGGGCGGTATGGTTTCCGGGTTGCTTTGGTAGTGCATACAGAGCTGTCTTCTTGCTGGTCCATTGTTTGGTAAAAATATAGATACTGTCCTTGCCGACGATAAAAGCCTCGCAATCAAAATCGGTGGTGTTGGCCTTGGCTCGAATAAACTCGATTTGATTGGAATATTGGAATGCGATGGTATCTATCTGCGGGTCATTTGCCTTGAGTGAATTTTTTTCTATTCTTAAGATGTGTAAATCGTTCCGAATACCGCTCACATTGTTGCCAAAATTCCCCATATAAAAATAGGCACTGTCTTGCGAGAGTTCTTCCCAATCGTTGTTTTTGACACCTTTTAGAGGATAGCGATTGGTGATTTTTCCGAGGGTATCAAGTGCATAAATATGGGTATCGGTATCGTCGTTGTGACTCCACAATTGTTTGTCGTAGTACACTAATCCCGAGGTTTCGTTGAGGGTATCGGACAAGGTTATGGAAAAAACTGGGGTTATTTTTGTGTTTTCATATACACAACTTCCGTCGTTTAGTACTGCAGTTGGGTTATAATTTTTGGCCATAGCGTCTGTACAACCCGAGAGTTGTGCTTTTGCCGAAAGGCTTATGAAAATGAAAAGAAATAGACCTGCTTTTCTCATTGCTTACTTCACTGTTACCCCGTTTGTTTGGAATACTTTACTGAAAAAGAGGATGTGAAATGGAAGTGCATCTGCCCAATATTCCCAGGTGTGGGCTCCGGGACGTTCGGTGTAGTCGTGTGGAATCTTGGCATAGACCATACGGCGGTGCAATTCGCGATTGGGTTCTATGAGGAAATCATCTACACCACAATCGATGATGAGCGGGAGTTTGTTTTCCTTGATTTTATTGATCATCCCGATAACGGCGTGCGAATCATAGATTTCTTGCGAAGCGCCTTCGGGACCAAAAACAGGTTCCATCATTTTGTTGATCTTTTCCGGTGTGTCGCGGTTGCGGATGCCTCCCATATCGACGGCGCCACTCATACTCCCTGCCGCAGAAAAAAGTTCTGGATTTCTTGCGGAAAGATACAGTGCACCATGACCGCCCATTGAAAGTCCGGTGATGACACGGCCTGTCTTGTTGGCAACAGTGCGGTAAGTTTTGTCGATTTTTTGGACAACTTCCTTGGTGATATAAGTCTCAAACTGACTTCCCTTATTGACAGGGCTGTCGAGATAGAAGCTGAAGGTTTCGCCTTCTGGAGTGACGATGATGATGTTGTATTGGTCGGCGAGGTTTTGCAGTAATTTTTGTTGTGAGGTGTTTTTGAGCCAGTCTCTGAAATGTCCGTAGGCGCCGTGAAGAAGATAGACTACGGGATAATTCTTCTTGCTTTTTGCGTATGAATCTGGGAGAACGACAGCGGCCTTGTAGGTCTTGTCCATTGCAGTGCTGTAGATGTCGAGACTATCGACTTTAGCCGCATTTGAAGTGAAGTTGCTGGCAAAAAACGTAATGATGAGGAGTATTTTAAGCTTTCTCACGGATGATTTATTGAGTGTTTTGGTAAAGATAGGAATTTCGGCGAAAGATGGAAGATCGGAACTCTAAAACAATTTTGAATAACAATTTTTAAGAATCATTATATCTTGTTATGGTACAATACTAATAGATACATTTACCCCCTACTGCATTTGGATTAGATATAATCAAAGTTGTGTAGCCTAGTAAAAGCAATAAATTAAAGTTGTTAAGTCACAATTCTCTTCATAAGGTTCCTATCAATATGTCTTTATCACTTTTTATTTTTGATCGTATATTGGGGTACCACAACCATGAACTATCCATGGAGTATCTATGGAGTATCCATGAAGCATCCGTGAACCATGATCCACCCTGACCCGTCCTAAAATAACTATACATAAAAACGTGTATATGGAAAACCCAGAACAAGACACATGTGTGTTTGGTTCGTTTTACGATACTTCATCGATGGACGGTATCACGATGCAATATACAGGAAATGAAAAAGATTTTGTAAAAGTAGATTTGCTTCGAAATGATAATAAACTGACAACAGTTTACTTTGAGAAAAAATGGGTGGAATTTGAATAATCGTTTACCGTCTTTTTAATTTTATTATCTTCGTTTTGCTATAACAAACAGAAAATCAGTAATCTTAAAAATTGAAGCTATGGAAAACAAATACAAAACTTTAGTAGCCTTGTTTGGTGCTATATCCTTAATTAGCATTTTAGGTTTCTACGCTACTTATTTCCAATTTTTCCCTTTGTTTGAAGGCATTCCATTTTTTACACACATTCATTTTATCATATTTCTGAGTTGGTTTGCGATACTAATCTGGCAACCGATTTTAATACACCAACGCAACTATTCCTTGCACAGGAAAGTGGGACGGTTTTCTTATTTCCTTGCTCCCGTTATGGTGGTTTCAATATTGGTGATGGTAAAATTAAGCGTTGGGAAGAACCTCTCTATTTCGAGGGTACAGGCCGGAATGGCTATGGCTGGTGCACTTTTGGATGTTACTTCATTTTGTATTTTCTATGTTTACAGCATTGTAAACAAAAACCGAATCAGGAAGCACGTTGCCGGAATGATTGGCGCTTCACTTATTATCCTGAATCCTGGACTAGGCAGATTGATTGCTACCTTATTCAATCAAGAACTTGGTATTTTGGTGATGTCGTTGACGCCGTTCTTGGTGTCGCTGGTCATCCTGCTTTATGAGAAATTCCAACTCAAAAGACCAATGCTTAAAAGTCCGTATCTTTTGATTCCCTTGGTTTGGCTGGTGGAACTTGTTTTGTTTATCGTACTTCCGGGAACTGCTTTTTGGTCGGCCCTTATTGATACTATTGCAGAGGTATAATTGCTACACCAACTCCTTAAAGTACTGCAATAGAATCCTGTCGTTGTCCAAAGTTGGCGTAAAGACTTCCAAGATTGTTGGCTTTTGATTTTGCTCAAACAGATCAGTCAAAGCTTCTGAAAGCTTTTCTTCGTTGCTTGCAGAATAGTATTCAAAACCATACATCTTGGCGAGATGTTCTGCTGTGAAGCAATGTGATGTTTCGAAAAACTCATTGAATACAGGCGTTTCGGCATGACCGGGAAGAATCCTAAAGATACCTCCTCCTCCATTGTTGATGATGATGATTTTGAAATTGGCAGGAATGTATTTGTTCCAAAGCGCATTGCTGTCATATAAAAAACTGATATCGCCCGTGATGAAGGTGGTCTGCTTTTTATTGGCGAAAGCCGCCCCCACAGCAGTTGATGTGCTACCGTCAATTCCACTCGTTCCGCGGTTGCAACAGACTTCAATCGAAGGATCGATGTCGATTAATTGAGCATAGCGGATGGCTGAACTGTTGCTGATTTGCAGTTGGCTTTCTTTCGGCAAGGCCGAAATTACCCTATCAAAAACTATAAAATCGGAAAATGGAATCTTGGAAAGATAGGCATCGTGTTTCTCTTTTCGGAAGTTCTTAATGTCTTGACTTTTCTGAAAATAGTTGCTTTCTACTTTGCTTGTAGAAGGCAAAAAAGCCTTAAAAAATTGCTGTGGTGTTGTCGTAAAATGTTGCGACAAAGCACCAAACGTATCATAAGCCCTTAACGTATCGATGTGCCAATGGTGCTGTGGCTTGTATTTTCGGAGGAAAGCCTTTATCCTTTTTGAAACCACCATCCCGCCAAAGGTGATGAGGATTTCAGGTCGGAAATCTTCAAAATCTTCTAGTGTAAAAGGCGTAATGATCGTATCGATGTTGTTGATAAAGGTTGGATGATGCAAATTAGAAGTCGTTTCAGTCAACACTACAATTGATGGGTCTTCTACCAAATAATTGATGATGGCTTCATCGATTACGTTCGGATCGTTCACCCCTACGAGAATCATCTTTTTCGAAGCGGTGTTCCACGTTCCTGCGAAGGCACTCAAATCGCCAATTGGAGACGGTTGCGGTTCATCTGCGGAAGCGGCAGCTGTTACTGAAAGTGCTTCAACGGTTTCGTACAATGGCTCTTCAAAAGGCGCATTAATATGGACCGGACCTTTTTGTAACAAAGAGATATTGATGGCTTCGTTGATTTTTGCATCGTTTTCAGGAGAAGCATCTTCGTGGAGATTTGCATTATACAAAATATGGTTTGCAAAGACATTTTCCTGACGGATGGTTTGCCCGTCGCCGATGTCGATCTTGTCGTGCGGTCGATCGGCGGAAATGACCACCAACGGAATCTGGCTGTAAAAAGCTTCCGCAAGAGCCGGATAATAATTGAGCAGGGCCGAACCCGAAGTGCAGACAATGGCCACAGGCTTCTTGGTTTGCTGGGCAATCCCCAATGCAAAAAAGGCGGCGCAACGCTCGTCGGCAATACTGAAACACTTGAAATTTGGGTTGTTGACGAATCCTATGGTTAAAGGTGCATTCCTGGATCCGGGAGAAATGACAATATTGGTGAGTCCTTTTTGTTCGCAAATGGCAATGATGCTCTGCGCTAAAGGTATTTTCGGGTAAATCATCTTTTAAATTTCTGAACTACAAAGTTACAAAGTTAGAAAGGCTTTTTAACTAAGAATTAGAGATATATTAACCTATGAATTTCTATATTTGTTGCTGTTGACCCTTTAAATACAATCCAAAATGAGGTATTTTACATCTATATTCTTTCTGTTTCTGTTTTTCTCTTTTACTACTATAAACGCCCAAAATGGTATCCAATTCAGCGAAGAAAGTTTACCGATACTGCTTGAACGTTCAAAAAAAGAGAACAAGCCCATCTTCCTTATGATTTATGCAGAATGGTGTCCTCATTGCAACAAGATGAAAAAGGAAGTGTTTCCCAATACGGAAGTAGCCGATTTTATGAACAAGAATTTCATCTGTGCGTGGCAGGATATTGAAAAGGAAAATGGCGAAGCGATCAAGAAACGGTTTGATGTAAAATCGTACCCGACGTTTGTCTTTTTGGATAAAAACGAAACGCTTTTGTATAATCTTTCGGGCGAATATAAGCCTGAGACACTGATTCAAGAGGCAAAAAACGCCTTGAATCCTAAAATGCAGTTGCCGTATCTGGAAAAGCAATTTATGGAGGATCCAAGCAATGTGGATAAATGTTTAGCTTATATCCTGACTTTAGGAAAAGGGAAAGAGCGTAAGCAGATTTCGGCTCCGGCGCATAAATATTTGGCGACGCAAAGCGATAAGGATTTGGTGAGTGCCAATAACTGGAAAGTGATTGCAAATGCGGTGACGGATATTGAATCGAGGGAGTTTCAGTACGTCTTGAAAAACCAGCAGGCTTTTGCAAAAGTAGCCTCTCCCATACGAGTGGAGCGAAAAATAAACAGCGTGGTTTCAGAACTTTTAAAACCTTTTACAGAAAATCTGGATACGATTAATTACTTCAAACAACGAAAAATTGCCAAAAGCATCAACCTTCGCAACACCGATTCTTTGATTTTTAATTTTGATTTGACGCTGGCAGAAAGAGCTCAGAATTGGAATCTTTACAAAAAAATGACAGCAGAATCGGTAGAGCAATTCTTTTGGAATGATTCGAGGATGCTGAAGGAAATTGGACAGACCTATTTGAAAAACATTACCACAGTTCCCGATTTAAAAAATGCAATAAAATGGACGGGGCGTGCTTTGGAACTGGGAGAATCGTATGATGGCTATTTATTGATGGCGCAATTGAACCATAAAATAAAAGACAACAAGGAAGCGATTGTGTATGCAAAAAAAGCAAAGCAATTCTCTGAATCTATGGGTTGGAACCCGACGGATGCCAAGAAATTATTAACTGAACTTGGAGTAAAATAATATGGAAGCTATCATTCGTCCTGCGGTTATTGAAGATTTGCCTTCGATTTTAGAAATTGTCAATCACGCCATTTTGGACACTACAGCCATTTATGATTATGATGAAAGGACTTTAGCAGAGCAACAAATTTGGTTTGAAGAAAAACAAGCTTCAAATTTTCCTGTTATTGTAGCGGAATTTGAAAATGAAGTGATCGGTTTTGGGACTTACGGTGCTTTCAGGGTAAAGATTGGTTATCGGTTTACGGTAGAACATTCTGTTTATGTAAACGAGAAAGCCATTGGGAAAGGCATTGGAAAACTACTGCTTCAAAAGCTAATTGATTTGGCGAAAGAGCAAAATCATCATTCTATGATTGGCGTAATTGATGCCTCTAATTCAGCAAGTATTGCATTCCATAAAAAATTCGGCTTCCAAGAAGTAGGTATACTCAAGGAAGCCGGTTATAAATTTGACAAATGGCTGGATGTTTCTTTGATGCAACTTCCTTTAAGTGGTCAGTGATCAGTGCATGCTAAGCCTTAATCCAATCGATAATTTCTTTATCAGTTGGCAATGTTCTTGGCGAGATTACCTTTACTAGTTCACCTTTTTCATTCAGTAAATATTTTTGGAAATTCCACTCAACTTCTGAATCCTGAACACCATTTTTAGATTTTTGAGTCAGAAATTGGTAGATTGGCGCCATATCATTTCCTTTTACCGAAATCTTGTCCATCATTGGAAACGTTACCCCGTAATTTCTTTCGCAGAACGTGGCAATTTCCTCTTTTGTTCCTGGTTCCTGCTCCATAAAGTTATTTGCCGGAAAGCCAACAATCACAAAGTTTTTATCTTTATACTGATCGTAGATGGCTTGCAAATCCTTGTACTGAGGCGTCAATCCGCATTTTGAAGCGGTATTTACAACCATTACTTTTTTTCCTTTTAGGGAAGCGAAATCAAATTCGTTTCCTGACAAATCTGTTACTTTAAACTGGTGGATGTTTTGTGCCGACATAGTTTTGCTTTTTTCTTTGGCTGTTTTACTTTTCTTGTTTTGTGCGAAAGATTCGTGGCTTGCCACCAAACTTGCCATCACAAAAACGGCCATTATTATTTTTTTCATCTTATTTATTTTGGATAAAATTACGCAAAAACTCAATCGTCTGAGACAGTATTTAATTATAAATTGGGATTAAAGTTTTGTTAAACCAAAATTTTGAATAACTTTATAAACATATCCCTGGCAATCAATCCTTGTTTTGATCTGCTTTGCTAGCTATCAACCCTAAAAAACACCTATGACACAAGAAGAAATCTTGCCTTTAATTCTCAAGAAGGACGACAAGGCTTTTACAACGTTATACGATATGTACTCCAAAAATCTATACGGAATTATCTATAACCTGCTCCGCAATCACGAAGAATCGGAAGATGTTCTCCAAGAAGTTTTTGTGAAAATTTGGAAAAACATTGAAACCTATAACGAAAGTAAGGGACGCTTTTTTACGTGGATACTAAATATTGCACGTAATTCGGCAATAGACAGGCTTCGCTCAAAAGGCTTTAACAACAATCAGAAAAACTCTTCGGCTGATAATTTCGTACATCTGTTGGACGACAGTAACAAATTATCCAATATGATCGATACGATCGGAATTCAAGAATTTGTAAAAAAACTAAAGCCAAAATGCATCAAAATCATCAACCTTTTGTTCTTTAAAGGTTATACACAGCAGGAAGCTTCAGAGGAATTGGAGATTCCGTTGGGAACTGTCAAAACCCAAAACAGAAATTGCATTAATGATTTACGAAACTTTTTACAAGTATAAATGGAAGCGAGAGAATATATTGAATCTGGTATTTTAGAACTCTATGTTTTTGGTATTTTAAATGAATCCGAAACAGAAGAAGTGAACAATATGGTGGCAAAGCATCCTGAAATTAAGGAAGAAGTCCTGTCTATTGAAAAAGCGGTTATCAGTTTATCGTTTAGCATGTCGCCTTATTTATCGGCTGCAAATTATGACCGGATCCGTACACAATTGCTCGAAAAGCACAATGTTACAGAAGGCGTTGTTGAGATGAAGCCAAGAAGTAATGTTGCACTTTTTATCGGATGGGCTGCCGCAGTAGTATTGCTGATTGGTGTTGGTTATCAATATACCCAATTGGATCTGGCAAAAGAGCAGATTGTTACGACAGAATCTGAAAAGACGGCAATCGAGAAAGAATTGAATGCACTTGAAATCGACAAGCAAAAAACAGAAAGTGTTTTGGCAATTATCCGCGACGACAACAATACGGTTGTGACCTTGGGCGGACAAGCTGTTTCACCAGATTCCAAAGCAAAGGTGTATTGGAACCAAAACACACAATCGGTTTATGTCGATGCAAGAGGATTGCCGGAACCTCCTGAAGGCATGGTGTACCAGGTTTGGGCCTTGAAATTGAATCCGCTTACGCCAACAAGCATTGGTCTTTTGGATGATTTCAAATCGAATGATGCCCGATTGTTTAATGTAAGCAATACAGGTGAAGCTGAAGCATTCGGAATTACCTTGGAGCCAGCTGGCGGAAGCCCTACTCCTACTTTGGAGCAATTGTATACTCTAGGTAAAGTGTGAATTGAAAGATAAAAGGATGAAAAGATTGATGGTGTAAACTGTCATTCGGGGCAAAAATAAATCATAAAAAAGGCTCAACTTTTGTTGAGCCTTTTTGTATACTAAATATATCGAAACTTATTTCTTTAAATATTTTTTATGCTTGAAGTAAGCAAAACCAGACAATACGGTCAAGATTGCTAATGAATAGTAAAACTCAACCGGAGTTACTACTTTATCTCCACTCGCATACGAATGCAATCCTGAAAGATAGAAATTCACTCCAAAATAGGTCATCATAATGGAATAGAACGCCAAGATACTCATCAAATTAAACGCCCATTTTCCTCTGAAGAATGGTACAAAACGTGCGTGAATCACGAAAGCATATACCATGATACTGATCAAGGCCCAAGTTTCTTTTGGATCCCACCCCCAGTAACGGCCCCAGCTTTCATTGGCCCATTGTCCGCCAAGGAAGTTTCCAATGGTAAGCATGACCAAGCCAATTGTAAGCGCCATTTCGTTGATATAGGTAATCTCTTGGATATTCAAATTCATCTTGGCTTTGTTCTTTTCATTGGTAAACAACATCAAGATCAACGACACCACTCCCAAAACCATTGCAAGTGTAAACGGACCGTAGCTTCCAACAATTACCGCCACGTGGATCATCAACCAATACGAATTTAATACCGGTTGCAGGTTTGCTATCGCAGGATCCATCCAGCTCCAATGTGCAATCATTAAAATCATCGATGCTACGAAAGTTCCAGAAGCAACGGTAAGTTTAGATTTTCTATCGAAAGCCAATGTAAAGAACATTGTTGCCCAAGCCACATAAATCATCGATTCATAGGCATCACTCCAAGGCGCATGACCTGAAATGTACCAACGTGCAATCAGTCCGATTGTATGAAGTGCAAAGAAAATTCCAATCAATATATGGAAACCATTCAGTACCATACGGATTGCTTTTTTCTCATAAAATATATTGACGATTGTAAAGAGCAACATCAATAGACCTGCCATCATATACAAATAGTACAGCTTCTTGAAAATGTCGTATTTATTATAAAGAATCTCCGAAGAAACCTTATCGTCACTTGGTATAACCTTGCTTCCGTATTTCTTTTGGAAATTATGCATTCCGTCCAAAAAGAAGTCGGCTTTCTTGTAATCTTTGGTAACTCGTGCAGAATCCAAAGCCATAAAATACAACGGCAGGATTTGTTTCGTCATTACAGAATCCATTCCTTTAAAACCTGCGCTGTGCAATTCCATGTGCGAAACCCATTTGTTGTTTGCATCGTTCGGAATTGGGAAAATCTTCAAGATGCTTCCGCTCAAGGCAGAATTTAGAAGGTTTACTTTCCTATCGGTTTCAATAAAATCTTTCTGAAATTGATTTGGAACTGCTGTATTGTAAGCGTCATCCAAATAAGGTGATAATTTATAGTTTCCTTCATCATCGAAAAAACTTCTGAAGGCTATCAATTTCTGATCCTTATCAACACCCAATATCTGTCTGATACTGTCGTTCCCTTTTTTAATATAAATCAATGGAATTTCAAACCAAGCTCTAGAATATTGTGTCATCGACAGGAAAACCTGATCGGAATTCATATCCTTATATACATCACTCTTGCTTACTTTTCGCAATAATTCAGATGAAAAAGTATTCACCGGTTTCATCCTTCCCCCTGCATCCTGGATGACCAAACGTCCAAAATGATCAGCGTGTTCCTTGCTGATGACGCGCTCGTTGATGAACTTTTCTGCTACTTCTCTCGTCTCATCAGAATGACCTGCATGTTGGTCTTGAGCGTAACTTCCGAAGCTTAAAAACATTACGATTATCGTAATCAATTTTGCTTTCTTCTGTTTTACCTTTTCCAATTTCTTCTTAAGATCAGCGAAACGGGTATTTTTATCGAAAAGGATCGCCATCATTGCAATATAAAGCAAGAAGTATCCAATGTAAGTCGTCCAAGTTCCCCAGAAATCATGGTTGGCAGAAAGTACGGTTCCTTTTTCGTCCGGATCAAACGAAGCTTGGAAGAAACGGAATCCTTTGTAATCTAAAATGTTGTTCATAAAAATCCTTGCATCAAATTCTTCCTTGCCGTCAATAACCGTTACTTGGCTTTCATAAGCCGAATAACTCTTTTCTGTTCCAGGGTATTTCGAAGCGATAAAATCATTCAGCTTGATTTTAAACGGAGTTTCATAGACCTTGCTCCCGAAGAAAATGGTGAAATCTAATTTTCCTAATGTAAACGATTGTGGCGTTCCCATTTTTCCTTTAGAACCCAAAAGTGTCACGGATTTTTCTTCACCTTCGGTACTGATTTTTATCGTCAGAGCATCATCGGTAACCTTATCTTTAAAGTCGTTATTGGAAACATATCCAATCTTTCCTTTGATGGCCGGCTCTGGAAAAACAAACTGTGCGCCACCTAAATTATAAAGCGAACGCATCATCAATTGCTGTGTTGTATCTTTTGCAACACCACCTTTGAATTGGTCGGCCATTCGCATAAATTCTCCTTCAAAAGGTGCTTTTATGGTATAGGTTTCGCCTTGCGTATTGATGTTGATTGCTCCTTCTGTGTAATGATTCAAAGCAAATAGAACGTTGTGGATGTTCTGTACTTCGCCTTCTTTTAGGAAATGTTCGTGACGGCTTCCGCCTCCGGATTCTACCATTTTAAGGAATGTAATTCCGTTTGGATCTTCCTGTACTTGCTCTGTGGCACCCATTACGAAATTCTCGTATTTTATCTCATACGGCAACTGGTCGAACTTTCCTTTTATGGAGAAATCATTATTGGTTACGGGTGAAAACAAATACGGTTCTTCATGGGTTTTGCGCTTCATTTCGCCTTTGTATTCTCCATCGATGAAAACCGTCAGATAGGTTTTGTCCGAAAAAATCTGGTTGGCCACTTCGCCTTCCCTAATAGGCATCACTCCTTCGAAACTGATGTAACGCGTAATAAAAGCACCTGCAATAATTAGGATAAAAGACAAGTGAAGCAACAAGGTAGCCCATTTTTCTTTTTTGTGCAATTGATAGCGCTTGATGTTTCCGAAAAAATTTATCAGAAAGAATACCATAATCATCTCGAACCACCAAGTATTATAGACCCAGATTCTGGCCGTATCTGTATTGTAAGCATCTTCAATGAAGGTTCCGATTCCCATTGCTGTGGCAAAAACGATAAATAGAAGAGCCATTAAACGAGTGGAAAAGAGGATAGACCCTAGGAGAGAAAGTATTTTGTTATCCATTGGAGTGGAGTTTGTTTTTAGTCGGGCAAAAATACGCAAAAATGTTAGTACTCTTTTCATTCTCGCGAGAGAGTTATTCTTAAAAAAAGCATAAAATAATCCCTCTAAAATTTACCTGATTTACAAATAAATACATTTCCAACAGGATAAAATGAATTTAAATTAAAGGCAACTCAAAAATAATTCCCAATTTGAATTTATAAAACTAATCAAACTCTTATTTTTGCTGCTATGTCTAGAAAAAACACAAATAAGATTGTTTTCAATCATATAAAAGTCCTTGATGCAGGAGCGAAAGGCGTTTCGGTAGCGAAGGCTCCGGACGGAAAAGTGATATTCATTCCCAATGTAGTACCCGGAGATGTTGTTGATGTGCAAACCTTTAAAAAGCGTAAAGCTTACTATGAAGGGAAAGCCGTTCGTTTTCACGAATTTTCAGAGCACAGGGTTGAACCTGTTTGCCAGCACTTTGGTGTTTGTGGCGGTTGCAAATGGCAGAATATGAAGTATTCACAACAGCTTCTATACAAACACAATGAGGTTCGAAACCATTTGCAAAGAATTGGGAAGATTGAGCTTCCAGAGTTTGAAGACATCCTAGGTTCAAAAGAACAGTTCATGTACCGAAATAAGATGGAATTTGGTTTCTCCAATTCGCGTTGGCTAACCGAAAAAGAAATTGAAAGCACTGAAGATTTGGGGAACCGAAATGCTTTAGGTTTCCACATACCAAAAATGTGGGACAAGATTTTGGATATTACACAATGCCATCTGCAGCAAGATCCTTCGAATGCCATTCGAAATGAAATTCGTGATTTTGCAAATGAAAATGGCTTGGAGTTTTTCGATCCAAGAAACCACGAAGGATTATTGAGAACTTTAATGATTCGTACTGCTTCAACAGGAGAAATCATGGTTTTGGTTCAGTTTTTCAAAGAGGATAAAGAAAAAAGAGAGCTTTTGTTGAATTTCTTGACAGAGCGTTTTCCAGAAATTACTTCCTTGCAATATGTCATCAACGGAAAACCAAACGATACGATTTACGATCAAAATGTAATCTTATACAAAGGCCGTGATTATATCTTGGAAGAAATGGAAGGTTTGAAATTCAGCATCAATGCTAAATCTTTCTACCAAACCAATTCTGAACAAGCTTACGAATTATACAAAATCACAAGAGATTTTGCCGGTTTGACAGGCAATGAAGTTGTTTATGATTTGTATACAGGAACTGGAACCATTGCTCAATTTGTTTCAAGAAAAGCAAAAAAAGTGGTGGGTGTAGAAGCTGTTCCAGAAGCCATTGCTGATGCAAAGGAAAATGCGAAACGCAATGAAATTACCAACTGCGATTTCTTTGTAGGCGATATGAAAGTTGTTTTCAACGAAAGTTTTATTGCTCAAAATGGCAAGCCGGACGTTATCATTACCGATCCTCCTAGAGATGGAATGCACAAAGATGTAATTGAGCAGATTTTGAAAATTGCTCCAGAGAAAGTAGTCTATGTAAGTTGTAATTCTGCAACACAAGCCCGTGATTTGGCCTTGATGGACGAAAAATACAAAGTAACACGCGTTCGCCCGGTAGATATGTTTCCGCAAACGCATCACGTAGAAAATGTTGTACTTTTGGAGAGACGATAATTCTAAAATAAATGAAAAAAATATTCTGTGCATTATTTCTATTCGGATTCATTCTTATCAGTTGTGAAAAGGATGACATCTGCGATCCATCAACTCCTACTACCCCAAGATTGGTAATTAAATTTTATGATTTCAATAACCCTTCTGTAACAAAAAGAATCAATAATCTAAAGATTGTTGGCGACGGAATCAATTACAGCAAAGGCGTCTTGAACAATCAAGGAACTCAGTTCTGGACTGATTCTTTGGTATATATTCCTTTAAGGACCAATCAAGATGTTTCAAAATTTCGATTTATCCGTTTTGCAACACAGGATACCGTACTTGCCAACGCAAGAGTTGATACTTTAGAATTTAATTATTCAAGAAGAGACGAATATGTTTCCAGAGCTTGCGGTTTTAAAACTATATTTGATTTAAATGGTGGCCAAGCGCAACCGTTTATTTTAAATAATGATGAAAATACAACCCTTGGAAACTGGATCAGAGATATTGAAATAGAAACAAACACTATAAATAATGAAGATGAAACACATATCAACATATATTTCTTATAGTCTTATATTGATTTTGTGTTCATCGTCAATTGTAGCACAAGAAAAAAAGACCGATTCTACAGCAACTCCAGTAATAGAGCAACGATACGGAATTCGTTTTGGTGTTGATCTGCTAAAAATAGCACGTACGGTTTATGACAAAGATTACAAAGGTTTTGAAATTGTCGGAGATTATCGCTTGACTAGAAAATATTATTTGGCAGGGGAAATTGGAAACGAAAACAAAACTACCGACGACGACCAGGTCAATTTTACAACTAAAGGAACCTACTTTAAAGTTGGTTTTGATTATAATGCACATGAGAACTGGCTCGATCTTGAAAATATGATCCATTTGGGTTTACGCTATGGCGTAAGTTCATTCAGTCAGGAATTAAATTCATACAACATCTATAATCCAAATCCTTATTGGGGAATAGATCCATCTACTCCCGGTGGAACTGAATTCAGCGGACTTTCTGCACAGTGGCTGGAAGTTGTAGTGGGAATGAAAACAAGAGTTTTTGATAATGTCTTCGTAGGTTTCAGTTTCAGGATGAACAAACTGATGTCCAATAAAAAACCTGGAGGTTTCGACAATCTTTACATTCCTGGCTTCAACAGGACTTTCGATGGCGATTTTGGTGTAGGCTTTAACTACACGGTATCGTATCTTTTACCAATTTATAAAAAGAAAGTAGTCCCTCAAGATACAGAGGAAAAGAAATAAAAAAAGGGTAGATTAACGTCTACCCTTTTTCATTATTTTATTCTCATTTATTTGATTTCCTTAATTCCCTTCATAAAAATCCATTTCATAAAAAGCTTCTCGCCTTCATTCGTCTTTACCGCCTGAAATTGCGGTGCCAAGATTGTTCCCGCAATAAATGCCGTCAACGGCACCCAAAAACCTTCAAGATTTGTGTAGGCATCAACCAAAAATCGGATAAGGATAAACAACACTGCAAAACTCAACAGCTGATAGATAAATGCTTTTGTTTTTAAACTCATTTTATTATTATTTAATTATTTTCAGAAGTTTGAAACTTAGTCCTTTTACTTCCTTCGTACATTTCATATTTTACCAATCTTGCTTCCAAACTTCCGTTGAAAAGCTTAATTTTTCGAGATGGTTTCAAGCCGACAAACTTCAAAGCTTCAAGGTTTGCAGTAATGAACCAGGCGTTTGTTCCCGGATAATTCTGCTTCAACGTATCACCTATATTCTTGTAGAAATTTTCCATCTGTATATCCAATCGCTCTCCATAAGGCGGATTGAAAACCATGTGCAATGGTCCTTTTGTAGCCTTTTCAGTATCAAAGAAATTATTCTCCGAAATGGTCACATATTCATCCAAATTGGCATTCTTGATATTGTCTTTTGCCTTGCTCACGGCAGATGGCGCTTTATCATAACCTTTAATCGTATAATGAAACTCGCGTACTTTCTTCAACAACGAATCTACAATCCTGTCAAACAAATCATTGTCCCAATCTTTCCATTTTTCAAAAGCAAATTCCTTACGATTGATGTTTGCCGGGATGTTGCATGCAATCATTGCGGCTTCCGCCAAAATAGTTCCCGAACCACACATAGGATCGATGAAATCCCCTTGACCGTCCCAACCTGAAAGCAATAGCATTCCTGCCGCCAAAACCTCGTTGATTGGTGCAATATTTGTTGCCAATCGATAGCCACGCTGGTGCAAAGAATTTCCTGATGTATCCAACGAAACCGTACATTGGTCCTTATCAATGTGAATGTTGATTCTTAAATCGGGGTATTGCTTGTCGATGCTTGGTCGTTGCCCGGTTCTGGTTCTAAACTGATCCACAATCGCATCCTTACATTTTTGCGCAACAAACTCAGAATGGTTGAATTTCTCCGAATGCACGGTAGCATCAATCACAAAAGTCTGATTAGAATTCAAATACTTGGACCAATCCATCGAATAAATCCCTTTGTAGAGATTGTCCTCGTTGGTCGCTCGGAAAGAATAAATGGGTTTAAGGATTTTTAAAGCCGTTCTTAAAGACAAATTGGCCTTATACATGAATCCTTTATCGCCTACAAAGCTCACCATTCTCACCCCTTGTTCAACATCTTGAGCGCCCAAAACCTGTAGTTCTTTTGCCAGTATTTCTTCAAAACCAAAAAAGGTTTTGGCGACCATTTTAAAATTATTTTCCATAGTAAAATCAAGTATTCGGTGCAAAAATACACTAAATTTGCAGACTTGAATTAATAGAAAACAATAAATGTCTGAATCTCAAATTCCAAAATCCGAAAGCTGGTTTGCATCCTGGTTTGATACGCCTTATTATCACATCCTTTACAAAGACCGCGATTATGCCGAAGCACAGTTGTTCATGGACAACATCACCAATTATTTGAATCTTCCTGAAGAGGCAAAAATTTTGGATTTGGCCTGCGGAAAAGGACGTCATTCCATTTATCTGAACCAATTGGGCTTTGATGTCACAGGTGCCGATTTATCAGAAAACAGTATCGCCGAAGCCAAGAAATCGGAAAACGAAAAATTGCATTTTGTGGTACACGATATGAGAAAACCATGTAACGAACAGTTTGATGCAATTTTGAATCTCTTTACAAGTTTTGGCTATTTCGAAAATGATGCAGACAACTTAACAACCCTAAAAGCAATACAAGAGAGCCTTACTGAATATGGTTTTGCGGTGATTGATTTTATGAACGTTCATCAGGTCATCAATAATCTGGTTCCAGAAGAGGTGAAAACTGTAGATGGAATTGACTTTAAAATCAAGCGTTTCCATATTGACGGCTACATCTACAAGGAAATTGATTTTGAAGATAAAGGGCAAAAATTTCATTTTACGGAAAAAGTGAGAGCTCTGACTTTGGAAGATTTCGAAAACCTGATGGAACAAGCGGGAATTTATCTTTTGGATACTTTTGGTGATTATAAATTGAAGAAATTTCATAAGAACGAAAGCGAACGATTGATTATGGTTTTCAAATAATTGCAGATTTAGATTTATAGAAATGAATTATATCTTACCCCTACTTTCGGTTTTAATAGGCTACGGCGTTGCGCTATTTTTAAAGCCTGCCAAGAAAACCAATTTAAAATTATTGATGGCATTCAGCGGTTCGTTCCTGCTTTCCATAACAGTAATGCATCTGTTGCCCGAAGTATATGAATCCGCTCACCATGGCGACCACAGCCACTCCAACTCTATTGGAATTTTTATAATGGTTGGAATTTTGTTCCAAATTATTTTGGAATTTTTCTCGAAAGGTGCCGAACATGGACACGTTCATTCACACGGACACGACGACCATTCTAAAATGCCTTGGGCACTTTTTATAAGCCTTTGCATTCACGCCTTTATGGAAGGTTTTCCTGTTAGCCATCATAGCGATTTGGCACTCGGAATTGCCATTCATCACTTGCCGATTGCCGTTATCCTGACTTCCTTTTTCCTTAATTCGCATTTGAACAAAACAGTCGTATTCTTCTTTATGATTACGTTTGCTTTAATGACGCCACTAGGAACCCTGACAGCCGAATACTTTACCTTTTTAAAGCATTATTATACTGAAATCACAGCTGTGGTTATCGGAATCCTGTTTCACATTTCCTCTACAATCATTTTTGAAAGCAGTGAAAACCATAAATTCAATCTGGCAAAATTATCAATGATTGCAATAGGAATTGTAGTGGCTTACTTTTTAGGAATTGAAGCACCTCATTCACATTGATTTTGATTCAAATCAGTATCTTTAATCATTAATTTTTCAGATATGACCTTCACCAAAACCACTGAACAATCCTCCAAATACGAACATTTAGAAAAAATGTCGGTTGCAGAATTGCTCGCCAATATCAATCAGGAAGACAAAACCGTTCCGTTTGCTGTTGAAAAAGCACTGCCTCAAATAGAAAATCTGGTTACAGAAATCGTTTCAAAAATGAAAATTGGCGGACGATTGTTTTACATCGGAGCTGGAACATCTGGACGACTGGGAATTGTAGATGCTTCGGAATGTCCGCCAACTTTTGGTGTTCCGTTCGATTTGGTGAATGGAATCATTGCCGGTGGCGACAAAGCCATCCGAAGAGCCGTGGAAAATGCGGAAGACAATAAAACACAAGCCTGGATTGACTTGCAGGAGCAAAATATTAGTCAAAATGATGTGGTAATCGGAATTGCAGCTTCGGGAACAACACCCTATGTGATTGGTGGATTGGAGAAATGCAACGAAAACGGAATCGCAACGGGAAGTATTTCCTGCAATGCAGGAAGTCCATTGTCACAGACTGCGAAGTTGCCAATTGAAGTGATTGTAGGTCCCGAATTTGTTACGGGAAGCTCCCGAATGAAAGCAGGAACCGCACAGAAATTGATACTGAACATGATTTCAACATCAACAATGATCCAACTCGGAAAAGTAAAAGGCAACAAGATGGTCGACATGCAATTGAGCAACGACAAACTAGTCGATCGTGGTGTGAAAATGATCCTTTCGGAAATCAATGTTTCCTACGAAGAAGCCTCTGAATTACTTAAAAAATACGGAAGTGTCCGAAAAGCCGTTGAAAATTATAAGTTATAAATTATGAGTTATGAGTTTCATTCTGAACTCTAATTTTTAAAATCTAGATTCAAAATGTCTACAAATAAAAAAATATTGACCAAGGGAATTTCCTGTATGTCGTGGGCCTTGCCGGCTTTGTTTATCGGTCCGGCGGTTGTTCATTTTGCATTCATCAATAAACAACAGCCTATTTATTGGTTGATTTTGAGCATCGGGATTTTGGTTTGCCTGACAGGAATCGTATTGGTCTTTATGGGAATTAATACTATCATTAAAAGCTTGTTTGACAAGTAATTTGTATTTTTACTTAAAAAAATTATGGATATTAAAGCAGACATCAATTGGATTCACCAAGAAATTGACAAGGTAAAAGACCCTGGTTTTATTGAAAAACTCAAACATCTTCTGCAATCAAAAAATAATGTGCTAGAAGACGAAAACAGAGCGTATAATATTGACCTTGAAAAAGCTTTAGAAGATATTAAAAAGGGTGATTTTTATACGGAAGACGAAGCCAAAGCCATTGCTGCAAAATGGGGAAGAAAATAATTTGGTCCTCAAAAGCATTACTGCAACTCGAAGACATTCATTTTTATATTTTGTTTGAAAGCAAATCAATCAATATTGCAGATAAAGTAGTAGAAAAGATATTTGAAAGCACCAGCATCCTAAAAGAGCAATCCGAGATTTATAAAGTTGATACTCAAAAAAAGCCAAAAGACCCCACCTTCAGAGCTTATTATGTTTACGATTTCAAAATATCTTACCAAATTACTGAAACAAACATCAATATTCTCCGAGTGAGACACACTGCAAGAAAACCACGAAACCTCTAATGGAAAACCTAATCCACCTCTATAAAACCTTTGAAAAAGTAGTTTATCTCGACAAAAAGATAAACAACCGCGAATTTGAAGGTTGCATTTTTAAGAACTGCGATTTCTCAAACAGTGATTTTTCCTATAACACGTTCAGCGATTGCGAGTTTATCGACTGCAATCTTTCGATGACGCGCCTTTCGGGTTCGAGTATGAAGAATGCGATCTTCAAAAACTGCAAATTATTGGGCATCCAATTCAACGAATGCGATGATTTTCTGTTTGGAGTACATTTCACGGAATGTATTCTGGACTATTCTTCTTTTGCCAATAAGAAAATGCCAAAGACTAAATTCCTGCATTCTTTCTTGAAAGATGTTGTGTTTATTGGCGCCAAACTAACGGGGTCAACGTTTGACAATTGCGATTTGGCTGGTGCCATTTTTAACGATACCGAACTCAAGGAAGTCGATTTTCTTACTGCTTACAACTATACCATCGATCCGGAATTCAATCCGATGCGAAAAGCAAAGTTTTCTACGCAGGGAATCCCGGGACTTCTGGAAAAATACGACATTAAAATTCAATAATATGGAAGCAACCGTTTCTTATCTTGAAAGCGTCAAAAAGCAATTTCTCTATTATAAAATGCTTGGAGAAAAGGCGTTTGGGCAATTGGAATCCGAGCAACTTTTTGTCTCATTAAACGAAAACACCAACTCCATTGCCGTTATCGTCAAGCACCTTTCAGGTAACATGCTGTCGCGTTGGACAGATTTCCTGACCACAGACGGCGAAAAGGAATGGCGTAATCGGGACGATGAATTTGAAGACACAATCCAAACCAAGGAAGAACTAATTGCCTTTTGGAACCAAGGCTGGGATTGTTTTCTAACTACTTTAGAATCATTAGAAACCAATCATTTATCTCAAATTATTTATATTAGAAACGAAGGTCATACCGTGATTGAGGCCATCAATCGCCAATTGGCACACTATCCGTATCATATTGGGCAGATTGTTTTTTATGCCAAATTATTAAAGAAGAACGAATGGAACAGTCTTTCCATCCCTAAAAACAAATCAAGCAGCTACAACGCCGACAAGTTTTCGAAAGAAAAAACCATCAAGAATTTCACCGACGAAGAATTAAAACGTTTACAATGAAAAAAATAACCTCGCTCCTAGCCCTTTTCCTCCTATGCTCTTGTTTTGAAACACCTCAAAGAGAATGCAAAGACTTTAAAACCGGTAAGTTTCAGTTTGATTATGAAGTAGATGGCGTAAAAAAAACCACGACCTTCATCAGAACCGAGAATCAGGAAATTGATTTCTATGAAGGAAAATCAGACACTTCTTCGATCAAATGGATCAACGATTGCGAATACGTGATTCAAAAGATCAATCCGAAAAACATGCAGGAAAAAAAGGCGATTGCGATGAAAATCCTTTCTACTACCAAAGATTCCTATACCTTTGAATTCGGAATCGTAGGCAGTCCTGAAAAGCAGACTGGAACGGTAAAAAAGATCGAGTAGTTATGAGTTTCGTGCTTGATGTAAGCATTTGATTATCTTATAATTTAAAAAACTTAATTCATAAAGTATATAGCTTTTCTATAACTATCTTTAATTTAAAATTTTAAAAAACCCATAACTTATAATTCATAACTAAAAAACATGGAAGTATTTTTAAATCCCGATGCATGGGTAGCCCTACTGACACTGACTTTCTTGGAAATCATCCTGGGAATTGACAACATCATTTTTATCTCGATTGTAACGGGAAAACTTCCTGTTGAAGATCGAAAAAAAGCCACCAGAATTGGTTTATTTCTAGCAATGTTTATGCGTATAGCCCTGCTTTTTGGGATTACGTTGCTCATCGCGATGAAAGAACCTTGGTTTTCATTCGATTTTGGATGGTTCAGCGCGAGTATTTCGGGACAGGCGATGATATTGCTTCTGGGAGGTTTGTTCCTGATTTATAAGAGTACCAAGGAAATCCGTGAGAAAGTAGAACATAAAGAACACGAGGAGCAATCATTAGGCACTGCTGTAAAGAAATCATTCTCCAGCGTTATTTTCCAAATCCTTCTGATCGACTTGATTTTCTCTGTCGATTCGATCCTAACCGCTGTTGGGATGACTAACGGACTCGAAGGCGCGCTGTATATCATGATTACTGCGGTGGTGATTTCTGTTGGTGTGATGATGCTGTTTGCCGTTCCGGTTGGGAACTTTGTAAATGCAAATCCTTCCATCCAGATTTTGGGACTTGCTTTCTTAATTTTGATAGGCTTTATGCTAATTACCGAAAGTATGCACCTTTCCAACGCACAATTAGTTGGCCAACATGTAGGAGCGGTTCCTAAAGGCTACCTCTACTTTGCCATTGCATTTTCATTGGCTGTTGAATTTATCAATATGCGGATGGATAAGAATAGAAAATAATTCATAAAACTAGATGTAAAATAGCCACTCGAAAGTGAAAATGCCCCAAAAAGTAAGCTACTATTTGGGGCATTTTTATGGCATTAAAACAATAAAATATGATTTTAAAACCCATTGAACTGTTTGAAATTATATTGTTCAATTTAAGTATAATGCCAATTTGAAAACCATTTATTCTTTTCATTAGAAAGTTCCATACACTAAAAAGGATATTTTCAAGCATTTGAATGAGAGGATACTATTAATGTCATAGAATTCTTTTGATTCATAAATATACCAAACAAAAAACCCGATTACTTTCGTAATCGGGTTTTGAAATCTAATTTAAAAATTAGATTATTTTTTCAAACTGTTGTACAATTTAGCTTTTGCTTTAGCAACTTGAGCTAGAGTTACTACGTTTTTAACTTTTGTACCTTTAGCAGCTGCTGGTCTAGCAGAAGCATCAAAAATACCTAAGAAAGAACCATCGTAGTTGATTTCCATTGGAGAACCAGCAACATCACAAGTAGCAACAAAAGAAGTAGCTGTTAAATCATTAGTAAGATCTTCAGATAATACTAAGCTACCTTCACCTTGACCATCAACTGGAACCTCAGTAGAATCTAACCACATTTCATAAATATCCAAGTAGATAGCGTTAGCAACTGTTGGTAGAACAACTCCACCTTCAGCATCAAGAGCTGTCAAGAATTCAACATCAACATACTGAGCTGAATCTGCAGAAGAAGCTGTAGAAATATCAGTTCCAACAAAAACCAACACAGACCATAAAGCATGATCAGCTGTACCATCTCCATCTTGATCATAACCACCCCAGAATACTGCAGCACTTTGGTTTACGTCAAAATTTTCTCCTTCAAAAAATACTGCATTAGTAGCAGCTACTGCATTAACAGTAACGATAACTGAAGCACTTGTTAAGTTATCAAGCTTAGCTGTAAGTGAGTGAGCTCCAGTAGTTGAAGGTGTATATGGAGAAGTAATTACTGTAGTTCCATCATAAAATGTAGCACGAGCAGTAACGTCATTTCCATTGTTGTCTTTAGCAGTCAAAGTAACTGGCTGTCCTAAATCAATTGTTGTTGCGCTTGCAGTTAAAACAATTGAAGTTGCAGCTGGAGTTCCACCTCCGTTATCATCGCTTCCGCATGATACGAACATAGTTGTACTTGCCATGGCAAGAAATAAAAATAGTTTTTTCATAATAAAAATATAAGGTTTAATTAACTATCGTAAAAATATATTTAAAAATCAAAACCGCAAAGAATTGAGGCGTTTTTTTACCTTAATTAACAAAAATGTAACGTTTTCAATATTCTAATAAATAATTAGTTGTAAAACACAACATTCACCAAGCTAATTTTCAATATTTTAAAACGTTTTTATGTTTAGCTTAAAATTTCTTGTCAGATTTATATTCCTATTTCTACTTGAAAACGTAGATACCAGTTGTTTTTAGTACTACCGTCATAGTAATCCAGCGTATCGAAGGTAACTTCTGTTTGTAATTTGAAGGTATGTTCCCAGATGTATTTGGTAACTCCTATACTGTATTGCTTTGTATCTGGCACTAAAAGTTCAATGTCTTTCCCTACTTTTTGGATAGAATACCTTCCTATTATTTCATAATTGGAAGGAAAATTATAACTCAATTGATAATCAAAACCTTTTCCTACAAAGGCATAATTAAAGTCGGTGGCATCGTCTGGGTTGAACGTTAATGCGTTTTCTGATGTATTCCTGGACATATAACTTGTCATTGCGGCCCATCCGTTGTATTTAAACATAGCATCCAGCAGGATTGATTTCATGGTGCGCTGTTCAAACAAATCTACGCCAAGCTGTCCTTGTGTGCGACGGGCATGGTTATTTTGTTGAAAAGCTCCTGACAGCATCAATTTTGGTTTTGATTCCCTAATAACATCACCTTCAAAATAAGTACCGTCTTTCTTGAAAGCTCCAAAAGGAAACAATTCTACTTTTCCGGTAACGGCCACTCCATCATCGGCCTTTCCTGTTGCGTTTCGTCCTTCGCCTGTCGAAACTGCGCCTTTAAAATTATAGGAGAATTTATTCAAGTACTCATTAAGGTTATGCACTTGAAACCCAAAATCCCTATCGATGGTGAACTTTGCATTGTTGATAGAACGATCAGTCAGTTGCAAACCTCCTGAGGAATTTACACGCTGGCGGTTTCCCGGTAGCTTTGTTTGACCAAAGCTGATGTTCCAGTTTTTATTTGGCCTATAAAACAAAACGGCATCCCGAATGATATTGATGTTTTCGCCCGGAATTACCTCGCCTACATCGCCTGGAGCGAAAGACAATTGAATGGCATAAAGAAACTTTGGATTTCCAACATAACCATCAAAGCGAAGTCGCAAACGGCGAATTTGCCCGTCGTAGGCAGGTTTTTCATCCTCATTATCGATATAGGTAACGCGATTTTGCATCCTGAAACGGATGTTCAACTGAAAAAGACTGTCTGGAGAAGTCAACCCAATACCTTTTCCAAAATTATAATAAGGCAATGTGGAGAGCTTTACATCATTATCATCCTCGGTTTGCTTGATGGTTACTTGTGCTTGAAGCGAAAAAGTAAGAAAAAATACCAGAATGGCGACTGCTTTTTTCATTAAGAGGGGTGTTGTTAAGTTGATGCAAACTTAATATTAAATTTACCTACCGTATGTTATGAGAATGTTACCTTTGCGAAAAATTTAATGTCATGTCGAACATCTATTTAGGATACCATTTTACGGTTGAACCGAGAGAACTCGGGTCGGAAATCCTTGTTGCCGAATTAGGCGAAAAACCTTTTGAAAGTTTTACTGAAAGTGATTTTGGAGTTGTTGCCTATATCCAGAAACAATTTTGGACAGAAGATATTTTGGAAGATATACAAATATTAAGCTCACCAGAGTTTACCATCTCCTACAAAGTTGAAGAAATAGCACAGGTAAATTGGAACGAAGAATGGGAAAAGAATTTCGAGCCTATCGATGTAGATGGAAAATGCCACGTTCGCGCACCTTTTCATCCAAAAACAAATGCAGAATTTGACATTGTGATTGAACCCAAAATGAGTTTCGGAACCGGACACCATGAAACGACCCATATGATGATCCAGCATTTGCTTGAAACGGATGTCAGAGGTTTAAAAACGTTGGACATGGGTTGCGGAACGGCAATTTTAGCAATCCTTGCCGAAATGAAAGGTGCACAACCAATCGATGCAATTGATATTGACAATTGGTGCTACCTGAACTCTATTGAAAATGCTGAAAGAAATAATTGCAAGCACATAACCGTTTATGAAGGCGATGCCGCTTTGCTGGAAGGCAAGAATTATGATTTGATCATTGCCAACATCAACAGGAACATTCTTTTGAACGATATGGAAGCGTATGTGAAATGCCTGAATAAAGGAGGAATTTTGCTCTTGAGCGGTTTCTATGAAGAAGACATTCCTTTCATCGATGCTTCCTGCAAAGAACAAGGTTTGGCTTATGTAAAGAAATTCCAACGCAACAATTGGGTATCTTTGAAGTATAACAAAGAATAATTTTTAATTTTTAAATGAAAATTAAATTACAATGAGTACAATAGAAAAAGTATTAGAAGAAGTTTTAGTTGAAGAGGCAATTGGGTTCAACAATGAGATTGTTTTATTTAATGATGATGTAAATACTTTTGATCATGTGATTGAAACATTAATCAGAGTCTGCAACCATACTGCCGAACAAGCCGAACAATGTGCGATTTTAGTGCATTACAAAGGAAAATGTACGGTAAAAACAGGTTCTTTTGATGAACTGAAGCCTCAATGCCTACAACTACTTGAAGCAGGTTTGAGTGCGGAGATAATTTAAAAAAAAGCATTTTCTAAGCATAAAAAAAAGCATTACAACTTTACATTGTAATGCTTTTTTATTATTCAACCTTCAAATGATTAAACTTTGCTGAAGTGGTAAGAAGTTGTAACCGTGTTAGTACCAACTTGTGTGTCAAACGAGATTACAAGGGTACTGTTTGATAAAGTTGTAACTTTATAAGTCCCATCATAATTACTTTCATCAGCATTGATGATTAACACATCGTTACTTTTATTGAAAGTTCCTGGAGCCGCAGCATCATCTTCAATACAAGCATTAGCTCCGTTTTTGTAGAAATACTTGTCTTTAAAAACACTATTTGTTGCCGAGAACTCAACGTAATCCTTGTCACAACCTTCTTGATTGTTGGCATAATCCTCAGAAACTTCTTGATTTGCACCAATTTTTATAACAGTTTTTGTTGGTGTCCATTTTCCAGTGATTTCAACTGGAGTTGATGTTGAATTGTCATCACTACTACAAGATGTTAATGTCAAGCCTGCTAAAACAAAGGCTGCTACTACTAATTTAAACTTTTTCATAATTTTAATTTTTAAATGTTAATTTTTAACGAACGAAAATAAACATTTATTACCTTTTTAAATGTTAAAATTTAACTAAATACGATTTTCCATCTCAAATAAACAATCAAATAGCATATTCCCAATGTTTTAGTTGATTCAATGCAAATACAAAAAATACCATATTGCTAGATTTTAAATTAAAATTTATAAATATCCTATAATTTTAGTCAAATTATAAGCATACTAATAATTTATATTAGAAATTATGCTTTCAAAAAACAATACATTACCACAACATTTACATTTTTTCAGTTCATCACTTCACAATTTTAATTGAATAAATAGCTTTATAAAACATTAGAATTGAGTGTTTAAGCACTATTACAAATGGTTGATATCTTGTATAGTTTTTATATAGTCGGCTTTTAAAAAACTGTATTCAAATCAATCTACATTTGAGATACAACAAAAAACAATTATATCATGAAAAAAATTACGCAAACGATTTTCCTATTAATTTGCTCGTTTGGTTTTGCGCAAGCACCAACAGATGCACCACCGGTTCCAACAAGAAATGCGGCCAATGTGATTTCTATGTTTAGCAATGCTTATACGAATGTTGGAGTTGATACTTGGAAAACAGATTGGTCGGCAGCCGCTCTCGAAGAAGTTTCAATTGCTGGCAATGATTTAAAGAAATATACCAACCTGAGCTTTGTCGGTATTGAAACTGTTGGTCCAAACCTTATTGACGCAAGCAATATGACTTACTTTCATATCGATATCTGGACCTCCAATCTAACCACTTTTAGAATAAAATTGGTAGATTTTGGTGCGGATGGTGTTTTTACAGGAACTGACAATTCTGAGCATGAAGTTGTTTTTGAATCTCCATCGCAAAATACTTGGGTCAGTTATGATATTCCTCTAGCTAATTTCAGTAATTTGCTTAGCAAAGAGAACATAGCCCAGCTCATCCTGTCTGGAAATCCTAATGGCGCAGGAACTGTGTTTGTTGACAATGTTTATTTTACAAACGAAGCCAATAATATCCCTACTGATCCAACTGTGGCCGCCCCTGCTCCAACTTTGCCACAATCTGATGTGATTTCCTTATTCAGCAATACCTACACAAATGTTCCTGTGGATACTTGGGAAACAGATTGGTCAGACGCAATGCTGGAAGAAACTCAAATTGCCGGAAATGATGTTAAAAAATACAGTCCGCTTGTTTTTGCAGGAATTGAGACGGTAACTTCTCAAATTAATGCATCTGGGATGACGAAATTCAATATAGATGTTTGGTCGCCCGATTTTACTGTCTTTAAAGTTAAATTGGTCGATTTTGGTGCCGATGGTGCTTTTGGAGGTGGCGATGATTCTGAACATGAAGTTACTTTTAATGGTCCTTCCCAAAATACTTGGGTTTCATACAGCATTCCATTGGCAGACTTTACAAGTCTAACTTCTTTAGAGCATATTTCTCAAATAATCATTGTGGGTGGTGGTGCAAAAGTATATGTAGATAACGTATACTTCAGTAATGTCGCTATCATTCCGCAGGATCCAACAATTGCCGCTCCTACTCCTACTTTGCCTCAGGCGAATGTTATGTCGATGTTCAGTAATGCATATACAAATGTCCCTGTTGATACTTGGAAAACGGATTGGTCGAATGCTACTTTGACTGAAGTTCAAATTGCTGGAAATGATACTAAGAAATATACCGCTTTAGACTTTGTTGGAGTGGAAACTATTGCCAATCCGCTTAACATTGCAAACATGGTATACTTCAATGTTGATGTTTGGTCGCCAAATTTCACACTTTTCAAAGTGAAATTGGTTGATCTTGGAGCCGATGGTGTTTATGCAGGAACTGATAATGTTGAACACGAGTTGATCTTTCAAAATCCTGTTCTTGGAGAATGGATTACGATGAGCATCCCTCTTTCGGATTTTACAGGCTTGGTAACAAAGGAACATATTGGACAATTGATATTTGCCAGTAGTGGTTCGAAAGTATATGTTGATAATGTTTATTTCAGCAATGTTCCTCTAGGAACTGTTGATTTCAAAACAACATCAGTAAAAATGTATCCTAATCCTGTTGCCGATATTTTCAACATTACAGCTGAAAAAGCGATAGAAAACATTACTTTCTACAACATGTTAGGACAGCAAGTATTGACAATGAAGTCTTCTAAAACTTCAGAAAGCATAGACATATCTAGCTTTCAAAGTGGTGTTTACATTGCAAAAGTAACCGTTGATGGAAAAGTATCAACTTCAAGGATTATAAAAAAATAATATTTTTTGATTAGTTGTCAAGCACGTTTTTTCTAAGAAAAAACGTGCTTTTCTATTGTAAATACCATCCAAAATAACTTTGCTTTTTTGGCTAAAGATTATTTATATTTCTATCTTTATCACTCGATTTAAAATACATTATGAAAATTTTACCCCTTAAATTTTTATTTTTCTTAATTATCCTTCCATTCCTTGGTTATTCACAAGAACTTCCATCCATTGTAAAATACAGTTCAGAGGTTTATGGAGCGGGAAACCAGAATTGGATGCTCGACCAGAACAAGAAAAACTATCTTTATATTGCCAATAACGAAGGATTGCTTGAATTTAATGGTGCGAATTGGCGCTTATACCCCTCTCCAAATGAAACTATTCTACGTTCGGTTAAGGTAATTGATAATGTAGTCTATACAGGATGTTACATGGAATTTGGCTTTTGGATAAAAAACAAAAACGGAATTCTAGAGTATACTTCCCTAAGTAAAAAAATTAAGGGAAAACTAATTGATGATGAGCAGTTTTGGAACATCATCAACTACGATCATTGGGTCGTTTTTCAGTCCTTGAACAGGATTTACATTTACGACACCAAGACAAAACAATTCAAAATCATCACGCCAAAAAGCGGCATTTTAAAATCATTCAAAGCACAAGATGCAATCTATTTTCAAACGGTTGACGGTAGTATTTTTGAAATTAAAAATGGAAATGCACATGTTCTAATCCAAAATGAAGCCATCAAGAACAAGAAAGTACTTAATATTTTTTCGACAGCGCATGGCATACTCATACAGACACAATACTCTGGTTTTTATAAATTTATAGAGGGTAATTTAGAAAAATGGAATACCGAAGCCGATGCTTTACTCAGCTCGACAAGTATTTATTCAAGCATCGTTTTGAGTGACGGCAACTTTGCATTGGGAACCATCTCTAATGGCATCTTCATTATCAATCCACAAGGGAAAACACTTTACCATATCACGCAAAATCAAGGATTAAGCAACAATACCATCCTTTCTTTATTTGAAGACCGTGAAAAAAACCTCTGGATCGGACTCGACAATGGTATCGATTGTTTGAACATCTCCTCTCCAATAAAAACATTCTTCGATAAGACCGGAATTCTGGGAACTGTTTATTCTTCCATACAATACAAGGACAAAATATATGTTGGAACCAATCAGGGATTATTTTACAAGACCAACAATTCAAATAACCAATACCAAATTGTAAACGGAACAAAAGGCCAAGTATGGTCGCTTTTTGAATACGATAATACGCTGTTCTGCGGACATGACTCTGGTACTTTGGTTATAAATGAAGGGAACTCAACTGTAATTTACAACCAATCCGGAACTTGGAAATTTCAAAACTTCCCAAACAATCCCAACCAATTGATGCAGGGAAACTATTCTGGAATCAGTATCCTGGAAAAGACAACTAGTGGTTGGAAATTCAAAAGCAAAATAGCGGGATTTGATTATTCTTCTAAATTTTTTGAAGTAAACCTTCCTAATGAAATCATTGTAAGCCACGAGTACAAGGCTATTTTCAGATTATCACTCAACAGCGATTTCTCAAAAGTTTTAAAAGTTGAAACCTATAAATCCCCAGTAAAAGGAAAAAATGCAGGATTGGCAAAATTCAACAATACTATTATTTACGCTTCAAAGGAAGGAATCTTCAAATTCAACAACAAGAATAAGAAATTCGAAAAAGATCCTATTTTAAGCAAGGCCATTGAAAATGACGAATACCGTTCTGGAAAATTAATTGTCGATAAATCCGACAAGCTATGGCTTTTCACCAAAAACAACATCAATTACTTCACAATTGGAAAGCTAAGCAATGAGCCGAAACTCAATACGATTCCCATTCCCTACTCGCTCAACAATTCCATGCCCGGATACGAAAACATTTCCAGAATTGGGGAAAACACCTACTTCATCGGAACAACTGACGGTTATTATTCAATGAATATTAATGATTTGAATTTTAATAAATTCGAAATAAATTTGAATACAGTTTACAAGAACGAAAGTAACTCAAACATCGAATACATTTCCAACTCTGGAGATGAAACTATTGATTACGTTTCCAACAATCTTACTTTCAATTTCAGTGTTCCCGAATACAACAAATACATCGTTGCCGAATACCAATATTTGCTGGATGGCTACTACGATGAATGGAGCGAATGGTCAAACAAACCCTACGTAAGCTTCAAGAATCTGCCTTTTGGAGATTATACCTTCAAGGTAAAAGCAAGAGTGGGGAATTCACTTTCAGAAAATACCATTACTTATAATTTTACCATCGAGCGGCCTTGGTATGCTACCAATCTAGCGATACTCATCTATTTGGTCATCATTTTTGTCATCGCCTTTTTTGTAAACAAGGCGTATAAAAACTATTATCAAAATCAGAAAAACAAGCTCATCGAGGATAACAACAGGAAATTAGAACTGAAAGAAATGGAGGTTGAACAGGAGCTGCTTAAAATCAAAAATGAACAATTGGAACTGGATGTCAATAGCAAGAACCGCGAGTTGGCCGTTTCGACTATGAGTTTGATCAAAAAGAATGAATTACTCACAGCCATTAAAGAGGATTTGAAGAAAACAGATGATAGTTCTAAAAACATCAAAACTGTAATTACAACCATCAATAAAAACATCAGTGAAGAAGACACATGGGACCTGTTTAAGGAAGCATTCAACAATGCCGACAAGGATTTCTTGAAGAAGATAAAAAATGCACATTCAACACTTACCCCTAACGATTTAAGACTTTGTGCGTATCTCAGATTGAATCTTTCCTCTAAGGAAATAGCTCCTTTATTGAACATTTCGGTTCGAAGTGTTGAGATAAAACGATATCGTTTGCGTAAAAAAATGGATTTACCGCACGAACAGGGCCTTGTTGAGTACATATTATCGATATAATAGCACTACTACATTGGACCAAAACAACTATACATTACCACAACAACAACGTTGTATTTAATCTTCTTGCAAAAATTTTGTTAATTAAAATCCGTTAACAATTCTCTAACATGATGCATTGTCATTGGCTTGAGATTTTGAATATCTAAATTTTTGGATATTTTTTTTACAGTGTATATTTTTTGTTGTGGTCAATTTTAAATTATTCTCAAACAAGTACTCTAATTTTATAATTCACAAAAAACATACTTATGAAGTCAAATTATCTATTAATTTATTTTCTGTTTCTCTCCGCTTTTGGTTTTGCCCAAAGTTATGACATTGGAGGAACAGTTAAGGAATCCGGAACGGGACTACCGCTACCAGGAGTAAATGTTCAAATCAAGAATACCACAACGGGTACTTCGTCTGATTTTGATGGAAATTTTTCACTTACGAAAGTTCCATCAGGTTCGGTTGTTGTATTTAGTTATGTAGGTTTTTCTAATTTTGAATACACCGTAACATCAAGTAACAGTAATGTATCAATTTCATTACAAGAAGACACAAAAACTTTAGATGAAGTAGTTGTAATTGGTTATGGATCTCAAAAGAAGAGAGAAGTAACGGGTGCCGTTTCATCAATTGATTCTAAGACATTAGAAATATTGAAACCTATCAAAGTAGAGCAAGCTCTCCAGGGAACCATGTCAGGTGTTACAGTAACCTCCCAATCAGGAGCTCCTGGAGGTGGTTTAGATATTCGTATCAGAGGTATTGCAACAAATGGTAATAGTGCACCATTGATAATAATAGATGGATATGTTGGAGAATTAGGACTTTTAAATCCTAATGATATCGAAAACATTACAGTTCTTAAAGATGCTCAAGCGGCTATTTATGGATCTATTGGAGCAAATGGAGTTGTATTGGTTACAACCAAAAAAGGTAGAAAAAACTCAAAACCGGTTTTCAGTTATAATGTTTATACCGGTTTTCAAGAAGCCTCCCGAAAAGTTTCAGTACTAAATGCCACTGATTATGCGTTGCTTGCAAACGAAGCTTTTGCTAATGACGGAAGAGCTTTGCCTTTTCCAAATGTTTCCGGTTTAGGTAAGGGAACTGACTGGCAAGATGAAGTAATGAAAAAAGGAGTTCCTATAATCAACCATGATATTAACATTTCTGGTGGATCAGAAAAAATGACCTACTCCATCAGTGGTTCTCATCTTGACCAAGAAGGAATCGTTGGCGGAAATAAATCAGGATTTTTGAGAAATACAGGAAGGATTGGTATGACTGCAGAAGTTAATGATCGATTGAAGGTAAATGGTAATGTGATCTATACTTATTTCAACAGAAAAACATTAAATGAAAATGTTTTGGGATCAGTACTTTTCAATGCCTTGAATATGCCTTCTACGCTAACTCCTTTTGATGAAAGTGGCAATCATACTTTGGTTCCGAATGATGCAAACTATGGAAGTGAAATCATCAACCCATTAGCACAAATTGAAAATACTTACAACGATTTTAATTTCAAAAAACTAAATGGAAATTTTGGCTTGGAATATAAACTTGCAAAAGGGTTGACCTTAGTTTCCTCAATTGGTTTCAATAATTCTAATAGTGAATCAAAATCTTTTGCTAAACAGGTTGAATATGGTGGGAAAATCTACGACGTTCAACGAAGCAGTGTTACAGAAGGCCGTGTCAACCACAGTGATTACTCTTTTGATGTATATTTAGAATACAAAAAATCCTTAAATGAAGCCCATAATTTTACCTTAATGGCTGGTAATACTATCTTCAAGGAATGGGGCAGTGGTTTATATGCAACTGGATTTGATGTTCCTTATAATTCATGGGAATTTGCTTCCCTCAATTTAGCGATTGGAGCTTCAGAAGGTCTAACAAATAGTACTTATCGCTATGATAACAGAAGACTTTCCTACTTTGGAAGGTTGCAATACGATTACAAAGGAAAATATCTTGTTTCAGGTATTTTCAGACGTGATGCTTCAACAAAATTTGGACCTGAAAATGCTGTAGCAGAGTTCCCTTCTCTTACTGCTGGTTGGGTAATTTCTGAAGAAGGTTTTTTCAAGGAAAATAAATGGGTGAACTTTTTAAAATTAAGAGGAAGCTACGGAACTCTAGGTAATGATCAAATTAGTCCAGATATCTACAGTAGTCTTTTAACCGGCGAAGCCACTTATGTTTTTGATGGAAATTTATCAAATGGTATAGCAATTGGACCAATTTCTAATCCTAATGCAAAATGGGAAGAATCTGAGAAAATTGATGTTGGTCTGGATATGAATTTATTCAATGACAAAGTGACTATAGTTGCAGATTATTTTAACGACACAAGGAAAGATTTATTAATTGTAGGCGTTCCAGTATCAGGTGCTGCAGGTGGTGGAGCTCCAGGAGCAGGACTACCAACTATGAATGTTGGAGGTGTAAAAAACTATGGTTTTGAATTTGCTATCGGTTATAAAGACAAGCTTTCTGATGAATTTAATTTCAACGTCAATTACAATGTTACTTTCCTTAAAAATAAAGTAGTAAAAGTAGACAACTCAACAGGATTTGTAGAAGGTGGCAATTTTGGCGAAAGCACTCGTATTTCTAGAATGGAAGTTGGTCATTCAATGGGTTATTTCTTTGGTTATAAAACGGATGGTATTTTTCAAAACCAAGCAGAAATTGATGCGCATCCTTCACAAATTGCACTTGGAGCCAATGCCGCACCCGGAGACATCCGTTTTGTAGATGTCAATGGAGATGGTGTGATCAATACGGATGACAGAACAGATTTGGGAGACCCTATTCCTTCTGCAACAATGGGTTTAAACCTTCAATTTAACTATAAAGGATTTGATTTTGTGGCCTATACCTATGCTTCTATCGGAAATGATATGGTACGAAACTATGAAAGAAATGTAGCATTAGGCAATCGTTTAAACTATACACTTGAGAGATGGACAGGAGAAGGAACCAGCAACAGCGTACCTAGAGTAACAACCGGAGCAACTGCAAACAATAATTTTTCTGATTATTTTGTAGAAGATGCCTCTTTTTTAAGAATCCAAAATATACAACTTGGATATACTCTGGATAATAAAATCTTTGGAAAAACTGGAATCACAAGAGCTAGAATCTATACAGCTGTAAACAATTTGTACACTTTTACCAAATACAAAGGTTATGATCCAGGGGCATCAAATGGAGCACCAATTGGTGGTGGTATCGATTATGGCTTCTACCCTATTCCAAGAACGTTCATCCTTGGAGCAAACATTAACTTTTAATCTTATGACCATGAAAAAAAATATAATCGCATTTCTAACAATAAGTACGTTATTCACGAGTATTTCATGCAGTGATGATTTTGTTGATAGAAAACCTCCTTATGCAATCGACTCAGAGAATTATTTCAATTCAAAGGAAGACTATGAGAAAGCATTAATTGGAGCTTATGACCTGCTGCATGCCACGTATGTAAACGTAATGCTTGGAGAAATCGCTTCAGACAATACACTAGCTGGTGGTGGTAGTGCTACCGACGTTGTTGGTTTTCAACAAATCGACGACATGATCCACACGCCTGTAAATGCCAACTTGAAAAACATCTGGGACTGGATGTTTGCTGGTGTTGGACGTTGCAACTACATCCTTGAATTCAAAGACAAAACTGATTTTGAAGGAAAAGAACACATAATCGCTCAAACACGTTTCCTAAGAGCTTACTATCATTTTGAATTGGTAAAATGGTTCGGTGGAATTCCTTTGACGGGAGATGTTCGTTTCAAAGTAGGAGATGAACTAACGGTTCCTCGTGCCTCAGTTGAAGAAGTTTATGCTGTAATCGAGTCTGATTTGATTTATGCCATTCAAAATCTTTCAACCGAAGCGCAACCAAAAGGAAGAGTAACCGTAGGTGCTGCTCAGGCATTGTTAGGTAAAGCCTATTTGTACCAAAAGAAATATGCTCAAGCAGCAACAACACTCGACTTGGTAATAGGTTCAGGAACTTACGACCTTGTTCAAAACTACAGTACAATTTTTGAAAACAATAACGAAAACAATATTGAATCGGTTTTTGAAGTTCAATATACCGATGCCCAAGGTGCATCTTTTGATTGCTTGCAATGTTCTGAAGGAAATGTAGCAGTAGGTTTCAACGGACCAAGAACTTATTCTGGACCAATGTTTGATTCTGGATACAGCTTTAATGTTCCTACCGCAGAAGCATACGCAGCTTTTGAAAATGGAGACAACAGAAGAGATATTGCTATCTTAAACATGGTAACATGGGCAGCCGAAACAGGTGCTACTTATGGTGTAGGCCATGAACACACTGGTTTCTTCAACAGAAAATACATTCCGCGTCAAGGTGATTTGAATCTTGGTGATGACAAACTGACCAATCCTAACAATTACCGTTCTATCCGTTATGCAGATGTCCTTTTAATGGCCGCTGAAGCTTACAGTGCAGGTGGAATTGATGATGTTAAGGCTAGGCTATACCTTAATACAGTGATAGAACGTGCATTTGGAAACACAAGCCACAATGTTACAGCTTCTGGCCCTGGATTAACCGATTTGATTCTGAAAGAAAGAAGATTGGAGCTTGTAGGCGAAGGACACCGTTTCTTTGACCTAGTTAGAACTGGAAAAGCGGCCGGAACAATTCCTGGATTTGTAGCTGGAAAGCACGAATTATTCCCAATACCTTTCGAAGAAATTGGATTTTCTAATGGAAATTGGGCACAAAACCCTCAATATTAATACCTGATTTAATATGAAAAATTTAAAATATATTGTTAGTTTATTTTTCCTTGCAATCTTGATAGGTTGTACGGGAGATGATGATGTTACCAACCTAGATGGTATTGAAGCTCCAAAAAATATTTCGGCACTTTTTACAATCAAACAGGATAATTCCGGAAAAGTGACGATTCGTCCTAATGGTGAAGGATTAACTTCCTATGAAATTCATTTTGGAGATAGTACTCCTGAGCCAGTAACAATTGGCGCCGGACAAACCTACGAACACACTTATGCAGAGGGTGTTTACACGGTGAAAATTTACGGAATAGGTATAAACGGTGCAAAGACAGAGTTTACACAGCAATTAACCGTTTCGTTCTTGCAACCTACAGGTCTTGATGTAACCATCACACCGGGAGCAAGCCGTTCAGTTACTGTAAAAGCTGAGGCACAGTTGGAAACCTTCTTCCAAGTTTATTTTGGAGAAGATCCTAACCAAACCCCTGTAGAATTTATGGAAGGTGAAACGGTTACTCATACTTATGCGCAATCTGGAACTTACGAAGTAAAAGTGGTCGCTCTTAGTGGTGGTGCCGCTACAGCGGAATACACAGAAACCATTACGGTATTCGATTTAGGTCCTGCTCCAGATCCAACTTTGCTGGGCGAAGATGTTATCTCTCTTTTTAGTGGAGCATATAATAATGTACCTGTTGATACATGGAAAACAGACTGGTCAAGTGCTACTCTGGAAGATCTTGAAATTAGTGGAAATGCTACAAAAAAATATTCTAATTTAAACTTTGTAGGTATCGAAACCGTTTCTTCTATGATAGATGCTACTCAAATGACGCATTTCCATACAGATATCTGGTCAGACAATCTAACAGAATTCAAAATAAAACTGGTAGATTTTGGACCTAACGCTGCTTACGGTGGCGGCGATGATAAAGAGCATGAAATTGTAATTTCAAATCCAGCTCAAGAGCAATGGGTTAGTATCGATCTTCCTCTAAGCGCTTTCACTGGACTTACAACTCGTGGTCATATAGCACAGCTTATATATGCAGGATCACCTTCAGGAACTGCTAGTGTCTATATCGATAACGTTTATTTCTATAAGCAGAGTGCTACTCCTACAGTTGCGGCTCCTACCCCAACACTGCCTGCATCACAAGTTATTTCAATGTTCAGTAATGCTTATACAAACGTTGCAGTCGATACTTGGAAAACATCTTGGTCAAGTGCGGCTCTAGAGGATCTTCAAATTGCTGGAAACGATGTTAAGAAATATACAACCTTAAACTTCGTAGGTATCGAAGCTACTGGTGCAAATATGATTGACGCAACCGCAATGACTCATTTCCATACTGATATTTGGACAGCTAATGCTACAACTTTCAAAATTAAGTTGGTCGATTTAGGTCCAAATGGAGTTTACGACGGTGTTGGTGCTGGTGATGATAAAGAGCACGAAATAGTGATTACCTCTCCTGCTCAAAATACATGGTTGAGTTTGGATATTCCTTTAAGTGATTTTACCAATCTAACAACAAGAGGCCATATTTCACAACTTATCTATGCTGCAGTTCCAGCTGGTTCAGCAACGGTATATGTAGACAATGTTTATTTCCATAATTAATAAATAAAAAAATATGAAAAAATATATCAAGAATATAGCAATAGTACTCACCGTATTATTCGCTTTTTCAAGTTGCCATGAGGACGATAATAAATTTGGAGACATCAATTCTCCAAGTGGCATCGAAGTCGAAGCGGTAATCCTAGGAGTTTCGGATGAATTTCCTGACGGAGATGGTTCTGGTAAAGTAGATTTTGTAGCGAAAGCCAAAAATGCAACCAACTTTAAATACATCTTTAGCGACGGGACAGAAATCAATTCTCCTAGCGGCAGAATCAATAAAACCTTTACACAAGAAGGTGTGGTAACATACACTGTTACCGTTCTAGCAACAGGAACTGCTGGTGTGAGCTCTAGTATGAGTTTTGATATCAACGTTTTTAGTAACTTTAAAGATCAAGAAGCCGTTGATTTCTTAACTGGTGGAGGTTCAAAAAAATGGTATTTCGCTGCTAACGAAGTTGGGCATCTAGGTGTAGGTCCTAACAACGATAATACAGGAGAGAATGCATCGCCTATATGGTATAGCGCTCAACCATTTGAAAAAGCTGGAAATCCTGAAACCGCTTGTATCTATGATAACGAGCTTACATTTTCATTAGATGCAGATGGTAATTTAAAATTTGAACTAAACAATCAAGGAAACACATTCTATAATGCCGCATTCCATAGTTTTGGATCAAGCGATTTGTGTTTACCTCTCAATACTTCTGGATTAAAATCAGTATTCTTGAGTCCATCCGAATCTATCCTTACTCCTGAGCAAAGCCGTAAAACTGCTATGACTTTTTCAGATTCTGGATTTATGGGCTACTATATTGGTCAATCTACCTATGAAATACTGGAAATTACAGAAAACCGTATGGTTGTTCGCGCTGTAATGGGTAACGATCCAGCCCTAGCTTGGTATCACATCTTTACTACTACAAAACCGGTTCAAGGTGGCGGTGGTCCAGATGAATCATTCGATGAACTGGTTTGGGCAGATGAATTTGATGTGCCGGGAGCTCCAAATCCTGCTAACTGGGGCTATGACCTTGGTGCTGGTGGATGGGGTAATGGCGAGTTACAATACTACCGTGACAACGCCGAAAACGTAAAAGTAGAAGGTGGTTTCTTGAAAATCACAGCTAAGAAACAAACCTTCAGCGGTTCTCCTTACACTTCTGCAAGAATCAAAACCCAAGGAAAACAAAATTTCACCTATGGTAAAGTAGAAGCGCGTATCAAACTCCCAGAAGGAGTTGGTACTTGGCCGGCATTTTGGATGCTTGGTTCTAATTTCGAACAAATCAGCTGGCCTGGTTGTGGCGAAATCGACATCATGGAACACAAAGGCTACCAGCCAGGTATCATCCACGGAACTCTACACTACCCTGGCTTTTCAGGTGGTGGAGGTCCAACTCAATCAACAACGGTTAGCAATGTATCAAGTGAATTCCATAATTATTCAGTGGTATGGTCGGCTACAACAATCAAGTTTTATGTAGACGATACCTTGTTCCATACGTTCAACAACAACGGAACAACTCCTTTCAACAATGATTTCTTCATCATCCTAAACGTAGCGATGGGTGGCGGTTTCGGAGGACCAGTTGATCCAAACTTTATGCAATCAACTATGGAAGTTGATTACGTGAGAGTATACCAATAATACCAAAAACAGTTCAAAAAGAGGAGGCTGGTCTTCTAGCCTCCTTGTTTTTGAAATCCATTAATACTAAACAAAACAATGAAAAAAAGGTTCCTATATACGTCCGTTGCAGTAACGGCACTTGCCTTATTTTGTCCAAACATATCCACCGCACAAAAGAAATCCAAAGCAACTGTAAAGCGCAATCCGGTCGAACAGAGAGTGGATTCCATTTTAAAGCTCATGACTTTGGAAGAAAAAGTGGGCCAGATGAATCAATACAATGGTTTTTGGGAAGTTACAGGTCCTGCGCCAAAAGACGGACAGGCTGCACAAAAATACGAGCACCTCAAAAAAGGATGGGTCGGTTCTATGCTCAATGTTGTAGGCGTAAAAGATGTAAGAGCCTTGCAGAAAATTGCCGTAGAGGAAACCCGACTCGGGATTCCGCTTATCTTCGGTTATGACGTTATTCATGGGTACCAAACCATAAGCCCAGTTCCACTAGCCGAAGCCGCCAGTTGGGATTTGGAAGCCATCAAGAAATCAGCCGAAATGGCCGCCGAAGAAGCTTCCTCTGTTGGTCTAAACTGGACCTTTGCCCCTATGCTCGACATCTCGCGTGATGCCCGTTGGGGACGTGTGATGGAAGGTGCCGGCGAAGATCCCTTTCTTGGTAGCAAGATTGGTGTGGCAAGAGTGCAAGGTTTTCAGGGTGATTTTTCAACTTCAAAAAATATTCTGGCTTGCGCCAAACATTTCCTAGGCTATGGCTTTGCCGAAGCGGGACGTGATTACAATACAGTAGATGTCAGTACAAACACCCTTCACAATGTCCTCATTCCTCCTTTCAAGGCGGCTTTGGATGCCGGAGTCCGAACCTTCATGAACTCCTTCAATGAAGTAGATGGTATTCCAGCAACGGGAAACAAATACCTGCAAAGGGACTTGCTTAAGGGCGAATGGAATTTCACAGGCTTCATGGTATCCGATTGGGGTTCTATGGGCGAAATGATTGCACACGGTTACGCCAAAGACAATAAGCACGCCGCCGAAATTGCTGCCAATGCAGGCTCTGATATGGACATGGAATCCTATGTATATATCGAGCACCTGGCAAATTTAGTCAAGGAAGGAAAAGTAAAACAACAAGTGATTGACGATGCGGCAAGAAGAATCCTAAGAGTGAAATTTGAGTTGGGATTGTTTGACAATCCATATAAATTCTGCGACGAAAAAAGAGAAAAAGCAACCCTTGGCAATGCCGCCATGCACACAGCTGCCTTGGATATGGCAAAGAAATCAATAGTATTGCTAAAGAACCAGAACGATTTGCTTCCGCTAAAGAAATCCGGACAGAAAATCGCTGTTATCGGTGCCTTGGCAAACGATAAAAGCAGTCCGCTTGGCGGATGGAGAGGTGCTTCCAAAGACGGTAGCGCCGTATCGGTAATGGAAGGGCTTCAAAAATACAAAGGCAACCAATTGACCTACGAAAAAGGTGCCGATGTCTATTACGGAACTCCCGTATTTGGATTGGAAGTAAAAATAAACACGACCGACAAAAGCGGATTCGACAAAGCCATTCAAGCGGCCAAGAATGCCGATGTAGTCGTAATGGTATTGGGTGAAGTTGGTTTCCAATCAGGAGAAGGACGCAGCCGTGCCAACATCGATCTTCCGGGTGTACAGCAGGAACTTTTGGAAGCCGTTTATCAAACAAATCCAAACATCGTTTTGGTTCTAAACAACGGTCGTCCTTTGGCACTTCCGTGGGCAGACGCAAACATCCCAGCAATTGTGGAAGCTTGGCAATTAGGTACTGAAAGCGGTAACGCCATCGCGCAAGTGCTGTATGGCGATTACAATCCAAGTGGAAAATTGCCTATGACCTTCCCAAGAAGCGTTGGGCAGTTGCCTATCTATTACAACCAAAAAACTACTGGTCGTCCGGTAGAAAACGGAGAAGATAGCGTATTCTGGTCGCATTATACCGACGAAGAAAACACACCCCTCTACCCTTTCGGATACGGTTTGAGCTATTCTAAATTTGAATATTCAGATTTGAAAGTAAGCAGTCCCTCTTTTTCATCTAACGGAAAAATCACCGTTTCAGTTAACGTGAAAAACACCAGCAAGGTAGATGGTAAAGAAGTCGTTCAAATGTATTTGAAGGACCTTATCGGAAGCGTAACCCGACCAATGAAAGAACTGAAAGGTTTCGAGATGGTTTCGCTCAAGGCAAATGAAACAAAGACCGTAACCTTCACTATTGACAGCAAACTGATTGAGTTCTACACTGCCAATAACAAATGGGAAGCAGAACCGGGAGACTTTAAAGTATTCATCGGAGGAAGCTCTGATGCAAAGCTGGAAGGAAATTTTGAATACAAAGGTTAAACACAAATTTCACAGATTTCCACAGATTAGAATCCTTTAAATCCGTGTAATCTGTGGCAAAAAAAAAATACAATGAAGAAAATTTTAGTCCTTTTGATTATCACCAATTTTAGTTTCGCCCAACAAAAGCGAAAACTAGTCTGGGAAGAAAACTTTGATGGCAAAACGCTAAACGAAAAAGTCTGGAACATCGAACTGGGTGACGGTTGCCCAAACTGCGGTTGGGGAAATGCCGAACGCCAACTCTATACCAAAGACAACCATAAATTGGTAGACGGAAAATTAGTCATTACCGCAAAAAAGGAAGGCGATAAGTATTCCTCTACAAGAATTACCACCAAGGCAAAAAAGGAATTCAAATACGGCCGTATCGAAGCCAAGGCAAAACTGCCTGTTGGTCACGGCATCTGGCCTGCGTTCTGGATGCTAGGGTCGAATATTGATAAAGTGGGATGGCCAAAATGCGGCGAAATCGACATTCTGGAATACGTAGGTCGTGAGCCCGATATGGTCTTCACGTCGCTTCATACAAAGGACAGCCACGGTAACACCATCAACACAAAGAAGACAAAATTTGAAGACATCGAGGAAGGCTACCACGTTTTTGCAGTAGATTGGACCAAAGAAAAAATGGATTTCTTTGTAGATGGGAAATTGGTCTATACCTTCAACCCAGAAAGCAGAACCGAAGAAGTTTGGCCGTTCGATCAGCCGTTCTACATCCTAGTAAACATGGCCATCGGAGGTAACTTTGGAGGTCCGGAGGTAGACGACAAGATCTTTCCGCAAGAATTCATCATCGATTATATTAGAGTGTACGAATAAAGTTTGAGTTTAGTTAATTTTCATTTTCGTAGGAGGCATAGAGTAGCGATATTCTATGCCTTTTTTATTTTACAAGAAATAGGTGGCAGTTCTGTAAACATCATACAATTACCTATTATTCAAAATGTTGATTAAAAAAAACACTAAGAAAAGTCAAAAACTTCCAACATAAAATGAGAGTTCGCATTTTGTCTACATGGTCATGCACAATTTAAAAGATGTCCAGATGAATATGCAGATATTTGGAAGAAATGCCCATTCTCTTCAAAATCTCTCTTAAATGAATTGTAGTATTTATTCAACCTTCGGATAAACAACTACTTTCTTTTTGAAGATGCTTTTTTTTGCTTTTTACATTAGTAACGATGTTGGAATAAATGTTTTGTGTATATTCGGGTGTTATTTGACAAGTTAAGAGAGCAAATTCAGTTCTTTTCATAAACAATAACACCTTTAAATCATTGACATGAATTTTTATAACTACATATTTTATAGTATATATAAACCTATTGAAAAAGTAAATAAGTTAAGCCCTGAAATTCCAGCAGTAATTTTTTTATCAGTATTACAGTTTGTGAATATTTATTCCGTTATTCTTGTACTCAATCTCCTGCCAAATACTATAGAATTAAATTGGTTTTATATAGCGCTAGCACTTATACTCCTCTTTAATTATTTTTATTTTTTAAGAAACGAAAAATGGGAAAAAATTATAAATTATTACGCAACTAGAAAAAATAATAAAATACTGGATTTTCTAGTTTTTGTTTATCCCTTTCTATCTTTTTACATCGTTTTTAAATTACTAGAATTCAACGATACAACGATATTTATATTTCTCACCATTCTTCTCATTATAGAATTATACCACTATTTTGATTTAGATAAGATATAAGATAGCCAATAAACTTAAATCATCTGAAAAGAAGGAATCTCTCCCTCAAACAAAAATCTACCCCATTCCCTTCAAAACCTCCTTCAAATCAATCGCATCTTGAAAGAAATCCTTCCATAAATCGCCCTTGTCCTTCAAGCGTTTGGTGATGCTTTTGAGGTTGAATTTCTTGAGGTTCAGGCGACCGTTTACTTCGCTCCACTCCAGCGGAACACTAATGGTAGCGCCTTCCCTCGGACGCAAGGAATAGATACACGCCATCGTTTTTCCCTTGCCGTTTTGCAGAAAATCCAGATAGACCTTTCCTTTTCGTTTGGCAGGCATGCGTTCGAGACTTGTTATTTTGGGCAAATCCCGATGTACCATCTGGCTCACCAAATGCGAGAACTCTCGGGTTTGCTTATAGGTATATTTCGGCTTGACCGGAATAAAGATGTGCAGGCCATTGCCTCCCGAAGTCTTGATGTAAGCAGGAACCTTGAGCAGGTCGAGGATTTCTTTTACCTTGAGTGCCGTGGACACTACGTTTTTCATCGGGGCATCCTTCGGGTCGATGTCAAAAATAATATAGTCGGGATTATTGAGCGAACCCACCCTACTGCTCCACGGATTGAGCTCGATGCACCCCCAATTGGCCAGAAACAGCAACGTATCCTTGTTCTGACACAGCAGATATTCAATAGGTTCCTCCTTCGAATCTGACTTTATCTTTCGGGTCTTGATCCATTTTGGCACCTTTCCCGCCACATCCTTTTGGAAAAAACCTTCGCTCTTGATGCCGTCCGGAGTTCGCCGAAGCGATTGTGGTCGGTCCTTTAAATACGGCAGGATATAATCGGCAACGGCATCATAATAGTTGATGACATCGCCTTTTGTAATTTTCAAATCAGGCCAAAAGGCCTTATCCAGATTGGTAAATTCTACCTTGTCACTTCCTGATTTTTCACTAGGCTTTGAAGCTGTAGGGGTAGATTTTGTTTTGCCTTTAGTGGAGGCTTCGACTTCAACATTCGCTTTTTCGATGGTTACTTCCGTTGCTTTCTTATCCTCACGCAAACCCAGATACACCGGATGGCGCATGCTCCCTGTTTCAGTAAATTCCGAAAACTTGATTTGCGCCACCAATTCGGGCTTGACCCAATGGATTCCCGACATTTTTGGGGGATTGACAAAAGCTGGGGTCTTGCGTTCCAATCGGTTGAGTTTCTTTCGCAACTCTTCCAAAATCACTTCGGTAAAACCCGTACCTACTTTTCCTGAATAGTGAAATGCATCGTCCTTATAATAACCGCAAAGCAAAGCGCCTAGTCCCTTCCTTCCCCCTTGAGGGTCGGTAAAACCACCAATGACCATCTCCTGCTGTTGGTCGGTTTTGATTTTCAGCCAGTCTTTGGTGCGCTTGTCATGGTGGTATTTTGAGGTGGTTTTTTTAGCGATGATGCCTTCTCCACCTTTCTTTTTTGCCTCTTCAAAAGACTTTATCCCCTTGCCTTCCTTGTGTTCCGAATAGATAATGTTTTTGTGTTTGGGAAGAAGCGCCTTGAGTATCTTTTTACGGTGCAGCAATTCGAGCTGCCGCAAATCAAACCCTGCAAAATACAAGATATCAAACACATAAAACTTTAATTTCCCCTTGTCGGGAAAGTCGTCAAGATGTTGCAACCATTGAAAATTGCTCTTTCCCTTGCTGTCTTCTACGACCACTTCGCCATCTAAAATCATATCCTTGCTGATTGATTTCAATGCCTCCACAATGGCTGGATATTTCGAATTGAACGAGATGCCATTTCTGGAGATAAGTTGTACTTCATCGTCTTCAATCTGAGCCAATGCACGATAACCGTCGTATTTGGTTTCGAAAATCCACTCTTCATCATCAAAAGCTTCATCTGCAAGCGTGGCCAATTGTGGTCGCCAATCGTATGGAAATTTGGATAATTTGACGGCATCTTCCAAATCGGAAGCCGTAAATGCTGTTGTTGTCGTTTCGGTTTTCGATTTCGTGGTAGTATTTCCGGTTGTTTTTGAAGACGTTCTTTTGGAAATGGTTTTGTCGTCGCCGGGCCTTTTGGTTTCGCCCCACACCGCATCGGTCTTTTCAATGCCTTTAAAATCCAAACCCGACAAAACGGAATTGGGTTCGTATTCCTTCTGGTTCGCATGATCGTCCTTTGCCTTCATCAAGAGCCATTGACGGTTTTCACCTTTCATCCGAACAATATGCCAGGAACCTTTCAGCTTTTTGCCTTCGAGCGTAACCTTTATAGAACCTTCATTTAACTGTTTTCTTAACACACGTTTGTCTTCGGCTAAAGTATCAGAACCTTCCGCATGATAGGTACCTATGTCCCAAACCATGACGGTTCCGCCACCGTATTCTCCTTTCGGAATCGTACCTTCAAAATCGATATAATCCATCGGATGGTCTTCGGTTTGCACAGCCAATCTTCTATCCGAAGGATTGGACGAAGGACCTTTTGGAACCGCCCAACTTACCAGAACACCATCAATTTCCAAACGGAAATCATAATGCAAACGGGAAGCGGCGTGCTTTTGAACTACAAAGCGTAAGTTGTCCTTGGAACTTTTCTTGACTCCTTTAGGTTCTTTTGTCTTGCTGAAATCGCGCTTCTCGTTGTATTTTTCAAGTGCCATTATGTGTGTGAATTAGTTCTTAATTGCTTCCAAACTTGCTTTTAATTGTTCCAACAAATCATCGGCAGCCGTTTTAGAGGCTTTGGGTTTTGCCGTTGTTTCCTTAGTAGCAGGCTTTTTGCCTTTAGGTTCTTTGGATTTCTTTTTGATGAGTTTCAGCAGTTCATCTTTATAGGTATCTTTGTACTTTTCGGGTTCGAACTTCTCCGTCAGTTGGTCGATGATGTTCATCGCCATATCCAGCTCTTTCTTTTCAATCTTGATATTGGTTGGAATTTTTGCTTCCGATGGATCCCTCAAATCCTGATCAAATCGGATTTGAATCAAGAGGATGGCATCGTCTTCCACTTTTAGAATGCCCAAATGTTCAGTGCTTCGCAAGACAAATTTGGCCAAACCCACTTTACCGGACTTCTTTAAGGCCGCTCTCAAAAGGGCATAAGTCTTTGCGGCTGCCTTTTCAGGTTCAACGATATAAGGTTTTTCAAGATATTGCGATGGAATTTCATCTTCCAAGACAAATTCGAAAATATCAATGGTTTGGGTTTTCTCGGGCATCGCTTTTGCAAAATCTTCCTTGTCGAGAATCACATAATCGCCGTCTTCCTTTCGGTATCCTTTTGCAATATCTTCCCAAGGCACTTCTTTACCATCCTTCTTGCAGACACGTACAAATTGAATCGCACATTGATCCTTCTTACGAATCATATCCAAATCGATACGATGCGTAACGGATCCACTGAACAATCGTACTGGAATGTTTACGAGTCCGAAACTAATACCGCCTCTCCATAATGCTTTCATAATAGTTGATTTTAAATAGAAAATTAGAATTATTCTCTTGCAATTAATTACAGTATTTCGGAATAATATTTTAATATAAATCTTGAAAATTGTCTATTCTATAATTATTTAAATTTTAAGAATAACTTATGTCGATTATAAATCACACAATTAAAAAACTCATTAACTTTGTTTAGAGCCCCATCACCAAAACCACTAAAAAGAATATTTTATGAGCAATACCCAAAATACTTTCGAGGAAAAACTCAATCACCTATTTATAGCAGAAGATCAAATCCCACAACAACATCGCATAGAAGAACTGCATCAAAAACGCTACCTCAGCAATGGCGAGATGAAAAAATGGAATGGTCCAGTTCATGAAGTCTTCTCACCCGTTTATATCAAAACTTCCGAAGGATTACATCCAAAATTGATAGGTAGTTATCCTATTGGAACAGAAAAAGAAGCCCAAGAATCCCTTGACGCCGCTGTTGAAGCCTATAATGATGGTCGAGGCGAATGGCCTACGATGCCTGTTTCGGAAAGAATCAAACACGTAGAGCTTTTTACCAAGAAAATGATTGCTAAGAAAGAAGCCGTTGTAAAACTGATCATGTGGGAAATTGGTAAATCTCATGGTGACTCGATTAAAGAATTTGATAGGACTGTTGAATATATTTATGCCACCATCGATGCCTTAAAAGATATCGATCGGGATTCGTCCGGATTTCAAATTGTGGAAGGGATTGCGGCACAGGTGCGTCGTTCGCCTCTTGGAGTTGTCTTGTGTATGGGCCCATTTAATTATCCGTTAAACGAAACCTTTACTACTCTTATTCCCGCATTAATCATGGGAAATACCATTCTTTTCAAACCACCAAAATTTGGAACCCTGTTGCATTATCCATTGCAGCAAGCCTTTCAGGAAGCTTTCCCTAAAGGTGTTATTAACGTGATTTATGGTCGTGGAAATGTGATCATACCAGGCTTAATGCAATCTGGAAAAATAAACGTTTTGACTTTAATCGGGTCGAGTCGTGTAGCTAATGAACTCAAAAAACAACATCCAAAAGTAAACCAGCTTCGTGCTGTTTTAGGTTTGGATGCCAAAAACGCTTCTATCATTACTCAAAACGCCGACTTGGATTTGGCGGTTAAAGAAACCTTAACCGGCTCGTTATCCTTTAACGGACAACGCTGTACGGCTTTGAAAATAGTATTTGTTCAAAAATCTATTGCTGATGCTTTTATAGAGAAGTTCAACAAAGCCGTTTCCGAATTGAAATTTGGTTTACCTTGGGAAGAAGGAGTCAACTTGACACCTTTACCTGAGCCTTATAAAATTGATTATCTAAACGAATGTATCGCCGATGCAGAGAAATACGGTGCAAAAGTGGTTAATGATAATGGTGCTAAAACTAATGCTTCTTTCTTCTACCCTGCCGTAGTTTATCCGGTTAATAAAGATATGAAATTGTACTATGAAGAACAATTTGGCCCCATTGTTCCGATAGTTCCTTTTGATGATTTGGAGGAAACCATTCAATACCTTATTAATTCTACACACGGGCAACAAGTTAGTATCTTTAGCAACAACTCTGATGAAGTCGCTTGGATGATTGATCCTTTGGTAAATCTTGTGAGCCGTGTTAACGTCAACAGCCAATCGCAACGTGGTCCAGATGTTTTACCTTTTACAGGAAGAAAAGACAGCGCAGAAGGAACTTTATCCGTTACGGATGCGATACGCTCGTTTTCAATCCGTTCTTTGGTGGCTTTTAAGATGAATGACAGCAATAATCTGCTCGTTAATGAAATTATCGACTCTGGAAAATCAAACTTCTTGAGTACTAAATTTATATTTTAAATGGATGAAGAGCAACTTATTAAAATTCGTATCAATAGTCCGAAAGTGGAGATAATTGTTCTAAAAAATGGATAGTGCGTTTTGGAGGTTTTACAAAGATATTGCTGTAATAAATATTCCTGCATCGTTAGTATTTCTGTTATTTTTTAGTTTAACTTGGGCACTCGTTATTTTTTGTTCGTTCGGGATTGGGTTAGGATTACTGTTCTTTAAAAATTTCAAAAACTATGAATATTACCTTTATTACAATCTTGGTTACACCAAGAAAAAGTTGGTTTTGAAGATTCTAATTGTGAATCTCATTATTGCTGTTCCAATTTTACTTTTGCTAAAATGAATTCACTTGAAATAAATAATCTTAGCAAATCTTTTCGAAGCAAATTGGTCTTGAATAATGTTTCCTTGAAATGTGAAACGGGTGAAGTTGTGGGCGTTTTTGGAAGGAACGGTTCTGGAAAATCTACTTTACTCAAGTTGATTTTCGGAATATTAAAGGCCGATAATATTGAAATTAGAATCAACTCTGAAATTATACCGCCTAAAGATATAATTCCATCAGGTAAAATAGCCTATCTGCCACAAGAACCATTTTTGCCGAAAGGCATAAAAGTACGTGAAGCTATTCCTTTGTTTTATCAGAATGATGAGCAAGACAAAATATTTTATGCTCCCGGCGTTGCTAAATTTGAAAATACGTTAGTGGGAAAATTATCTATGGGAGAATTGCGGTATTTAGAAATATTGCTTATTGGGAAATTAAATCATCAATTTCTGATGCTCGACGAACCTTTTTCTATGGTTGAACCATTAATAAAGGAAATGCTGAAGGAATTACTATCTCAATTACAGAAAACCAAAGGGATTTTGCTTACCGACCACTATTACCATGATGTATTAGACACAACCAATCGAAATCTTCTAGTCAAAGATGCGGGTATTTTCAATATTCAATCCGAAGCAGACTTGAAACGATTCGAATATCTTAAGTAGTATTTCATTTTTAAATACTTGTCAAATAAGCATTGAGCGAAATATCTTCGGGAAGACCTAGTTTTTGAATAATCCTTTCCTTTCTTTTTCGGCAGGCTTCAAGAGTAATATTTAGCATCGAAGCAATTTCTTTTGAAGTCAGGTCCATATATACATAGGCTATAAAACGGATGTCATTTGGCGTCAGCTCTGGATGTTTTGCTTTTAATTTCTTTAGGAAACCATGGTTAACTTCTTCAAAATGAAGGATAAAATCGTCCCAATCGTTATCGGTCTTAATGTGGTTTTTAAGAGCCTTGATGTGATTGATCAGCAACTTATTCCCTGAAAGCTGTGGAATATCAGTAAGAGAATTCAAAATTTGCTCCAAAATCTCGTCCCTTCCTGAAGTATACAGCGCCTTGGAAGATATCTTTTGGTTCTTGAGTTCAATTTCTTTCATCAACCGCTCCTGCTCCAGCAATGCAATTTCTTCCTTACGCTTGGAAAGAAGGTTGTCGTCAATCTCTTTCTGAAGCTTCAATTCAACAATTTCCTGATTGTGCTGTGCGATTACTTTCAGCTGTTTGTTTTTGATGCGCTGTTGCCTGAACACAAATATTAGAAACAGGATTGCAATGACTCCAATTACAACTATGCTGTAAAAAAACTTACGTTCGGAAACGATTTTGCTGTCCTTTTGCGCAATTTCTCTTTCATAATTCTGTATCTGGAATTTAACTTCATTGGTCTTAAAAAGCTGATTGTTTTTTATTTCATACAACTTGCTATCGGTAGAATTTATCGAGTCCTTGTATTGAATTGCCAACTTGAAATCTTTCTTCTCAAAATAAATTTCCGACATCAGTTGAAGGATTTCTTTCTTTATTTCGAGATTGGGTTTATCGGCTAGAGCCTTAAAAGCATAAGCCAAAGCCTGCTCCAAATCATGCTCCTTAAAATAGGATTTTGCAATAACGATATGAAGATGGACAACATTTTCCGGATATTGCTCGCTATTGATGGTACTGAGTAAATGCAACGCATCTTTTCTGGCCTTTTGCGTAAAGCCCGAAAGCAAATCGTTTTTTACTAAAATTATAGAAGCAAAATCTCTAACATCCTTGGCATTTTTAAGATATACCAAAGATTGCTTCAAATAAACTCTTGCTTGGGATAATTCTTTCCTATCATTGGCCAATTCCGCCAAATTGATATAACTATAGCCTGTTTTTACAGAGTCTTTAAGTTTTAATGACAATGCCAACGCCTGCTTTAGATAACTTTCGGATTTGTCGTATTTCTTCTCACTGGTATAAATGATGGCAATATTATTCAAGATGACAAACTCATAGCTCGGATCGAGATGCTTGACGGCAATTTCGTGGCTTTTAAGATAATACGAAAGTGCCTCGCCATAATCGAGCATCATATAATAGTTTCCTCCTATATTTTGAATAGAGGAAAACATCTGTTCATACCATAGATTTTTCTCGGCTATTGCCCTCGCTTCGGTTAAAACTTCCAATGATTTAACATGGTCCTTTTTCCATAAAAAACGAAGACCTTCCTTAATGAGCGAATCGCAATGTTTTTTGGGGTCCACCGTTGCAAAACACGAATAGGACATCACCAAAAAGGCGAGGATGTAAAATGATTTAAAGAAATTTTTGCTTGGAGTCATTTTACAAATTTAATGCATAGATTTATTTAATACAATCTTGACTTGAAGATGATTTGTATGCTTTATAACTTACTTTTAATGCAAATTCTTTACACTTTCCTGTTTCGCTACAGCGGCAAAATCACGAACCAATCGATCGGCATAATTGTCCAACAGTTCCAACACTTTTTCTTTTTTATCAGAATTTACAATCAAACCTGCGTGGTATTCCAAAGGGACCCTGAAGCAAACCTCTTCATCTGAAAACGAAGACAAATCTGGATTTTCGTATTTGGATAAGGTCAGTACAATTCCTGCATAATTCTTCTTTGGTTTTGGAAGTTTATAAGTGGTTTCTCTGATCAAAGAATCTTCTATTTTAGCCCATTCTCTCCAAAGATTGATTCCCGAAGCGGCTTCGACCATTTCGGCCAAATGTGCTCCTCCTACTCTTGAAGAAGTTTCCAAGAAATAGATTTTTCCATCTTCCTTACATTTTATAAACTCTGTATGAGTGGCTCCGTGTTTCATTCCGAAAGCTTTCATAACAGCTTCATTTTGCTTTTTGATGGCTTTGTCATCGGCAGAATTGTATTCGATATTGGCACTTCTGAAAATGCCTCCGCCTTGCGAAATCTCCATTGGTGTTGCCAAATAGCGTGAGGTGATGCTGAACAACACTTTTCCTTCCAAATTCAATCCATCACAATGATAGACATCGCCGGGTTTGAATTGTTCTACTAAATATTTGAAGCGGTTATTGCCCATTTCGTTGATGTGGATCCACAAACTTTCCTTGTCGTGCACTTTGATAATCCCGGATGCAGAAGCTTCTGAGCGAGGTTTCAAAACCCACGGAGGTGAAACCGTATCGGCAAAATTATTGATTTCATGGTCGTTGAAAAGTGGTGCAAAGGCAGGAATTGGAATCCCAAAACTCTTGGCACGCATTCTCATAGCCAATTTATCACGGAAATAACGACCCGTTGTTTGTCCCATTCCGTCAATGCGAAGATTTTCACGCAAGTAAGTCGCTTTTTCAACATCAAAATCATCCAAAGCTACGATGGCATCAATCTTATGGTTTTTCATCAGATTTCCGACACCCAGCAACAAATGCTCCAGATTCCAGTCGGTATCTTGTCCTTCCATATAAAATATCTCATCGATATGTTCGTGAGGCCAAGGTTTACCGCGCAATTTTTCCGAAGTCACCAAAAAGACCGTATTTCCGAGCTTTTTTAAATTGATTAAAAAATCAGCTCCCTTGAAATAGTTTGAAACGCAAACGAATGTTTTAGTAGAATTTTCCATAGCTTAAAGATTTTCAATAAATTTAGTTAGTAAATGAACCCCATAGGCGGTTGCATGCTTGGTCTTTGCAAACTCGTCGTCCCCAAAAGCTACTCCTGCGACATCCAAATGTGCCCAGGCTTTATGTTCGTCGGTAAAATATTCTAAAAATTTGGCGGCACTGATGGCTCCCGCAATCGGTTTTCCGCTGTAGTTTCGCACATCGGCAATCTCGCTTTCAATATCTGATTTGTAACTGTCCCAAAGTGGCAACTGCCACAAACGCTCACCGATTGCATCGCCAGATTGTTGCAGTTTTTGAGAAATGTCATTGTTGTTGGTGAACAAAGCACCACATTCATATCCAAAAGTCGCCACACTGCTTCCTGTTAAAGTTGCAATATCCACAATAATTTCGGGTTTATAATTTTTGATAAGATACGACAATCCATCGGCAAGAATCAATCTTCCTTCGGCATCTGTATCAATGATTTCGATTGAAGAACCATGGTAACTTTTGATGACATCGCTTGGCAAAAACGATTTGCTATCGACTGAATTCTCGCAACAAGGAACAATTGCACTAACTTTTACAGGCAATTTCAAGTCAGCAATCAATCGCATTGCTCCGAAAACAGCTCCACCACCCGCCATATCGCATTTCATGTGCACCATTCCAGCGGTTTTGATGTTCAAACCACCCGTGTCGAAAGTAATTCCTTTTCCAACAAAACCTACGTGCTTTGTTTTGGCATCGGTTTTTTCAGGAACATATTCCATGATGATGAACTGTGGCTCCTTGTCGCTTCCCTTTCCTACCGATAGAAAAGCTTCGAGGCCTTTCTCTTTACAGGCTTCTGCTCCAAGAACTTCTACTTTAAATCCAAATTGATTTCCGTTTTCAGTGGCCCAATCTGCTAAATATTTTGGAGTAACTAAATTTGGTGGTAAATCGACCAAATTATATGTTTCCAATTGTGCTTTTGCAATTTTAATCGCTTTTTGGGCAGTTTCCGTAAAATCTTTTTTTGAAGATAAACCTAATTCAAAACCTTCCGCTAAAAATGGATGTGTTTCCTTCTTTTTGAAATGCCCCAAGCTGTATGTTCCAAGCATCAAGCCTGAAATACTTGCTTCAACCTGTTCATTTGTAAATTGTTCGGGCAAAGCCAAAACGACTTCTTTTCCAAAAACATCTTTATGCTTGGAAGCAATTCGCCTGAAAATTATTTTTAAGGATTTATAATCAAGCTCTTTTCCAAGACCGATGAAAACGTGGGTACAATCGTATTTTTCAACCAAATAATGGGTGTCTTTTTTTCCGTAGAACACTTTTGAAGCTACCGATACACCGTGAAATTCAATTGGCACAAGGCTTTTCGCATTGGTTTCAAAAACCGGAATCAAGATAGTTCCTGAATATTTTTCTAAATCTTTAATGTTTTTTGTCTGCATTTAATTGTCTTTAGTATTAAAAAATAACCATTCTATTGCCTTTGGAAATTCATCACTCCAGTAACTTTCAGTGTGCTTTCCTTCGCTATTGATGCTTAATTTTATCTTCATTTTATCTGAAGCAAATTCGCTATTGAGCATCTTTTTCTTGAATTGCTTGACGTGTTCAATCATTGTGGCGCTTTCGTCGCCTCCGGCATACAAATAAATCTTGGTGTCCTGGTCTTCATCGTCAAAATCATTGTTGATGTTCATCTTTGGAACCACCCAAAGAGAAGGCGAAAAAATCATCAGTTTTCCATATACTTCCGGATACATCAATCCACTGAAAATACTCACCAATCCGCCCATTGAGCTTCCTCCGATTCCAGTAAATTCCCGCTGTGGCTTTGTCCTGAAATTTGCATCCACAAAAGGTTTCAAAGTATCGGTTACAAAGCGAATGTATTGCTTTCCTTGTCCTGAACCCAAAACGGTTTTCCCAACATTGTATTCTTTTATCCTGTCTTTTTCGGCGTGTTCGATTGCGATTACGATGATTTTCCCAATCTTGTATTCGGCCATAACGGCCAATTTCTTGTCGATTTCCCAATTGCCAAATTCAGCTTTTTCATTAAAAAGATTTTGTGCATCTTGCAAATATAAAACCGGATAACTTTCACTTGAAAGGTCGTAATCATGGGGCAACAATGCCCAAATCTTGCGGGTTTTATTGAGTTGCGGAATTTCAAATTCCTCAGAAATCAATTTTACTTGTGGCAAAAAATCCGGCTTGAACGGAAGCCAATTCTTCCTCCATTTTGCTACGTGTTCTTTTCGCACGCCTGAATTTTGCTTGCAGGAACGGTTTTCGGTCCTGTTGCCGTATTTATCAATTTCCACCTCGCTCCAATCGCCTTTGGTAAATTTGTAAAGCAACTCATTCGGATAATCAAAATCATAAGGAAACTTGAAGTGGTACAAGCCCTCTCCTATCTTTTCCATCCTGTATTCCTTGTCCTGAGTCCGCCATTCGTTGAAATTTCCAGAAATATAAACGGGTCTGAAATCGTCTTCATCGGTCGTAAGTATGATATTTAATTGTGGTTCGGTTATGTCGTTTTCTATCTCGTTCAAAACAGTATCGGTGGAATTCATAAAATGCAAAAAAACTATAATTATCTTTATTGAAAAGTAAATATAGCTTTTTGATTATTGAAATAAAAGAAAGTTTTAGCAGAAAAAATTAGAATTAAGGATTTTGAAGAAAAGCCTTGAATTTTCTACTTAAAATTGTATTATGATTATCGAAACTCGAAAATTATCCAACTTAAAGCATTCCGTTGTACTTTCTGATGAACCATTCTGAAGCCAATGAAACGGCAATCAAAATCAGTAATAAAATACTATCGATTAAAGGGATTTTCTTGGTGATTTCCTTTTGTATAGCTTTGTAATCCTCATTTTCAAGAAGATTTTTGATTAGAGCATCCAATTGATTTGGCATAAAAGTCTTGCCACTGGTTTGCGTCGCCAATTGATTTAATTTGGCTACATCTGGATTTACAAACTGCTGTTCGATATCAAAATCCAGAATTTCGAAATAACCGCTGTAGGTGTTTTTCGATGTCAATTCCTTTACTGTAAAATTATATTGTCCGGCTGGAAGTCCGTCGAGATTGACTTTATACGAATTATTTCCCTTCAGCAAATCGTAATTCTTGGTTTGTTTCGTCTGTTTATTGGTTAATGAAATCGTCAGACGTGCTTTTTCATCAAACTCATAATTCTTGTTGAAATATTGGGCCGTAATTTCAATCGCATCACCCGAATTATAAAAACTTTCGTGGTTGACAATCAATGATTTTTTTGAATTATTAGAAGCTAAAAATTGAATCGTCTTATCGATAAACACATCAAATTTTTCGAATGATTCACTGTCGATTCGGCTTTGCAAACGCCATTTCCAAATGTTTTCTCCCAATAAAAAAGCAGTTCGTTTTCCTTGATTTTCGGCGAAAGCCAACAACGGCATTTTGGTTTGAATATTTCGGATTCTAGAAGAAAGCAACACATTTACATTCTCATTTGCCACAACTGTTCCGTAGGCATTTTGCAAAGGTGGAAGGTTTTCAAAACCGATATTATCAATCGCAAAGAGATTGAACTGCGAATCGAATTCTGACAGATAATCTTCTGTTTGCGAACTCATCTTGAACGTCAGGCTCTTTTGTTGTTGGTTAAGGAAATTGAAATCGGTATTATTTCCGGTTATGATAAAAGTATTCAGGCCAACATTTTTGTTCGTCTCAAAAATCGATTTGAATTCGGCTGTTGGTTGGTACAAAATCAAGACGTTATAATCTTGCAACGATTGAATATCTTTTGGCTTGACCAAGGTTACATTCCGTTGCAGATTGGTTTCTATCGAACGTTTCAAAGCACCAACATCGGGATGATTAATGGCTGAAACTATTGTAATTTCCGACTTCTGGTCGATTACTTCTACTGCAAAATTCTTGATATTATTGTACGTATTTTTTTCCGTCTCTTTTGAAGTTATCGAGGCCTTGAAAACCTGAAGACCAACATTATTCGCTGGAAGCAATACATTAATCACTGCTGATTTTTTTGAAGGCGAAAACGTAACGCTTTGTTTGTTGAGTACTGAATTTCCTTGCGAAATACTAAAATCGGCAGTGATGCTTTTGGTTCCTGAATAGTTTAAAAATACTTCTACAGGAAATTTATTCTTATGGAAGGCATATTTATTGACATTCAACTGATTGATTTTCAAATCAAGGAAAGTCGTAGTATCTCCCAAAATCAAAGGATAGACTTTGTTATTGGCATCAAAACTATACACATAATCGTTTCCTGTGGTTTGATTTCCATCCGAAATCAATACCGTAGGATAACCTTTATTCTTGTTGATACTTTTTAGGTTCTTTGCAACTGCTTCAAAATTCGATTGGCTTCCTTTGAAATTGAATTGTTCCGAAAGTTCAAAATCATTGTCAAATTGATAGGATTGGATATCGAATTTCTCCTGTAAATCGGCGTTTGAAGTCAGCTTTTTGTAAACTTCCAAGGCTGTTTCGTTTGCTTTTAAATTCGCAATTGAACTTGAATTGTCCATTACAATTGGTAATGGTGTTTTTTCTGTTTCGTAAGTGTTCTTGGTGATTTTTGGATTGATCAACAACAATAAAATTCCGAAAATCGAGATGAAACGCAAAAAAGCCAAAAGCAAAGTTACTTTTGACTTGCTTTTGGCTTTGTAAAAATATTGGTAAAACGACAAACCTCCTGCTATTAGTACTGAAAGTAAGATTAATAGTATGGTGATTGATGTCATTTTTTTGTTTTAATCTAATATTACGTCAACATCCCTCCGTCAACATTCATAACTTGTCCTGTAACGTAGGCACTC